>JAFXLG010000047.1 GCA_017531305.1 Alistipes sp.
GCGATTTCTATATGTATGATGAGGCTCGTTTCGAGGTTGTGGGTCGTGCCTCGGGTCGCCGTATTGCCTTTGGTGATGAGGTGTGGGTTAGAGTCAAGGGGGTAGATATGCGCCGCCGTACGATAGATTTCGAATTGATAGTAAGTGCAAAGAGATGATAAAGGCAGAGGAGATATTTTCTAAGGCGAGGGATCGCGCTACACTCAGTCAAGAGGAGGCGTATTGGTTGTGGGATGAGGCTCCGCTGGAGCGTCTAGCAGCTGTTGCCGATGAGGTTAGGCGAGCAGTGGTGGCTGATCCGAATGTTGTTACATGGCAGATTGATCGCAATGTAAATATCACAAACGTCTGTATTTCAGGGTGTAAATTCTGCAACTTCCATTGCAAACCTCACCAGACGGAGAAGGCGTTTATCACTACGATAGAGGAGTATCGCCAGAAGATAGATCGTATGCTGGAATTGGGTGGCGATCAGCTTTTGTTGCAGGGCGGTCTGCATCCAAAATTGGGTATAGAATTTTATGAAGAGTTGTTCAGCGAGCTCAAACGACTCTATCCTCAGGTGCGTCTGCATGCTTTGGGTGCGCCCGAAGTAGCTCATATTGCGAAGATTAGTGGCATTACCTCACGTAAGGCTTTGGAGCGTTTGGTGGCTGCAGGTTTGGATTCTTTACCAGGTGCTGGAGCAGAAATTCTTGATCCTCAGGTGAGAAAAACTATCTCGCCTGCCAAACCGAGTGTCGAGGAGTGGCTGGAGGTTATGCACGAGGCTCATGAGATGAATCTCGCTACCTCAGCAACCATGATGTATGGTCATGTGGAGACTCCTCACCAGAGGATAGATCATCTGCTGACAATTCGTGATTTGCAGGCTCGTTGTCCAGAGGGAAATTATGGGTTCTTGGCATTCATCCCGTGGATCTTCCGTTCGAGTGGAACAAGGCTTGAGGCGGAGGGTGTAAGGTCGCAATTTTCGGCATTGGAGTATATCAGAGTAATCGCGGTGAGTCGCTTGATTCTTAATAATATACAAAATATCCAAGCCTCGTGGCTGACGGTGGGAAAGCCTACGGCACAACTCGCCCTGCATAGTGGAGCAAACGACATGGGTTCTATTATGATCGAGGAGAATGTGGTGTCAAGTGCTGGAGCGCATAATAAGTTCGATGCCGAAGGTATCCAGCAGGCAATCCGCGAAGCGGGATTCCGCCCGCAACTTCGTGATCAGTTGTATCGAAAGAGAGTCTATCGGGGTGTGGCGAAATAACGTCTTGAGTTATAAGTTTAGTGGGGATAATCCAATGTGAAGTGGCGGATTATCCTCTTATTTTTGTCTACAGCAAGTGACTATAGCATAACTAAAAACGTCTCATTAAAAATAAATTAACATAGAAAGGCTTTTAATTAATTAAAATTAATTACCTTTGCACTCCGAATTAGCATAGAAAATACGAAATAAATAAAATACTAAATCAGAATTATGAAGATTACAAGAGAACAGCGCGAGGCAGGTACTTCGATTTTGAAGGTACTCGTTGCAGAGGCAGATTATGCAGAGGCAGTTGATAAGATGTTGCGTGACTACAAGCGTAAGGCTAATATCCCAGGTTTCCGTCCTGGTATGGTTCCTATGGGCATTGTACGCAAGATGTATGGTAAGGGTGCAGTTGCTGAGCAGTCATACCGTATCGCATCAAACTCAGTATTCGAGTATTTGCAGAAGGAGGGTATCGAGTATGTAGGCGATGTTATCCCATCAGAGGAGCAGGGTGATTTCGATTTCGAGAACAACACCGAGCATGAGTTTATGTTCGAGATCGGTGAGGCTCCAAAGATCGCGGTAGAGCTTACAAAGGATGACAAGCTCACATACAACAAGATCAAGATCGATGACAAGATGGTAGAGGCTTACAAGGATAACTACTTGCGCCGCTACGGTCGTTTGGTAGATGTTGAGAAGGTTGAGAAGGATGAGGCTTTGACTGTTATCTTGGATAACGGCGATATCCGTATCGAGGACGCCTATGTAGGTCTTATCTCAATGAGCGATGAGGAGCGTGCTATCTTCTTGGGTAAGAAGGTTGGCGATAAGATGGATGTAGATGTAAACGAGCTCTACAAGTCAACTTCTCAGCGTGCTTCTATCCTTCAGGTTAAGGAGGATGAGTTAGAGACAATCAATCCTAAGTTCTCTTTGGAGATCAAGCAGATCCGTCAGTTTGCTAACCCAGAGCTCAACGAGGAGTTCTTCAAGATGGCTTTCCCAGCAGGTAACATCACTTCAGAGGAGGAGTTGAACAAGTTCTTGACATCAGAGATCGAGACTGAGCTTAAGCGTGAGTCTGATTACCTCTTCACTATCCGCGTTCGCAACTTCCTTATGGAGAAGGCTGCTTTGCAGATGCCTGAGGCATTCTTGAAGCGTTGGTTGTTCACTATCAACGAGGGTAAGTTCACTATGGAGGATATCGAGAAGGATTTCGATGGCTTCGTTAAGATGTTCACTTGGAACTACATCCAGAAGCACTTCATCGATACAGCTGAGTTGCGCGTAAGCAAGGAGGAGGCTGAGGCTGAGGCTAAGGAGTTTGCAAAGGCTCAGTTTGCTCAGTATGGCATGCCATCGGCTCCAGAAGAGATGATTGCTAACTTCTCTAAGCAGATCCTTGAGAACAAGGAGCAGTCACAGAAGATCTATGAGAAGCTCTATGAGTTGAAGGTTGTAGAGTACGTTAAGTCTCAGATCAAGGTCTCTAACAAGTCTGTATCTTCAGAGGAGTTCGCTAAGTTGGCTCAGGAGATTTAATAATAATGATGTCGAATGCTCGAGACTCTTGATGTAAGTTAAGGGTCAAAGAGTGTCGAGATAGTTCTTGGATTGGACTCTGGGCGTAAAGTTTGCAGAGTCCAATTTTTAGTTTTCTTTGTGGCGGTAAATCTGGGGCATGGGCGTAAGGAGTAATCCGTTTTGGGTGTGCCGAGGTTATTATCGCATGGAGTGAATAAATATATTAATATATAAAGTATAACGATATGAGTGAATTTGAAAAGTATGCCAAAGGATATTGTGGTATCAGTAGTCTGAAATTGCACGATTTTAAATCTATTCAGTCGGCATATGTCTCTCCGACAATTATTGAGGAGCGTCAGTTGAATGTTGCTACGATGGATGTCTTTTCTCGACTTATGATGGATCGTATCATCTTCTTGGGTGCTCCGATCTATGATGATGCTGCCAATATCATTCAGGCACAGTTACTTTTTCTGGAGTCGGTAGATCCTTCGAAGGATATCCAGATCTATATCAACTCTCCTGGTGGATCGGTTTCGGCAGGCTTGGGGATATACGATACTATGCAACTCATATCGAGTGACGTGGCTACCATATGTACAGGATTGGCAGCTTCGATGGGTGCTGTGTTGCTTACCGCAGGCGCTGCCGGCAAGCGTTCGGCATTGCCACACTCTCGCATCATGATCCATCAGCCGTTGGGTGGTGCGCAGGGTCAGGCTTCCGATATTGAGATTACGGCTCGTGAGATCATGAAGACCAAAAAGGAGCTTTATGAGATCCTTTCTCATCACTCTGGTGTGTCGGTAGAGAAGATTGAGCGTGATGCAGACCGCGATTATTGGATGACATCGGCGGAGGCTAAAGAGTATGGCTTGATTGATGCAGTATTGGGTAAGCGCACGAAATAAAAAATAATTAGTATGGCAAATAAGCATAAAGGGACAGGTCGAGGTCATGAGGATTGCTGCTCGTTTTGTGGTGCAAAGCGTAGCGATGTGGCGTTGATGTTCCAGGGTGTTGATGGCTCTAATATCTGCAATAATTGTGTGGATCGAGGTTATCAGCTTTTGCGTGAGAGCGAGCTTGTCTCAGGTAAGGGTAAGGCTTCGGCAGATGGTCGTGAACTGAGCTTGGATAAACTTATGAAGCCCCAGCAGATTAAGTCGGTGCTGGATCAATATGTCATAGGTCAGGATGATGCCAAGCGATATATGTCGGTGGCGGTCTATAACCACTACAAACGTATCTTGAGTCGCGAAAATGGTATGCAGGGCGATGTGGAGATTGATAAGTCGAATATCGTGCTGGTAGGACCTACTGGTACGGGTAAGACTTTGATGGCTCGTACAATCGCGCGAGTGTTGAACGTGCCTTTTACTATCGTTGATGCTACGGTGTTGACCGAAGCGGGCTATGTGGGCGAGGATGTGGAGAGTATTCTCTCGCGCTTGTTGCAGGTGGCAGACTACGATGTCAAGGCGGCAGAGCGAGGTATTGTCTTTATAGATGAGATAGATAAAATTGCCCGCAAGGGAGATAATCCGAGCATCACGCGAGATGTTTCGGGCGAAGGTGTGCAGCAGGCTTTGTTGAAGATTCTGGAGGGCACGACAGTGAATGTACCTCCTCAGGGTGGTCGTAAGCATCCTGATCAGAAGTTTATTCAGGTCAATACCAAAGATATCTTGTTTATCTGTGGCGGAGCATTTGACGGCATAGAGAAGAAGATCGCTCAACGACTCAATACAAGAGCCATCGGCTATGGAGTGCAGAACTCTTTGCAGGTGGATCGCGAGAATTTGATGAAATATATTATGCCTCAGGATCTTAAATCGTTTGGTTTGATCCCTGAGCTGGTGGGACGATTGCCTGTTTTGACCTATATGCAACCTCTTACAGTGGAGGCATTGCGTAAAATTTTGACCGAGCCAAAGAATGCTATAGTAAAGCAATATGAGCAGTTGTTCGCAATGGATGGCGTGGACTTTAAGTTCTCTGATGAGGTGTTGGATTACATCGTGCAGAAGGCCGATGAGTATAAGTTGGGGGCTCGTGGTTTGCGCTCGATTTGCGAGGCTATTGTGACTGATATTATGTTTGATCTGCCCTCTTCCGATGCCAAGGAGTACACCTTGGAGCTTGATTATGCAAAAAAGCGTATTGAAGGGTCGAATTTTTTGCAACTTAAGCAGGTAGGTTAAGAAAAATGTGCTATATTTGTGTAATAGGAAATAAGTAATCAAATATATGTTCTCTAACTCTAAACTAAACAAGGCGGCAGATAACATTCGTATTTTGGCTGCTGCTATGGTTGAAAAGGCTAAATCAGGTCACCCTGGCGGAGCTATGGGTGGTGCTGATTTTATCAATCTGCTCTATTCTGAGTTCCTTAAGTATGATCCAGAGAATCCTGAGTATCCGTTCCGTGACAGATTCTTCCTCGATCCTGGTCATATGTCACCAATGCTCTATTCAGTGCTGGCATTGTCTGGATTCTACCAGATGGAGGATCTGAAGAGCTTCCGTCAGTGGGGTAGCATCACCCCTGGTCACCCAGAGGTAGATGTGATGCATGGTGTGGAGAATACATCAGGTCCACTCGGTCAGGGTCATGCCATGGCTCTGGGTGCTGCTATTGCCGAGCGTTTCATGGTGGCTCGTTTCGGAGAGTGGATGGCACATAAGACATATGCCTTTATCTCTGACGGTGCAGTTCAGGAGGAGATTTCACAGGGCGTAGGTCGTATTGCTGGTCACTTGGGGTTGGCAAACTTTATCATGTATTATGATTCGAACAATGTCCAGCTCTCGACTAAGGTAGATGAGGTCGATGGTGAGGATGTTGTGGCTAAGTATAAAGCTTGGGGTTGGCATGTGATTGAGGCAGATGCTCACGATGTAGAGCAGTTGCGTGCAGCACTTGTTGAGGCAAATGCCCAGACCGAGAAGCCTACTTTGATTGTTGGTCATTCTATCATGGCTAAGGGTGCTTGCGGTGCCAATGGTGAGAGCTTCGAGGGTAAGGTTTCGACTCATGGTCAGCCATTGTCGGGTGCTGGCGCAGATTTGGCAGCTACAGTAGCTAATTTGGGTGGTGATGCAGAGAATCCATTCCAGATCTTTGCCGAGACAGCCGAGATCTATGCTGCTCGCCAAGAGCAGCTCAAGCAGTGGGCTACCGAGCTTAAGGCTAAGGAGTCAGAGTGGCGTTCGCAGAATAAGGATCTTTCACGTAAGTTGAATCGCTTCCTATCGGGTGAGATTCCAGAGATCGACTATAATAAGATCGAGATGAAGGCAGATGTTGCCACCCGTGCTGCATCGGCTACTATGCTGGGTGTATATGCCGAGAAGATTGAGAATATGATCGTGGCTTCGGCAGATTTGAGCAACTCAGATAAGACAGACGGTTTCTTGAAGAAGACCAAGGCTTTTGAGCGCGGTGACTTTACAGGTCAGTTCTTCCAAGCAGGTGTAGCTGAGCTTACTATGGCTTGTATCATGAATGGTATGGCTCTGCATGGTGGTGTAATCCCTGCTTGCGGTACATTCTTCGTATTCTCGGATTATATGAAACCTGCGTTGCGCTTGTCGGCGTTGATGCGTCTTAAGGTTATCTATATCTGGACTCATGACTCGTTCCGTGTGGGCGAGGATGGTCCTACACATCAGCCTATCGAGCATGAGGCTCAGATCCGTTTGATGGAGCAGTTGCGTAACCATCAGGGTGAGCGTTCTATGGTTGTGTTACGTCCAGCCGATGCTGAGGAGACTGCTGTTGCATGGCAGATTGCTTTGGCGGAGAAGCGTCCTGTGGCGTTGATTCTTTCGCGTCAGAATGTTAAAAACCTTCCAGCTTTGAGCTGCTCACGCCGCGAGGAGGCTAAGCAGGCAACTAAGGGAGCATATATC
This sequence comes from Alistipes sp., assembly GCA_017531305.1. Taxonomy (GTDB): domain Bacteria; phylum Bacteroidota; class Bacteroidia; order Bacteroidales; family Rikenellaceae; genus Alistipes. Next base: position 6,707 of record JAFXLG010000047.1, read on the forward strand.
GTGATGGATTCTGCTAAGGCTCAGGTTGTGATGGTTGCATCGGGTTCGGAAGTTGCTACTTTGGTAGAGGGTGCCGAGCTACTTCGTAAGGAGGGTATTGCGGTGCGTGTTGTCAGCGTTCCCAGTGAGGGCTTGTTCCGCGACCAGCCAAAGTCATATCAGGAGTCTGTATTGTTGAAGGATGTTCCTCGTTATGGTTTGACTGCAGGACTCTCTATTACCCTGAGAGGACTTGTTGGCGAAGAGGGTAAGATACATAGTTTGGATCATTTCGGATATTCAGCTCCATTCAAGGTGTTGGATGAGAAGTTCGGTTATAATGACCAGACTGTTTATGAGGAGGTTAAGGCTCTGATTAAAGGTTAGACATCTATTGTGGGTGGATTGCAAGGGCAATTCGCTCGCTTGTAATCTATAACCCAAGTTTAAGGAATGGAGAATAGAATTAAATTGCAGGATCGTACCTTTAGGGTCATGATTTCGGCAGAGCAGATTGATAAGGCTGTAGCCGAGGTTGCCTCTAAGTTGAATGAAAGATATGCAGGTCGTGAGCCTATCTTTGTGGGTGTGTTGAGCGGATCAATCCTCTTTATGAGCGATTTGGTGCGTAAGACCACTTTTGATAGCGAGATGACATTCGTTAAGGTATCTTCATATTCAGGTACAGAATCTACAGGCAAGGTGAAAATGGAGTTGGGCTTGAATGTTGATATCAAGGATCGCGATGTAATTATTGTCGAGGATATTGTTGAGACAGGTCACAGTATGAAGCATCTATTGGATTACTTTGCTGACTTTAATCCTCGCAGTGTCGCAATATGTACGCTCTTCTTTAAGCCCGAGAAGTTCCTCTATGATTATCCTATTGAGTATGTAGCTTTGCCTATTGGTAATGAGTTTATCTTGGGATATGGCTTGGATTACAACCAATTGGGTCGTAATCTGAAGGATATTTATGTAGTAGAAGAGTAGTTGCACTAAAGGTGCGTGATGAATCATTTATCATAGAGGAAAGCATGGCATCTAATTTCAGCAAGAGAATGTGGCAGGTGTTGACGGCGGTAATAATCATATATACCGCTATGCTTACCGTGCGTAATCTTGTTCGTATGGTGAAGATTCAGAGTCGTATCTCGCTCTTGGAGGATCAGAGGGATTTTTTTCAGCAACGCATCAGCGAGGATAGCACTTTGTTGGAGAGGTTGAACTATGATGAGTATCTGGAGCAGTATGCTCGTGAGAAGTTTCATATGCAACGCCCCAATGAGTATATCTATATACTTGAGGATTAGAGATATGAGTGTGAATGGTGCGCGGGAGAAAAGATGATTGCGGTGTTTGCTGCATTTTTTGACTCCTACGTTTTCATACACAATCAGATAGCGAAAGGGTTGCGCAACCGAGTAGGTTGGCAACCCTTTTTAGTTGGATATTATCCGTTTAAATCATATTGCTCAATGTGGGGAAGATACGCAGCAGAGCATCTGTTACGTCTTTGCGTTTAGCATCCTCTTTGAGAATAATCAAAACCGTATTGTCGCCAGCTATGGTGCCGAGAATGTATGGCGAATCGAGGTTATCGATCGGAACAGATATGGCACTTGCATAACCCGATTTGGTCTTTAATACACCTAAATTACCTGAGAACGAAAGGCTTAGGATGTTGTCCGATATATTTGCCGATACGTTTACCTCGTGAGTTGTAGAGTTAGGTAAAACGTATATATATCCTTTGTTCTTGTGAGGCACTTTTGCCACGTTCATAAACTTCAAATCCCTGGAGAGTGTACTCTGTGTGATCTCTACTCCATTCTCACTCAGACGTGTGATAAGCTCCTCTTGAGAAGATATCTGTTCGTTGCGTATTATCTTGCGAATTATCGCAAATCGTTGTGTTTTCTGATTCATCTTAATATCTTTTATGGTGGATATTTATGACTCGCAGAGTCGATCTTTTTTGTTTAAAATAGTATCTTTTCTGTTATAGGTTCTCCAGACACAATTTTTGTTATAAAAGACTTGTGTGTCATATTTATGCAAATATAGTGCATAAAACTCATATTTACAATAAATTTTGCAAAAAATAAGACTATTATGGCATATTTCCATTTTCAGGAGTTCCCTGTTTCACCTAAGTTTGTAGCAGATGAAATTTCTGTTGTGCGACAGCATTTATTAGATATTTATACATAAATATGCTAATAATATGCGATTATGCTACTATTTTTCTATTAATATAAATATAGCACGACTAAAATTTGCATATTGCGTATTTATATGCAATATTTGCATGATGAAAAAGTATTAACTGTCAAGTTTAAAATTTTAGAGCAATGAAAATTGATGTAATGGTAGCTTCTGAGGAGCATCTTAAGTTCGTAACTCAGATCAATGACGCTATTGATGAGGCTGCCAAAAGTCGTGGAACGGGTATTGCCCGCCGTACTGACGAGTATATCGCCGATAAGATAAATTCTGGCAAGGCTATCATAGCTGTTAACCGTGATGAGTTCGTGGGATTCTGCTATATCGAGTCTTGGGGACACGATGAGTTTGTAGCAAACTCAGGTTTGATTGTACGCCCTCAGTATCGAGGTATGGGCGTGGCGAAGCGTATCAAGCAGGCTGCCTTCAACCTCTCTCGAGAGCGTTTCCCTCAAGCTAAGCTCTTTGGCTTGACTACAGGCGAGGCTGTGATGCGTATCAATACACAGCTCGGATACGAGCCTGTAACCTTCGCCAAACTGACGGATGACGAGCAGTTCTGGGCAGGCTGCCGTTCTTGCGTCAATTATGATGTATTGCAGCGCACCAATCTGACCAAGTGCTTGTGTACAGGTATGATTTACGATCCTGTGCAGGTTGAGAAGAAGCGTCAGGATTTGGAGTTGCAGAATAAGAATCACGAGGCTGAGATGATGAAGTTCGAAGCCAAAATCCGTGAGCAGGTTAAGGCTGAGATGAAGGCAAAGTCGTGGTGGAAGCGATTGTTGAATGTGGAATAAATAATGAAAATCAGATATGAAAAAGGTTGTATTGGCATATAGTGGAGGTTTGGATACCTCTTTTTGTGTAAAGTATCTCACCAAGGAGTTGGGCTACGAGGTTTATACTGCGTTGGCAAATACGGGAGGTTTCTCGGCTGAGGAGCTTAAGGCTGTCGAGGAGCGTGCCTATGCATTGGGTGCTAAGGAGCATGTCAACATTGATGTTACCGAAGATTACTACTCTAAGTGCATCAAATATATGGTCTTTGGTAACGTATTGCGTAACAAGACATATCCTATCTCGGTTAGCTCTGAGCGTACTTTCCAGGCATTGGCTATTGTGAATTATGCCAATTCTATCGGTGCCGATGCTATTGCACATGGCTCGACAGGTGCGGGTAACGATCAGGTGCGTTTTGACCTTACGTTTAAGGTTTTTGCTCCGCAGATCGAGATCATTACTCCTACGCGCGATATGAAGCTCAGCCGCGAGTATGAGATCAACTACCTGAAGGAGAATGGCTATGAGGCAGACTTTACCAAGTTGGAGTACTCGATCAATAAGGGCGTATGGGGTACATCGGTAGGTGGCAAGGAGACCCTTTGCTCGGCTACCAATTTGCCTGATCACGCATATCCTTCGCAGCTTCAGAAGCAGGGCGAGGAGCAACTCACTATCGAGTTTAAGTGCGGTGAGGTTGTCGCTGTAAATGGCGAGGCAGTGAGTGGTGTTGCTGCTATCAATAAGTTGGAGGCTATCGGCTCGGCTTGGGCTATCGGTCGCGATACACACGTTGGCGACACTCTGGTAGGTATTAAGGGTCGTGTAGGTTTTGAGGCTGCTGCACCAATGTTGATCATTAAGTCGCATGAGCTTTTGGAGAAGCACACTCTGACCAAGTGGCAGCAGTATTGGAAGGATCAGTTGGGTACATGGTACGGAATGTTTATGCATGAGGCTATGTATTCGGAGCCTGTAATGCGTGATGTAGAGGCATTCTTGGATAACTCTCAGCGTAATGTTTCAGGTAAGGTTTATATCACTTTGCGCCCATATACATTCACTTTGGTAGGTATCGAGTCGGAGCACGATTTGATGAATGCTAAGTTCGCTGAGTATGGCGAAAAGAACAATGCATGGACAGCAGACGATGTGAAGGGCTTCACTAAGATATACTCTATGCCACTAAAGATTTATCACGCAGTAAACGAGGAGGAGTAATGATCAGAGTCGGTATTGCAGGTGCGGCAGGATATACGGCGGGTGAGTTGATTCGCTTGCTTGTTAACCATCCTGCGGTTGAACTAAAATATGCCCAGAGCGAATCTCATAAGGGAGAGCCTATCCATTCGGTACATAGCGATATGATATATCTTGATTTGAAGTTTCAGGATATAGATTTTGAGGATATCGACCTTTTGTATATCTGCATGGGACATGGCAACTCGGCTAAGTTTTTGGCAGAGAATCCTGTTCCAGAGAGGGTTAAAATCATCGACCTAAGTAATGATTTCCGCTTGAAGGCAGATGCTGGCGAGTTTGTTTATGGTGCGCCCGAGCTCAATCGTGAGCAGATTCGACTTTCACGCGCGGTAGCTAACCCAGGATGCTTCGCTACATCGATCAATCTTGCTCTTTTGCCATTGGCTGCTGCGGGAATTTTGCCCGAGGAGGTTAATGTTGTGGGAATTACAGGCTCGACTGGTGCAGGTCAGAAGCCTACGCAGGATACACATTTCAGCAATCGCAACTCCAATCTCTCAAACTACAAGGTCTTTACTCATCAGCATTTGGGCGAGATTGGTGAGACGATAGTTGCGGCAGGTGCAAAGCCAGAGACTGATATTGCGTTTGTTCCTGTCAGAGGTTGCCATACTCGAGGTATTATGAGCGATGTAGTGGTGCGTTTGGATGAGAGTCTGGAGCAGATTGTTGATATCTATAAATCTTTTTATGCCGAGCATCCGTTTGTTGTAGTAAGCGATAAGGCGGTATATATGAAGCAGGTGGTAAACACCAACTACTGCTTTCTCTCGTTGCAGAAGGAGGGTCGCAAACTGTTGATTACATCGGTGGTGGACAACCTTCTAAAAGGTGCTTCGGGTCAGGCGGTGCAGAACATGAATCTGATGTTTGGGTTGGATGAGATGGAGGGCTTGCGCCTGAAGGCTAATTACTTCTAAAAATTGTAGCTATGAATCTTTTTCAAGTATATTCACTTCTCGACTTGGAGCCTGTGAAGGCTCAAGGAGCTTATCTGTGGGATAAGCAGGGTGTGGAATATCTGGATTTTTACGGTGGTCATGCCGTGATCTCGATTGGTCATACCCATCCTCATTATGTGGAGAAGATTTGTGATCAGCTCTCAAAGATTGGGTTCTATTCCAATGCGGTGATTAATAGCTTGCAGGTGGAGTTGGCTCAAAAGTTAGGTGAGTTGTCGGGATATGAGGATTATGAGTTTTTCCTTTGTAACAGCGGTGCCGAGGCTAATGAGAATGCCTTGAAATTGGCATCGTTTACCACAGGTAGAGAGCGTGTGCTTGCTATGAAGGGTGCTTTCCATGGTCGTACAAGCATGGCTGTTGCGGTTACAGATAACCCCAAGATCCAAGCCCCTGTAAATAAGAGCGACAAGGTATCGTTTGTCGAGTTGAATGATGTTGAGGCTATGCGTCAGGAGCTTGCTAAAAAAGAGTATGCTGCATTGATCATCGAGCCTATTCAGGGTGTAAATGGTATCAGGGTAGCTTCTGCGGAGTATCTCAAGGCGGCAAGTGCCGCGTGCAAGGAGTACGGTACTCTGCTCATTATGGATGAGATTCAGGCGGGCTCTGGTCGTAGCGGAAGATATTTTGCTCATCAGTGGGCTGGTATTAGTCCCGATATTATCACTCTGGCTAAGGGTATTGCCAATGGTTTTCCCGTTGGTGCAGTGATGATTTCGCCTAAGATCCCGGCTTGGAAGGGAATGTTGGGTACAACATTCGGAGGTAGTCATTTGGCTTGTGCTGCGGCTATTGCAGTGGCAGATGTGATGAAGTCAGAGGAGCTTGTAAAGAATGCCGAGAAGATGGGACAAGCTATCGTTGAGGGAATCAAGGGCACAAGTGGAATCAAGGATATACGTGGTCGCGGATTGATGATTGGTATCGACCTTTCGGTGCCACAAGTCGATTTTAGACGTGTTTTGCGCGAGAAATATCATATCATGACGGGTTTGAGTGGTGAGTTTACGTTGCGTTTGTTGCCACCATTGATGATCACTCAGAAGGAGGTTGACCGCTTTGTTGAGGCGTTCCGCCAGACTGGCGCGGAGTTGGGAATGTAATTCAGGAGGGCTTTAGATGAAGATCAAGGTAATAAAGATTGGTGGAAAACTGATCGAAGATAAAGCTGTGCTCTCCTCGTTATGTGATGCGCTCTCTTCACTTGGCGAAAAATTTGTCTTGGTGCATGGTGGAGGAGTCATGGGCTCTCATCTGGCTAAGGAGCTGGGCGTAGAGGTTAAGATGCATCAAGGAAGACGCATTACCGATGCCGCCACGCTGGATATTGCCGTGATGGCGTATGCGGGATTGGCAAATAAGCGTGTGGTCTCGGCTTTGCAGCGCAGGGGCGTTAATGCTTGTGGCTTGTCGGGTTGTGATATGGCGGTGGTTAAGTCGCATAAACGTCAGGTGACAGATATTGATTGGGGTTTTGTGGGCGATGTGGATATGGTCAACGATGAGGTTTTGGCGATGTTGCTCGAGAAAGGCATTACGCCTGTCATATCACCAATCACATTCTCCGAGCAGGGAGACCTGCTAAATACCAATGCCGATAGTGTAGCTTCGGCTGTAGCTATGGGTTTGGCGCGCCGATTTGACGTGGAGCTTGTCTTTGCTTTCGATAAACGAGGTGTGTTGCTCGATGTGGAGGATGATGATTCGCTTATCGAGACTATCACACCTGAGCTTTATGCCGAGTTGCGTGAGGCTGAGAAGATACATTCGGGCATGATTCCTAAAATCGACAATGCATATAAGACTATCGAGGCGGGAGTTAGTTCGGTGCGTATCACCTCGCACGAAGATTTTAACGGTGGAACGCTTGTTATAAAATAATGGAATTCCGAGAGGTCATATCATTGCTTAAACGTCTGATTAAGACGCCATCACCAAGCCGAGAAGAGTCCGATGTGGCAGATATCATCTGGGCAGAGTTTTTACGTCTGGGATTTAGAGCTCAGCGTAAGGGTAATAACGTCTGGGCTGAGGCGTGGGAACATGATCCCAAGAAGCCAACAATCCTTCTGGATGCACACTTAGATACGGTGAAGCCTGCTGCTGGATGGGTGCGCGATCCTTTTACTCCGAGTGAAGAGGAGGGTAGGCTTTATGGCTTGGGTAGTAATGATACGGGCGCAAGTTTGGTCTCGCTTATCGCTACATTTTGCCGATTGGCTCAGAGCGAGCAATCGTATAATCTCCTTTGCCTTGCTTCTGCCGAGGAGGAGGTTACGGGCGCGGGAGGTGTTCGTATGGTACTTGAGGCATTACCTAAGATTGATTTTGCCATTGTCGGTGAGCCTACGCAGATGCATCCTGCCGTGGCGGAGCGAGGACTTATGGTCCTTGATTGTGTGGCGAAGGGCGTCTCGGGTCATGCAGCACGAGAAGAGGGCGTGAATGCAATATATCAGGCTATGCAGGATATTGAGTGGTTCAGAAGCTATACCTTTCCTCGCATCTCTCCTATGCTTGGAGCTGTGAAGATGAGTGTAACGGGTATCGAGGCTGGGACGCAACACAACGTTATCCCTTCGGAGTGCCGTTTTATGGTAGATGTCAGAGTCAATGAGTGTTATCGTAATGAGGAGTTGCTCGCATTGGTGCGAGAGCAAGTGCAGTCGGAGGTGACACCTCGCTCGACACATCTCTCATCTTCGTTTATTGCGGAGGATCACCCTGCCGTTAAACGCCTTAAGGATATGGGACGCGTGGCTTTCGCTTCGCCCACGATGTCAAATCAGGCGGTTATGCCATTTACCACGCTGAAGTTAGGTCCAGGTGATAGTGCGCGTTCTCATACGGCGGATGAGTATATTTTACTCTCGGAGATCGAGCAGGCGTTGGAGATTTATTATGATTTGTTGGATGGTTTAAAGATAAACTCTTAATTATAGAATGAAACTTTGGGATAAAGGTTACGATACAGACTCCTTTGTGGAGGAGTTTACCGTAGGACGAGATAGAGAGCTGGATCTCTATCTTTCTGAGGCGGATGTGCTTGGTAATATGGCTCATCAGAAGATGCTATGCTCTATCGGATTACTCTCCGAAGAGGATTCTGCAGCATTGGAGCAGGGGCTCAAGCAGATCTACAAGCAGGTTTTGGCTGGAGAGTTTGAGATCGAAGAGGGTGTAGAGGATGTGCATTCTCAGGTAGAGTTCATACTCACACAGATGTGTGGCGAAGCGGGTAAGAAGATTCATACGGGTCGCTCACGAAATGATCAGGTGATGGTCGATATCAAGCTCTTTTCGCGTAGCGCACTTATCGCTTTGCAGCAGAGTGTCGAGCAGCTGTTCCAGACCCTAATGGCGAAGGCAGAGCAGTATAAGGATGTGCTTATGCCAGGTTATACTCACATGCAGGTGGCTATGCCATCATCGGTGGGTATGTGGTTAAGCGCCTATGCCGAGGCTCTGGCTGATGATTTGTTGATGCTTAATGCCGCTTATAGACTTGTCAACCTCAATCCTTTGGGGTCAGGTGCGGGATATGGCTCATCTGTGCCATTGAATCGTAAGATGACTACCGAGTTGTTGGGTTTCGATGATTTAGCATATAACTCGATCTATGCTCAGATGCAGCGAGGTAAGACCGAGCGTACGGTCTTGACAGCCATAGCTGCCATAGCTGCTACGATAGGTCGTCTGGCGCAGGATGTGTGCCTCTATTCATGTGCTAATTTTGGGTTCGTGAAGTTGCCTGATGCCTTTACCACAGGTTCAAGCATTATGCCTCATAAGAAGAATCCCGATATCTTTGAACTTTCGCGTGCCAAGTGTAATCGTTTGCAGGCTCTGCCTATGGAGGTTACGTTGATCTCAACTAATCTGCCTTCGGGATATTTCCGCGATATGCAGCTTACTAAAGAGATCTATGTTCCAGCATTTAAGGAGATCACAGATGTGGTACGTATGGTGTCGGAGGGTATAAATCAGATGTGGATCAATCCTGATATTCTCTCCAACGATATATATAAATATCTGTTTACCGTGGAGGATGTTAACGATGCTGTGGCAAAGGGTGTCCCATTCCGAGATGCTTATCGTGAGGTTGGACTCAAGGTGCATCGAGGAGAGTACGAGCATGATGGACGCGAGTTGCATCATACTCATGAAGGATCTATCGGCAATCTCTGTTTAGAGCAGATCAAGGCGCGTTTCGAGCGTAATAAGTTTGATTTTGAGCCAGCTTTGCGAGCTGAGCAGGAGTTGATGAAATAGTGTGGGGCGCGTCCCTGATTAGTTTTGAGCTGTAATCCTCGAGTGTGGTTACAGCTCTTTGTTTATACCCAAAAGTCCCTTGCCGATGGTAATCATCTCGCTCCATGATTCCATACGTGTGAGCATTGCTCCAAGTGTATATACCGTAATGCCCGCAGCGATTTTGCTAAAGAGTACCGCCCATGTGGGCAATTCAGAGAGGTGTGCGCCGATTAGCATTACTGCGCAGTACATCGTGGCGGTCAAGGCGCAAATTGGCAGTAGGGTGCGAAGCAGACGCCATGTAGTTAATCCTGTGTAGGAGCGAGTTGCTGCAAAATTCAGCACAAGTTCCAGAGCTGCCATAGCAACCATACCCCAAGCAATAGCCTTGACGCTGATAGGGATGGTGATATAGAGCATGAGCGTCATAGCCGCCTTCTTGATTATCTCCAGACGCAGGATTATCTTGCCATTGCTACTTACTTTCAATACGTTGTACGATATCGCGGCGATAGGGTAGAAGAAGCCTATCATACAAAGTATGCGGAAGTAGGGTATTGCTGGATGCCATTCGGGTTTGAGCAATAGTGTGTAGAAATCCTGAGCCGTAGCTATCAATCCCGCCATGACGGGGAGCATGATAAAAGCCGTAACCATCACTACTCGGCGATAGCTGTCATCAAACTTCTTCTCATCGTCTTGTATCTTCGATAGGGCGGGGAATGTAACGCTCTGGATAGATTGCATGGTGGCGTTGACGGGTGTGTCCTTCAGATTCTGTGCCTGATTGAAATATCCAAGCATATCACCGCCATATCGGCTGCCGATGAAGAGCTTGGCTATGTTGTTGTAAAGCGAAGTGATCATGTCGGTGGCAATCAGACGCAGACTGTAGGGTGCCATCTCCTTGAGTGACGAACATTCGACTTTTCGGGAAGGTCGCCATGGACTTTTCCACCATAACAAGACCGCTTTGCAGGCAATCATGCCAATCCTTTGGGCTACGATACTCCATATACCGAATCCCGAGAGTGCCATCACGATAGCCAACGTGCCGCTAAAGAGCGATGATAGGAATATGATTGTGGAGAGTTGTGCAAAGCGAAACTCCCTGACCATGATCGTGTTTTGGATTACGCAAAAAGCGTTGAGTGGCAGAAGCAGTATGAGTACGGGAGCGATATGTCGCAGCATATCCCACTTATAATATTGTGCCAAGTAGGGTGATATGGCAACAAGCGAAAGGTAGAGTATGATTGAGGCAATCAGATTGAAACGAAATACCGCCTTGAAGTCTCCCTCCGTGGGGTTTTGTTTGCGGATAAGAGTCTGCGAAAAACCGCTGTCGATAATCACCTGAGCCAGTGAGATAAAGACACTCAGTACGGCGATGATACCCATATCTATAGGCATGATACGATTGGCAACAACTACGCTTACGATGATCTGCAATAGTGTAGAGCCGACCTTCTCGCCGATGTTCCATGCTACGCCCGAAGCGACTCTCTCTCGTAGTTGTCTCTCTTGTGCCATCTTCGATATGGGGTGTTCTGGGTATAGAATTAGCCGAGCAATGCCTCCACCGCTAAACGATAGGAGTCAAGACCGAATCCCATGATTGAACCCTTAGCTACAGGCGCAATCATAGATATATGACGGAACTCCTCGCGTGCCAGAATAGAGGATATGTGTACCTCGACAACAGGAGTCTTTACGGCTGATATGGCATCGCGTATAGCCACCGAGGTGTGAGTGTATCCACCTGCGTTAAAGACTATGCCATCATACTTATCTACACTTGCATGAATTGCATTGATAAGCTCGCCCTCGACATTGGACTGGAAATAATCGAACTCGACCTTGTCTGCATATCTTTGGCTCAGTTCAGAAACATACTCCTCGAATGTGGTAGAGCCATAGATCTCCACATCGCGCTTGCCTTGAAGATTGAGGTTAGGTCCGTTGAGAATAAGAATTTTTTTCATAATCTACTTATAAGTTTTAGCCTCGCATTCGCCATGCAAGACTCTTATGCCGTTTAGTGCCAACGCTTTTAGCTCATTTTCTCCAGCATACACCTCTATAGGTGCCAGGAATTGGCAGTATTGTGCTATGCCATCTGTAATGCGTTTGCAGTGTGCGATGCCTCCTGTCAGAAGTATGGCGTCAACCTCTCCGCGCAGGACTACCGCCATTTCGCCTATATGTTTCGCTACGCCGTAGATCATTGCATCCAAAGCCTCTATAGCAACCCTGTTGCCATTCTGAGCCCGCAGGTCTAACTCCTTGACAGAATTAGTGCCTGTCAGAGCCACAAGACCGCCTTTGCCTGCAATGAGTTTATAAGCCTCTGCTTTGGTATATTTGCCCGAATAGCATAGGTCGATAAGTCCGCGAGCGTGAATTGAGCCTGAACGCTCAGGCGAGATTGGACCATCGCCATCTAAGGCATTGGTGCTATCGACAACTCGTCCCTTTCTGTGGGCTGCGATGGAGATTCCTCCGCCCAGGTGAGCCACGATAAGATTCAGATTTTCGTACTCATCTCCCACCTCCGAAGAGTATATGCGAGCTGTCATCTTCTGGTTTAGCGCATGGAAAATAGAGCGTTTCTCGATTTCGGGGATACCATTGATTTTGGCAATCGGATCACGTTCATCGACCACCACAGGATCGGCAATATATGCCTTGATGCCGAGTGGATCGGCGATGCGTGCGGCAATTATCGCACTCAGATTCGAGGCATGCTGAGTGGGAGTGGTTCGCAACTCCTCGATCATAGCCTCATTGACCTCATATACACCACTCTCCATTGGATGCAACAAGCCCCCTCGACCAACTATAGCCGAGAGGGTGTTGACATCAATATTCTCTTTTTCTAACGCCTCCAAGACAAGTTTCGTGCGCCACGAAAGCTCATCCATTACCGAGGCGTATTTAGCTAACTCTTCGTTGCTATGTGCTATGGAAAGCTCCATTCTCAAATCCTGCTCGTCATATACAGCAATTTTGGTCGATGTCGATCCTGTATTGATAGCCAATACACTAAACTCATGCATCGAGGGGTGTGCTTGATGCTCTGCTCGGATGCGAGTGGGGTCAACGCCTTTAAGAATAGAGTCTTTGTTCATAGCCTTTAGTACGGTTGGGTTTAGCGTGCTGACAAACAAGCCAACGCGATAGAATATTTCTTCGAAAGTGCTGAGTCACCGCGTGATGTGAGTACACAAGGAACCTTTGTACCCATAACCATAGCAGCCAACTCTGCACCAGCCATGTGTGTTACAGCCTTGAAGAATACGTTTGCTGACTCGATATTTGGGAAGAGCAAGCAATCTGGATCTCCAGCAACGCTTGAGCCAGTAACCTTCTTATGCTCGGCAACCTCCTTGTAAAGAGCTACATCCAACGACAATGGACCGTCAACGATAACCTTGCCCAACTGACCACGGTCGCCCATCTTAGCCAAGATAGCACCCTCGGTAGATGATGGTACGGCTGGCAATACCTGCTCTGAAGCAGTGATGCAAGCGATCTTTGGAGTCTCCACGCCCAAAACCTTAGCTGTAGAAGCCAAGTAGCTGATGAGCTTCTGCTTCTGCTTGAAGTCTGGCGCTGGGATAACAGCGATATCAGAGATCGAGAGCAACTTCTCGAAACCAGGGATCTCAAGTACAGCAACGTGGCTCAATACACCCTTTGGAGGGAACAAACCTGCCTCCTTGTTCAAGATGCCGCGCATATACTTGTCGGTAGATACCAAACCCTTCATCAATACATCTGCCTGACCGTTTACCACAGCCTGCACAGCCAACTTAACGCAAGTCACATCGCTTGCTTCGTTTACGATATTGAAGATATTAGGGTCAATGTTAAGCTCAGCGCACACCTTCTCGATAGTTGCCTTATCGCCGAAGAGGGTAGCCTCTACCAAGCCCTCTTTCCAAGCATTGTAAACTGCCTCGATAGTGTGAGAGTCCTGTCCAAAAGCAACAGCCAAACGCTTTCTGCCGCGTGCAACGGCTGCCTCTACGATTTGATCAAGTTTTGTAATCATGGTTCTATAATTTTATAAATTCTTTGTCAAGTTGTAAGTGTCGGTAGCGATAACCAACTCCTCATTGGTAGCAATAACAGCCACCTTAACCTTTGAATCCTCTGTAGAGATGATAGTATCTGTTCCGCGAGTAACATCGTTTACTGCATCGTTGAGTTTGATGCCCATGAACTCCATGTTGTGGCATACATAGCGGCGCAAATCAGCTGAGTTCTCGCCTACACCACCTGTGAAGATTACCAAATCTACACCACCCATCTCGGCTGCATACTCACCCACGAACTTCTTAACGCGATTGTAGTACATATCGCGAGCTACGATAGCCTTCTCGTTGCCTGAATCGTATGCATGGTCAATATCACGCATATCGCTTGAAAGACCAGTCAGACCCAATACGCCCGACTTCTTGTTCATCATAGAGTTAAGCTCTGCAAGGCTCATGTCCTCACGCTCACCGATGTATGTGATTGCGCTGGCATCCACATTACCGCAACGTGTACCCATCACCAAACCATCGAGTGGAGAGAATCCCATAGATGTGTCGAATGACTCGCCGTTGAGGACAGCTGTCACAGAACCACCGTTACCGATGTGGCAAGTGATGATCTTAGAGTTGTTGATATCCAATCCAACCAACTCAGCACCAACCTTAGCTACAAACTTGTGGCTTGTACCGTGGAAACCGTACTTGCGCACGCGATACTTCTCGTAATACTCGTATGGCAAAGCGTAGAGGTAGTTGATTGCAGGGATAGACTGGTGGAATGAGGTATCGAAAACAGCAACCTGAGGGATACCAGGAAGAACCTTCTCGATTGAGAGAACACCCTCCAGATTGGCTGGGTTGTGCAGAGGTGCGATCTCGAAGAGTGAACGGATATTCTCCTTAGCCTGCTCATCGACAATGGCACTTGACTTAAAGAACTCACCACCATGTGCTACGCGGTGACCTACAGCCTTAACCTCGTCCAAAGAGCTGATTACACCATGCTCCTTGTTTGTCAAAGCCTCCAATACAAGGCTGATACCTGTTGTGTGGTCTGGAATAGACTGCTTGAGCTCGAAATTATTTTTGCCCACAGGCTTGTGTGTAAGGCTTCCCTCTGGAAGTCCGATTCTGTCAACCAAACCTTTGGCCAACAAAGCGTTGCTCTCTTCGTTAATATCAATTACCTGATACTTGATAGATGAGCTACCGCAGTTAAGAACGAGTACGATCATAGTTATAATTTTTAAATTTTGTGTGTATGCTAATATCTCAAAACTCTCGGCTCTGCATTATCGCCTGTCCGATGGCGTGGTCAAGATGTATGCCACGAGGGGCTGATCTTTGAGGATAGAGCGCAAAGAGCTGAACTTCTGGTATAGACCCAAAGTCCTACAAAGATAATAAATAAAGTATGAATAAAAGAAAATGAGGCGAAAAAACTCTCTTTTCACCTCATTTTCTATCGCTCTTACTCCTGCTTGGTGTTGTAGTTTATGATTCGCTCGATGGCACGCTGGCAGACAGGACAGAATTGTGTCGCTACGTTGTCTCTCATGCGGCATACTACCGCTGGACGATACATTCCTTTGGTGATATAACCACCGCCCTCATATACTCCAACGGTGTACTCCTTCTTTAGCTTCTCGGTCGGCTGAGTTGGTATTTTGCTCCCCTTAGGCATCATGTCAGCCCACTTGGATTTGAAATCCACGAGCGAGGTGATGTTTTGCTCCCATGGCTCGTATTTCAGATCGTAGGTACCCTCGGTGTGGTCGGCTTGCTCATAGAAATACTCATCTGCCAAAGCTCCGAACGAGTGTCCGAATTCATGCACAACCACAGGCTTGAACATAGGGTTGTGGGCTGTGGTGAGGGTGTATGAATTGTAGATTCCACCACCTCCGTAAGTGTCTGTGTTGGCGAGGATTATAATATGCTCGCAAGGGATGCCAATCAAATTGTCGTGGATCATGTGTACGCTGTTGGTGGTCAGGTAGCGAGGTGAGTAGAAGGTCATGAAATTTGAATTCATGGCGGTCTGCTTCCATACGTTCTGCTGTGGGACACTCACATCATTCTGCATAGATTCACACTTAACGGCAATCACATTGAAACGATCCTTATATTTGGCAAATGGCTCATATTTAAAGATCTCGTCACACGCAGTACGTGCATCCTTGATGAATAGATCCATCTGCTCTGCGGTGTAACCCTCAGCCATTATAGCGATGTCGATGCACTCCTCCGATGAACCACTCTTGAGCAGATATTCGTGTGCCATCGCAGGGTGATTATCCAAGTTGCGAATCAGTTGATCTTTGGGTGAAACTGCATGACGCATCGTGGCTTGCACCTCTCCCTTGTTGTCGAGCAGAGTGATCTCTACCAAAACATCCTCTTTGGGGAATGGAACTAAAAATGTTGCCTCAAAACTTTTGCTGAGTTTCTTTGCTTCATCTGTTACGATCCACTCTTGGAAAAGGCTTGAGAATGTGTTGGTATAGAGGATTGCTCCGCTTTCTGGATTTATCACCGAAATTTTGCCGTTTCCTCTGACCGGGACCTTATCCAGATTTACTCTACGACCAGCCCAGCCGTCAAAAGATGCGAGCTCGTCCAGAGCTACGAATTGATGCTCGGCATTGCCTGCAAAAATGTAGTCTATACGCAGAGTTTTATTCCAAAAATTTGCAGAAAAATCTTGTGCATAAGTTGCTATGGCGAGGAGTGTCGCCATAGACAAAAAGAGCATTTTTTTCATCATAATATCTATTCTTCGAATTTATATCCCATGCCCTTGACTGTCACGATGTGATCCTCGCCAATCTTCTGTCTGAGCTTACGGATGTGGACATCTATTGTACGGTCTCCGACCACCACCTTGTTACCCCATACCTTAGCGTAAATCTCATCTCTGGTGTAGAGTTTCCCTGGTTGAGAATGAAGTAGTTGCAGGAGCGAAAACTCCTTGCGTGGAAGAGTGATAACCTCTTCACCCTTGCGTACCTGATAGTGCTCAACATCAATCTCGATCTTGTCCGACACTTCGACTGGTGTTATGCGCTTAAGTATTGCTTGAACTCGGCTGCGCAACACGTTCATTTTGATAGGTTTATTGATGTAGTCATCAGCTCCTGCGCCGTATCCCTGCACCATAGTCTCCTCGGTGCCTACAGCCGAGAGAAAGACAACCATTACGTTTTTCAGTACGGGCGACTGTCGGATTGCCTTGCAGGTCTCGATGCCGTCCAATACGGGCATCATCATATCCAAGAGGATCAAATGGGGTTTTACCTTGAGAGCCACCTCTAAACCTTCGGCTCCGTTGGATGCCGTAGAAACCTCGTAACCGTCACGTTCGAGATTGTATTTCACAAACTCTAAAATGTCTGCTTCGTCATCAATGAGTAGTATTCTGTATGCCATGGTTGGTTAATTTTTCACAAATGTATAAAAAACTGTGCAAAAAAACGGATATTGACACGATAATTTTCTTATATTTGCACGTCTATATGATAAAATATAGATGAAAGATTAAAACTACTAAAGAGATGTCTACTGAAATTTCTAAACATGCGACTCCTGTGGAGTCTATCGGCGAAGCCGATGATGCGTTGAATGTAACTACTGTGGAGGATGCGACAGAGTCTGTTGCAACCGATTTTTCTGAGGAGGAGGCTGCTTTTGATGCCGAGCAGGCAGGTCTTGCTATCGGAGAGGGTACCGATGAGGAGGAGGCTGCTGAGGAGGTTGACAAGAATGACCTTAACGGCAAGAGTAAGCACGAACTTGTCGAGATGTTTGCCGAGTTGCTCGCTGCGGAGCCTGTGCAGACACTTCGAAAGAGTGCCGAAGCTATCAAAATTGCTTTCTACAAACAACATCGTGCCGAGATTGATGCGGCACGTAAGGCTTTTGAGGCTCAGGCTGAGGAGGGTGCCGAGTTTGTGGTTGCGCCTGATGCCGATGAGCAGCGTTTGAAGGATCTCTTCAAAGAGTATCGCTCTCGCCGTGATGAGTATATCTCTAATCTGGAGAGCATCAAGGAGGAGAATTTGCAGGCTAAGCTTGCTATAATCGAGGAGCTGAAGGAGTTGGTCAATTCTGATGAGACATTGAACAGCACCTTTGCCAAGTTCCGCGATTTGCAGCAGCGTTGGCGCGAGATTGGTGTGGTGCCACAGAGCAAGGTGAAGGATTTGTGGGAGACATACAATCTGCATGTAGAGAATTTTTATAATTTCATCAAGATAAACAAGGAGTTGCGAGACCTCGATCTGAAGCGTAACTATGAGCAGAAGATGGAGCTTTGTGAGCAAGCTGAGACATTGGTGACCGAGCCATCGGTGGTGGAGGCTTTCCATAAGTTGCAGAAGTTGCATGATGAGTGGCGTGAGACAGGTCCTGTGGCTAATGAGTACAAAGAGGCTCTGTGGGAGCGTTTCAAAGCAGCATCGAGCCGTATCAATAAGCAGCATCAGGAGTATTTTGAAACTCTGAAGCAGGAGCAGATGAAGAATCTGGAGCTTAAGAGCGAGCTTTGTGCCAAGACTGAGGCGTTGGCAGAGCAGCCATATACCTCTCGCAAGGAGTGGAATAAGGCAAGCGAGCGTCTGATCGAGATTCAGAAGTTGTGGCGTACGATAGGTTTTGCACCCAAGAAGGATAATACTCGCATTTATGAGCGTTTCCGCGCTGCGTGTGACCGTTTCTTCGAGGCTAAGCGCGAGTTCTATTCGGGCGTGAAGAGCGAAATGGAGCATAACCTCCAACTCAAGAACGAGATCTGTGAGGCTGCTGAGGCGTTGCAGAATAGCGAGGATTGGAAGCATGCGACAGATGAGTTGATAGCACTTCAGGCTAAGTGGAAGCAGGTGGGTGCTGTATCTCGCCGTTATTCGGATCAGGTGTGGAAGCGTTTCCGCGCTGCGTGCGATAAGTTCTTTGAGCGCAAGTCACAGCACTTTGCAGGTATCGACAGCGAGCAGGCAAGCAACCTTGAGAAGAAGCAGGCTTTGATCGAGGAGATGCTTAAGGCTGACATCAAGAGCGGCGGTTATGATATGATCAAGTCATTCCAACGCCGTTGGAGCGAGATAGGTTATGTGCCTATCAAGCAGAAGGATGCCTTGCAGAAGCAGTATAAAGAGGCTGTGGATGCCATGTTCGGTGCGTTGCGTGGCTCGGAGCGTGATCGTTCGATGAATCGCTTTAAGGAGCGTTTGCAGAATATGAAGCAGGGCTCGGATAAGCGTCTGCGTTCGGAGCGTGAGCGTCTCTACAACAAGGTGCGCCAGATGGAGCAGGATATCGCTTTGCTGGAGAATAATATCGGTTTCTTCTCTAAGTCAAAGAATGCCGATGCTATGGTGGCTGACATCAAAGAGAAGATTGCTAAGGCAAAGGAGGAGTTGAAACTCACTATTGAGAAGGTTAAACTTATCGACAGCCACTCTGCCGAGGAGTAACCTTTGTTTGGGAGTGTTCCGTATGAAAATATGGACAAGATGAAAATGAAAAGAGAGATTTTAAATAGTAATAATTATGAAACTAAGTAAACCAAAGTATATCTTCGTCACAGGAGGTGTAGCATCGTCTTTAGGAAAGGGTATTATTTCGGCATCTGTTGCTCGTCTTTTGCAGGCGCGTGGTTATTCTGTTACAGTACAGAAGTTCGATCCATATTTGAATGTGGATCCAGGTAAGCTCAATCCATATGAGCATGGTGAGTGTTATGTTACCGATGACGGTACCGAGGCGGATTTGGACTTGGGTCACTACGAGCGATTTACATCTATCACCACTACTCAGAACAATACCGTAACAACAGGTAAGATCTATAAGTGGGTTATCGAGAAGGAGGCTCGCGGAGAGTTTATGGGTAAGACCGTGCAGGTTATCCCTCATATTACGGACGAGATCAAACGCCGTATCCAATTGTTGGGTGCTTCGAAGAAGTATGATGTAATCATCTCTGAGATCGGTGGTACGGTAGGAGATATCGAGTCTTTGCCATTTATCGAGGCGGTGCGTCAGTTGCGCAACCAGTTGGGTTATCAGAATTCGGTTTTGATTCACCTGACTCTTATCCCATATATGGCAGCATCGGGAGAGCTTAAGACTAAGCCTACGCAGCACTCTGTGAAGGAACTTCAGTCGGAGGGTGTTCAGCCAGATGTGCTGGTACTTCGCTCGGAGCATGAACTTTCGGAGGAGGTACGCCGCAAGGTAGCTTTGTTCTGTAATGTTACTCCAGATGCGGTAGTGGAGTCTTTGGATGTTCCTACAATCTATGAGGTGCCACTTCGTATGCATGCTCAGCATATGGATGATGTGTTGCTTCGCAAGTTGGGTATCGAGGATGACTCTCAGCCAAATATGGCAGCATGGGAGGATTTCGTAGATAAGATCAAGAATCCTAAGCATAAGGTCGAGGTTGCTTTGGTAGGTAAATATACGGAGCTTCCAGATGCCTATAAGTCAATCTCAGAGTCATTCATCCATGCTGGTGCAGCTAACGATGCAAAGGTTAAGGTACACATGGTAAATGCCGAGTATCTTACAGCTGAGAATGTAGCCGAGAAGTTGGGTAATGTATCGGGAGTCTTGGTAGCCCCAGGATCTGGTATTCGCGGTTTCGAGGGCAAGGTTGAGGCTGTCCGATACGCCCGCGAAAATAATATCCCATTCTTCGGTATCTGCTTGGGTCTGCAGAGTGCAATCGTGGAGTTTGCGCGCAACGTATTGGGCATCAAGGATGCTAACTCACGTGAGATGGAGCAGACTAAGAATGCAGTTGTGGATTTGATGGAGGATCAGAAGAAGGTTAACCTCAAGGGCGACACCAAGCGTTTGGGAGCTTATGCTTGTGCATTGAAGGCTGGTAGTACATCGGCTTTGGCGTATGGCACAGAGTCTATTGATGAGCGTCATAGCCATAGTTATGAGTTCAATAATGCTTATATGGCTCAGTTCGAGGCTGCAGGCATGGAGGCTGTGGGTATCAACCCAGAGACTGGTCTTGTGGAGGTTATGGAGCTTAAGGGTCATCGTTGGTTTGTCGGCACTCACTTCTTGCCACAGTACAAGAGTACAGCAGCTAAACCAGCACCACTCTTTGTTTCATTTGTAACAGCTGCTATGGAGTATCAGGACTCTAAGAAGCAGAAGTAATTAATATTTAAACCCATAAAATGGATAAAAAAACGATTATCGGTGTAGTCCTTATGTCGGCGATTTTTATCGTCTATATGGTCTTCACCTCAAGACAACAAGCTGAATATCAAGAGTATCTAAAACAAGTTCAGGCTGAGGAACAACTCCTTCAGGCAGAACAGGCTCAGGCTGAGTCAAGCTCTTCGGCAAGCGCAGAGCCAGTGTCGGCTGAGGATGCTGCAGCGGCAGCCTTGCAGCGCGAGATAGATCTTTTTGGAGAGTCTCTCCATAAGGCAAAGAGTCTCGAGGCAGAGCAGTTCACCATGCAGAATGATTACTTGAGTGTAGAGTTTACCACTCAGGGAGCGATGATGCAGAAGGTGACTTTGGCAGAATATACAAAATATGCACCCAAGGGTGAGCGCAATGAGAAGGTAGTCTTGTTTGATCCCCAGAGCGCGTATTTCGATATGGAGTTCTACGTTAAGCGCAACCTAAGGAATGTGAAGGTCAATACCTCGGAGTATGTCTTTGCGAGCAAGGGTGTAGTGAAGAGTCAGGGTAAGCAGACTTTGACCATGGCATTGGAGGTAGCCGAGGGCGCATACGTGGAGTATGAGTATGTGTTGTATGATGAGAAGAATCCATCACGCGACTATATGTTGGATTTCAACGTGAAGTTCGTCAACCTCTCTCCAATCATGGCGCAGCAGTCAACCGTAGGCTTGGCATGGAGCAACCGTACATATCAGAACGAGCGTTCGTTCAAGAATGAGAATCTCTATACAACACTCTCATATCGTCTTCCTGAAGAGGATGATGTTGAGGATCTGGGTATGAGCGAGGGCGAGGTGTCGGAGCAGATGCAGAGCGAGGTTAATTGGGTGGCATTCCGTCAGCAGTTCTTCTCTCAGGCATTTGTTGCGGCCGAGAATTTTGCTTATGGCGACATGAAGTTCAATACTCTGGAGAATGGCTCAGGATATATGAAGGAGTATTCGGCTCGTATGGGTGTGAATTATAACCCACAGACCGAGGGCTATCGCTTCTCGATCTATTGTGGTCCTAACAAGTATGCCGTACTTAAGGATGTGGTAGGTCCTAACGGCGATGATATCCTTATGGAGCGTTTGATTCCGCTGGGAGGTTGGTTGGTCGGTTGGTTTAACCGCTGGATTGTGATTCCTGTATTCGATTTCTTGCGTCAGTATATCGCCAGCTTTGGTATCATCATTTTGATTCTTACCATTTTGGTTAAGCTCTTGATCTTCCCTCTTACATATAAGAGCTACCTTTCGACTGCCAAGATGCGAGTTATCAAGCCAGAGATGGATGCTCTCAATGCCAAGTATCCTCGTCAGGAGGATGCCATGAAGAAGCAGCAGGAGATGATGGCACTCTACAAGAAGGCTGGTATCAGCCCTATGGGTGGATGTTTGCCAATGTTGATCCAGCTTCCTTTATTGTGGGCTTTGTTCCGCTTCTTCCCTGTCAGCATTGAGCTTCGTGAGCAGCCATTCTTGTGGGCAGATGACCTTTCATCATACGATAGTGTGTTGAGCTTGCCATTCAGCATCCCATTCTATGGTGATCATGTGAGTTTGTTCTGTTTGTTGATGTGTGTGACTTTGATCGTTTTCTCGTACTTTAACTATCAACAGAGCGCATCTTCTGCACCTCAGATGGCGGGCATGAAGTTTATGATGGTATATATGATGCCAGCGATGATGCTCTTCTGGTTTAATGATTATTCATCAGGACTCTGTTACTACTATCTCGTTTCACAGATCCTTACCATGGTTATCATGATGGGTATGCGCCGTTTTGTCGATGATGATAAGATCCGTTACATCATGGAGCAGAATAAGGCTAAGCAGAAGAATAAGAAGAAGTCTAAGTTCCAGCTTCGCTATGAGGAGTTGATGCGTCAGCAGGAGGAGATGATGCGTCAGCAGCAGAAGCAAAAGGCTGGTAAGAGATAAGCAGATGTGCGTCATCAGTAAAAAAGCCCGAAGGTCATTCCTTCGGGCTTTTTGCATCATTAGATAAGCCTGCAATTCTTGCCTTAAGCGTGGGGCAGTGATTCTATTTTGTCTTGTAGGCGCAACGATATTGTCCTTTGGACATCTTGAGCATTTTGCTCTTGAGTAGATTGCGGCGCAATGGAGAGAGGTGATCGGTGAATACCTGACCCTCCAAGTGGTCATACTCATGCTGAATCACGCGTGCGGGCAAACCCTCGAAGAGTTCATCATGCTCGACAAAATTCTCATCCATATATCGCATACGAATTGCTATCGGACGGCGCACATCCTCATGGATGCCAGGGATCGATAAGCAACCTTCGTTGAAGAGATCAGTCTCTTCGGAACGCTCGTAAATCTGAGCATTGATAAATACCTTGCGGTAATCTGCGAGCGATGGATCCTCATCAGCCCATGGTGTACAATTTACTACGAACAAACGTATATTCTTGCCAATCTGAGGAGCCGCCAAGCCTACACCGGCAGCCTCATCCATGGTAAGAAACATATCATCGATAAGTTTCTTGATATCAGGATAATCGGGTGTAATATCTTGAGACTTATTACGCAATGTCTGCGCACCGTAAATTACTATCGGATATATCATAATATCTAATTTTTACATCTTTATTTGAGATTGAATATCTCTCGCAAATTGTCGGCATTATACTCTATCGAATCCATATAGGATTGCAGGATTATAGTTGCCGATATGCGATCCACCAAAGCTTTGTCGCGCCTTGCCATTTTGCCTATGCCACTCTCCAACATCGTGCGGTGTGCCATAACTGAGGTAAAACGCTCGTCATATAGCACCACCTTTTTCTCGGGGTATGCATGGCGTAGGCGTCCTGCCAAAGGCTCAATGTAACGCATAGTCTCCGATGGCTCACCATTCATCTGTGAGGGCTTGCCGAGGACTATTATATCAACGTCATTTTTCGAAAAATAGTCTGCAAGGTACTTCTCCAGCTGCTTGGTATCGACCGTCTCCAATGCATTAGCTATAATCCTGAGTGGATCGGTTACAGCCAAGCCTGTACGTTTGCGACCATAATCTATGGCTATGATTCTACCCACGTTATAGAGATATCAATCTACCAATACAATAACCCACAAGAAAACATACAGCCAAAATTAAGGCTACGCGTCCCCACATTGGACCATACTTAGTCTTAGTCATTGTCATATAAGCTTATGCGTTCATCTTCTTAAACAATGTGCGGAACGATACCTCATCATCGACCATCTGGCGCAAAGCCTCGATCTTGATACGCTCCTGTGCCATTGTGTCGCGGTGACGTACAGTCACTGTACCATCCTCCAAAGTCTGGTGATCAACTGTCACGCAGAATGGAGTACCAACAGCGTCCTGACGGCGGTAACGCTTACCGATAGAGTCCTTCTCATCGTATGCCACAACATAGTCATATTTTAACTCATCGATAATCTTCTGAGCTACATCTGGCAGACCATCCTTCTTAACAAGTGGCATTACGGCAACCTTCGTAGGAGCCAATGCAGCAGGGATACGCAATACTACGCGCTCCTCGCCACTCTCCAACTTCTCCTCGCAATATGCTGCTGACATGATCTGAAGGAACATACGGTCCACACCGATAGAGGTCTCGACAACGTATGGAACATAGCTCTCGCCGCGCTCAGCATCGAAGTACTGGATCTTCTTGCCCGAATACTCCTGATGGCGACCCAAGTCGAAGTCGGTACGAGAGTGGATACCCTCAACCTCCTTAAATCCGAATGGGAAGTTGTACTCCACATCGGTAGCTGCGTTGGCATAGTGTGCCAACTTATCGTGGTCGTGGAAACGGTAGTTGTCATCACCGAAGCCCAAAGCACGGTGCCATGCCATACGAGTCTCCTTCCACTTATTCCACCACTCCATCTCAGTGCCAGGCTGTACGAAGAACTGCATCTCCATTTGCTCGAACTCACGCATGCGGAAGATAAACTGACGTGCTACGATCTCGTTACGGAACGCCTTACCGATCTGAGCGATACCGAATGGAAGCTTCATGCGACCTGTCTTCTGAACGTTCAGGTAGTTAACGAAGATACCCTGAGCAGTCTCAGGACGTAGGTAGATAGTATTTGCGCCCTCGGCAGTTGACCCCATCTGAGTCGAGAACATCAGGTTGAACTGACGAACATCTGTCCAGTTACGAGTACCTGAGATAGGGCATACGATCTCACAGTCGATGATGATCTGCTTCAACTCTTCGAGGTTGTTGTCGTTTAGTGCCTCGGCAAAACGAGTGTGAACAGCATCACGCTTAGCAGCGATATCCAAAACGCGTGGAGATGTAGCACGGTACTGAGCCTCATCGAATGCCTCGCCGAAACGCTTGCGAGCCTTATCTACCTCCTTCTGGATCTTCTCATCCTGCTTTGCCATCCAATCCTCGATCAGTACATCGGCACGATAACGCTTCTTAGAGTCCTTATTGTCGATAAGAGGATCATTGAATGCTGCAACGTGACCTGATGCCTCCCATGTGCGTGGGTGCATAAAGATAGCGGCATCGATACCCACGATGTTCTCGTTGAGCTTAACCATCGAATCCCACCAGTAACGCTTGATGTTATTCTTCAACTCAACACCATTCTGACCATAGTCATATACTGCGCCCAGACCATCATAAATCTCGCTCGATGGGAATACAAAACCATACTCCTTACAGTGAGCGATAAGCTTCTTAAACAACTCCTCTTGTGTCATATCTATTACTTTTTTAGTATTTTTACTTCTAAACTACAAAGATATGAATTTTAATTTAAAATAGTATGCGATTTTATGCTGCAAATTTGTAATATACAAAAAATCATCGACTGACTTACGCAATCGATGATTATAGAATGTGCATGATCATGCCCTCTTCTGCTAAAACTATAACAAACCGTGGCGGCGGAAGGAGTAAGAACTCTCTCTCGAAATGATTACATGATCCAGCAGACGTATGTCGAAAAGAGAGGCTGCATCCTTCACTTTGAGGGTAAGATTTTTATCCGCCTCACTCGGCTCAGCCAATCCCGAAGGGTGGTTGTGTACCAAGATAATCTGTGTTGACAGAAGTTCCAAAGCGCGTTTGATGATGAGTCTGTGATCAACCACCGTAGCCTGCACCCCGCCCTGACTAACTCGCTGATACTCAACTATGCGATTAGAAGATGTAAGGTAAATCGCCCAGCACTCCTCGTGTTGCATATTTCCCATGAGTGGACGCATCAGACGCTCCACATCGCTGTCGGTATTGATTGTATCTACGCCCGATCCTGCCTCAGATGCTACTCTGCGACCAAACTCAGCCGCTACGATAAGACTCTCTGCGCTTCTAAGTCCCATGCCTTCCATCATCCTAAGCTTGGGCAATTCGGTTTTTGCCAACTTGCAGAGTGATCCGCACTCAGAGAGAAGCGTCTGAGCCAGAGCCTTACAATCTCTATTCTCGATGCTTACCTCCAAAAGCAACGCCAGTAGTTCTTCATCACCGAGTGATGAGACTCCGCGCGATTTGAGTTTATCATGCAGATTCTTCATGTCTGAGGATTTATTTGAGGCTTAAGTATTTATCTAAGCCCGCTTCTTGTTTGGATTTGATGTGTCAAGGGTATCCAACTTATCCATCAACTTGTTGTAGTCGCTATCGCTAAATCCTTGTGAAACCGAGAATGAAGCTCTCTGCTCTGCCTCTTTCTTCGATTCTCCTGCGCCATATCCAACCTCTATATCATCAATCAACACCTTAGAGTAGAAGAATGGATGAGCCGAAGAGTATGTCTTGTCGTTTGCCGTAGAGAAGACTATCTTATGGTGATTCTTCTGACACCACTCGATGAGTCGGCTCTTGTAATCGGTCTCCGATTCGAGCAGAGTATCCAACTTTAGGTAGTTGACAAAGATTTTATTGATCAGCAGGCGGTTGACAAAGTCATAACCCTGATCCAGATATATAGCACCCATCATAGCCTCGAAAGCATCGCCGTAGATATGTTTTTGGCTAAGGTTGTTCGAGGAGTTGGTGATCACATGATCATCCAATCCGAGACGCTTAGCTACTCCGTTGAGTGATTGGCGTGACACCATGCGTGAACGCAGCTGAGTCAGGAAACCCTCATTCTTCTCAGGGAACTCGATAAAGAGGTAGTCTGAAGTGACACTCTCGATAACGGCATCGCCCAAGAACTCCAATCGCTCATTATTGATATGGCGACCATCTTCCAGCACTACCGATGCCGACTTGTGGATTAATGCTAATTTATATAGTTCGATGTTGTGGGGTATGAACCCAAACATATCATCTATTGCGCAATAGAAACGCTTATCCTCGCCGAAATTACGGCGCAAAGGACGTAACAAGAAATCAAACATATATTATATCTATCTCTGTGTGCGGATATATGCTTTCCTACATTATGATGTTGTAGCAAAGCATATATGCCAACAAATAAATAATGGCTGTCAACCTTTGTCCGACAGCCTAAAACAACATATTCAGCTTTATGCCTACATCTTTGAAAAGTAGGAGTATAGCACGCTGGCTATCTCTATTTCTCACTCCTTCTCCTTTCTCACTCCTTCTCCTTTCTCTCTTCCTTTCTCTCCCCCCCCCTCGGAAAGTTAGATTTTGCGGAAGATGATAGAGGAGTTGTGACCTCCAAAGCCGAATGTATTATTCAACGCGCTACGTACCTCACGCTTCTGAGCCTTACCCAATGTAAGGTTAAGCTGAGGGTCAATCTCAGGATCCAAATTCTCTACATTGATGGTAGGAGGGACAATGTCTTTAGTCACCGCCATCACGCAAGCTAATGCTTCGATTGCTGCGGTACCACCCAAGAGGTGTCCTGCCATAGATTTGGTAGATGAGATGTTGAGTTTGTAGGCGTGATCACCGAAAAGGCTCTTGATCGCCTTAATCTCAGCTATGTCGCCGAGTGGTGTAGAGGTTCCGTGTGCGTTGATATAGTCAATATCCTCGACATGCATACCAGCATCTCGAAGAGCCTCTCGCATAGACATCATAGCCCCCTTACCTTCTGGATGGGGAGCTGTCATGTGATATGCATCAGCTGACATACCGCCACCAGCAACCTCACAATAGATCTTTGCACCTCGCTTAAGTGCATGCTCATACTCCTCAAAGATCAGCGCACCACCACCTTCGCCGATAACAAAACCATCGCGGTCGGCATCAAATGGGCGTGAAGCGTGCTGTGGGTCATCATTACGAGTCGATAGAGCCTGCATACCGCAGAAGCTACCCACTCCAGGATCATTGATCGAAGCCTCCGAACCACCTGTTACAATGATGTCGGCTTTACCCCAGCGAATCAGGTTGAGCGCATCAATCATGGCATGATTAGATGAAGCACAAGCCGAAACGGTAGAGTAGTTAGGACCCATAAAGCCGTACTTGAGCGAGATGAATCCTGCAGCTAAGTCGATGACCATTCGAGGAACAAAAAAAGGACTAAATCGAGGGGTATAATTCCCCTCGATATAGCCCTTACTCTCTTCGTAGAACGTTGTAGTTCCACCTGTACCTGAACCCCAAACTACTCCTACTCTTTCAAGGTCAATAGCTTGGTTATCAATGATCTGGGCATCGGTCAAAGCCTCTTGAGCAGAGATCATTGCATACTGCGCAAAGAGATCGTATTTACGTACCTCCTTACGGTCAAAGTATTTGGTCCAGTCGTAATCTTTAACTTCGCAGGCTATACGAGAACGAAATTTCTCGGCATTGAATTTAGTGATTTCGGCTGCGGCACTTACACCTGCCTCAAGATTCTTGAAATACTCTTCTATGGAGTGACCAAGAGGGTTGATTGTACCAATTCCCGTAACGACAACTCTTCTGCCTGTCATGATGTCTCGTAAATCTTATGCGAATGAAAAGGTTTTAATTATTTTGTGTGAGCCTCAACGTACTCAATAGCTGCGCCTACAGTAGTGATCTTCTCAGCATCCTCGTCTGGGATCTGGATATCGAAAGCCTTCTCGAACTCCATGATCAACTCTACTGAATCGAGTGAATCTGCACCGAGGTGTGCTGTGAAACTTGCCTCAGGTACTACCTCAGACTCCTTAACGCCCAACTTGTCAACGATGATCTCAACAACCTTTGACTGAATCTCTGACATAATTTTAAATTTTTAGTTTAACAAATAAATATTGAATTGATTTCAATCTTTCAATACATTCTGTGCAAAAGTAACACTTTTTTTATTAATTTTGGCATCGGAATGAATATTTTTTACATCAACCAACTTAATTTATGTCATTAAACCTTTAAAAAGTAGATCGTTATGAAGCTTTTGTTAATATCAAATTCAACAAATGCAGGCGAAGCATATTTGCAATATCCTATCGCACAGATAGCATCTTTCCTTCAGGGAGTGAAAGAGATAGCCTTTGTTCCATACGCTGCCGTTACATTCTCTTACGCCGAATATGAGGCTAAGGTACAGGCTCGTTTCGATGAGATAGGTATCAAAGTGAGATCTGTACATCGCGCCAAGGATCCTCGCAAGATGATTCTTCAGGCTGAGGCAATATGCGTTGGCGGTGGTAATACCTTCGCTCTTACTAAAAAGATGCAGGAGCAAGGGTTGATTCAGGCAATCCGCCGTAAAATATCTGCTGGCACTCCTTATGTAGGCTGGTCTGCTGGAAGCAACGTCACTTGTCCAACGATCTGCACAACAAATGATATGCCAATCGTGCAGCCTGAATCATTCAAGGCTATCGGGGCGGTTAAGTTTCAGATTAATCCACACTATCTCGATGCTAACCCAGAAGGTCATGCAGGCGAGACTCGCGAGCAGCGTATTTTGGAGTATATTAAGGCTAATCCTCGCCGTTGGGTTGTGGGACTTAGAGAGGGTTGTATGCTTAAGTTGGAGGATGGCAAGATGGAGCTTATCGGCTCGCGTCCTATGCGTATCTTCAAGTATGGCGTTAAGACATTTGAGGTTAATGCTGGTGACGATTTGAGTTTCCTTCTATAATCGGACTCTATGACGGAGACAAATGCCACAATCGGTCAGCGAGGTGAAGAGTTAGCTATTAGTTATCTTAGGAAGAATGGCTTTTTGATTGCATCGCGAAATTGGCGTGCGGGTAGATATGAGATTGATGTGGTGGCTCAGAAGATGGGCATAACGCATCTGATCGAGGTTAAAACTCGCAAGGCGGGATCGCTCGTCTCGCCTGAAGCGAGTATAACATCTGCCAAAGCCAATGCCATGCGCCGTGCTGCCAGAGCCTATGTGGGTCAGAATCGCATAGTGGGCGAGGTGTCGATTGATCTGGTTGCGATAGATATGTTTCCCGATGGCAGTCACCACCTTAGATTCATAGAGCAAGCTGTCGAATTTGGCTGGTAAATTGGCAAAATGGATAAATAATAGTACTTTTGCGCAGAAAATAGATAGAAAGTATGTTAGTATATAACATTGGTATATTCCTATATTATATAGTCGTTGCCATAGTATCTCTTTGGAATAAAAAGGCAAAACAGTGGATTGAGGGTCGCAAGGACATCTTCAAGCGAATGGCGCAAGCGATCTCGGCAGAGGATAAGGTAGTATGGATTCATGCTGCATCTTTGGGTGAGTTCGAGCAGGGACGTCCCGTGATTGAGAAGATACGCGCCGAGCATTCAGAATATAAAATTCTGGTTACTTTTTATTCCCCTTCGGGCTATGAGATCCGCAAAAACTATGGCGGTGCTGATTATATATTCTATCTGCCCATCGACACTCCTCGCAATGCTCGCAAGTTCCTCGATATAGCGCATCCTGAGGTAGCCATTATCGTGAAATATGAGTTTTGGCTTAATCTGCTCGCGGAGCTTAAACGCCGAGGCGTTCGGACCTTCCTTATCTCGGCTATCTTCCGCCGCAATTCTATCTTTTTCCGTAATTATGGCTCTATCTGGCGACAGGCATTGGATAGCTTTGAGCAG
Organism: Alistipes sp.; assembly: GCA_017531305.1. Classification (GTDB taxonomy): domain Bacteria; phylum Bacteroidota; class Bacteroidia; order Bacteroidales; family Rikenellaceae; genus Alistipes. Next base: position 37,393 of record JAFXLG010000047.1, read on the forward strand.
ATGTTTGTTCAGAATGAGGAGTCTAAGGAGTTGCTGCATGGTATCGGGTTCGATAATGTGGTTGTGGCAGGTGATACGCGCTTTGATCGTGTGGCGGAGATTGCCCGTAACGTAAAGACGGTGCCTGTGGTTGAGCGATTTAAGGGTGAAGATCGTCTGTTTGTGGCTGGCTCGACTTGGGGTCCCGATGAGGATATCTTGCAGACGCTGATAAATGATAATCCTCAGATTAAGTTTGTTGTGGCACCTCACGAGATGGATAATAGTCGTATAGAGAAGATCATTGCTCAGACTAAGGCTGGTGCAGTTAGATATACTTGTTGTAACGCGGAGAGCGATTTTAGCCAGACTCAAGTCTTGATTCTCGATACAATAGGTATCCTTTCATCGGTCTATGGCTACGCCACATGGTCCTATATTGGAGGTGGCTTTGGCGTGGGTATCCATAATACTTTGGAGGCTGCGACATTTGGTTTGCCGATAGCATTTGGTCCTAACTATCAAAAGTTTAAGGAGGCTCGCGATATGGTTGCGCTTGGGGCTGCTACCAAGGTTGAGTCGGCAGAGGATCTTGCTGAGTGGTTTGCACCGTTGAGGGATGATCACGCAGCTTTGCAGAGAGCAGGATCAGCGGCGAAGAGCTATACGCAGAAGAATCAGGGAGCGACATCGTTGATTATGAAAATTATTTTCGGGTAGTTGTCGAGCCAATCCACGAATCAGATAAAATTCGACAAAGACTTGGAGAAAAGAAATAAATGAATTAATTTTGCACTCGCAAAACTTTTGGAGAATCCTTTATCAAGGTTTTGACGATGGTTCCGTAGCTCAGTTGGATAGAGCAACAGCCTTCTAAGCTGTGGGTCGTGGGTTCGAATCCCGCCGGAATCACGAGCGATGCAAATAAACATCATTGTCAAGCCACTCCTTTTGGGGTGGCTTTTGTAATATAAGCAGTTGTGGGTGCTTGCACACTTACAACTGCTTATATTGCAAAAGATATTCTGCTTTGCAGAATTTGCAAATGATGTTTATTTATATCCGAGGATTCCAAGGGAAAGGCGTCAAGCGGAGCAGACTTTTGGTCTGCGCAGTAGCCAATCCCATCATAATTACAAATGTAATGCGCAACAAAAGAGCCTATCCACGACTTGTTAGACAGGCTCTTCTTATCTTTGGTTACTCCTCCATCGAATAGCACTTTGCGGCGTCTCGTTGCAACTGCTCTTGCAGTTCTGTGATGGAGTTAAATCGTTGTTCATCCCTGAGTTTAGAGAGTAGCTCCACCTTAATCTCTTTGTCGTACAGAGTCCCCTCGTAGTCGAAAATATGAGCCTCCAGCAATCTGCAATTACCATCCACCGATGGACGAATTCCGATATTAGTCATAGCCTTATATTTATTGCCGTCAATCTCAACCTTCGAAAAATATACTCCATTAGCTATATTTATCCCTGTGGCATCGAGGTTTGCAGTCGGGAATCCCAACTTACGACCTAACTCTGCGCCGTGGATTACTACTCCTTTTATAATCATTACTATCTGTTAAAAAAAGCGGCATTGCCGCTCCTTATTAATTAAATATTATGCGTGAGCTTCTGCACAACCGAGAACTCCGAGAAGAACTCCTTTGCCAAAACTCTCAATACTGTGTATGAAGGTATGGCAAGAAGCATTCCAACGATACCTGCCATATAACCTGCTATCAAAATCACCAAAAATATCTCCAACGGGTGAGCCTTAACTCGCTCTGAATAGATTGTAGGCTGGAGTACAAAATCATCAAAGCCCTTGATGCAGAAGAGCGTACAACCAATGAGGAAGAAGCTACCGATGGCGGTCATGCCGTGTATTGGGGCGATGATACCGATGCATGCCGAGAGGATACCTCCCATCAGTGGACCTGCGTATGGTATGACGTTCATTACGCCCATAATCAAACCTATGAGCAGAGCGTTGTCGGTCTTCATGCCGAAGAGTATCATCACCGTAGAGATTACTACCATCAGAATCAGGCTCTCGGTCAGAATTCCCGTAAAGTAGCGCGAGAGAAGCACTGTGATTGAGTCCAAAGCACAAGTTACGTTGCCATGCAATCTCTCGGGGAAGAGCCCCTTGACCATTGTATAGAACAAACCATCCTCCTTGAGGAAGAAGAACGTAATGAAGGCAATGGAGAAGATGCTGATTAGCATCGTAGTGGCGATGTTGATTATCGAGGTGAAGGTGTTGTTGATGGTATTGTAATTAACAAAGTCCTTCAGCGTAGAGATAATCGTTTCCGACAACGAGAACTCGGTTACGGGCAGAGCAAAAAGGCGTTGCAGGTATCGCTGTGCGTGCGATATGGGTTGCTCCACTGATGCCAGCACCGAAGAGAAGTCGAGTTGTGCAAACTCGTTGATCTTGTTGAATATGAGTGGGATGAAGAGTGAAAAAATCGAGGCAAAGATCACGAAAATAGCCAGCAGCGTAACAGATGCTGCAGCCCAACGTGGTAGCTTATGTTTGCCGATATGCTGCCTCGAAAGCCAATTCACCAAAGGTCGTCCCATGATTGCCAACACCGCAGAAACAAGGATATAGATTACCACAGAACTGAAGTACCATACCAAAAATAGTATGGCAGCAGTAATTGCGATACCGACCAAGAATCGTAATATGTTTTGAGGTGTGATAGCCATCTCTAATTCTCTTCCTTTGTTTGTCCTACTTATTCTGCTCTGCAGAGTTGCTCTTTAGGCGCAATAGTGGCGTCTGTGATCCGATAACAGGATCTCCAATCTCTACCAAAAGTTCGCTATCCTTTGGAACCAATACATCAATTCTCGAACCGAACTTGATAAAACCGAATACATCGTTCTGTTTTACCTTATCTCCGACCTTGATGTAGGATACGATGCGGCGTGCGATAAGACCTGCCACCTGACGGAACAGCACCTTCTCTCCGTTATCCAACTTTACTACGGTTGTGGTACGCTCGTTTTCGGTAGATGACTTAGGGTGCCATGCAATGAGGAAGCGTCCTGGGTGGTACTTAAAATAATCAATCACATCGCCCACAGGCAACCAGTTCATGTGGATGTTGGTAATCGACATGAAGATCGAGATTTGCAACATCTCCTGCTTAAGGTACTCATCTTCATAAACGACCTCAGTTACCACTACACGTCCGTCACAAGGCGAGAAGACCAACTCAGGATCGTGGATCTTAGCGCGTTTAGGCTCGCGGAAAAAAGCGATGATGAAGAACCAGAATACGATGAGGATCACCGCACTTGTGGCAAGCAGGCTGATGCCAAGGTGGTGGCTTTGGAAGTAGTAGATAAGCAACCAGAGTACCAGACATATGAGTCCCGATACTGCTATTATTCTGTAACCTTCTTTGTTGATTTTCATAATATATGGTAGTTTAAGGTTTTACTAAGCGATGAATGTTATGAATATAACATACACAAAGGCAAACGGTGCCGAGAAGATCAGCGCATCGAAGCGATCCAGCCAACCTCCATGTCCAGGGATAAAGTTACCCGAATCTTTCAGATTCACCGAGCGTTTGAAGAGAGACTCGACAAGATCTCCGAATACTCCCGCAATGGCTGCGACCAATGCCAATCCGATCCACGTCATGGCGTCAGCCTCCAAGACAAGCGATGCCACGTAGCCCATAGCCATTGCACCGAGCAATCCTCCGAAGAAGCCCTCCCATGATTTTTTAGGCGAAATACGCTCAAAAAGGCGGTGGCGACCCAATGTGATACCAAAGAGGTATGCAAAGACATCGTTAGCCCAGATGATGAAGATATAGAATATCACGATCCATGGATTCCACACTCCGTTGCCCAATAATGCTGGTATGAGTATTAGCAGCGAGAGTGGTAATGCAACATAGAGCATACCCATGAGTGTAGAGCCGATGTTGGCGATTGGGGTAGGGCTTTTACGATACAACTCGCAGATAAACATCAGAGGTACGAGCAGTAGCATAGTGATGATTGCCATGCCAAATATAATGGCAAAGAGTGAATCATTAGTGCTATCCTTAGTGGCAAACAAGACGAACAAAGAGATAGCTATGGCAAAAATCATCATGCCGCCAAAGAGTCCCAATAGCTTCATTGGCTGGTAACCCGCTTTCTGAGCAAAGTTATAAAATTCCCATATTCCGCCCAATGTAATGACTGCCATAAGTGCTATAAAACTCCACTCCGATGCGAGGATAGCTCCCAATACTACTGCCAGCATCACCGCACCACTCAAAGTGCGCACTATAAAGTTCTTCAGTTTATCATTCATATTCAGGTGACTCTTTAACGAGTTTTATTCAAAAGTTTCTTCAATCTTCTTGGCTCGATGCCGCCTATTTGCTCTCCGTTTCGTTAGCGGTTGGGGGTTCAAGCTCCTTGTCTGGTGATGGCTCTGTTGGCTGCGCCTCTTTCTGCTGAGGTTGCTCAGCCTGCTCCTTGAGCTTCTGCTCCTCCTTTTCTTGTAGAGCCTGCGCCGAAGGTCCGAGTATTGTCTCTATATCCTCCGAGTAGATAGTCTCCTTCTCCAGAAGCATATCTGCCATCTGATTGATCTTGTCGTTGTTCTGCTCAATGAGAGTACGCGCTCTGTTATAAGCCTCATCGAGTATGCGGCGTACCTCTTGGTCGATCTCTGTGGCAAGTTGCTCGCTATATGGCTTTGTGAAGGTGTCGCGTGTGCCGGTAGAGTCGTAATAACTGATCGGACCGATCTTCTTACTCATACCGTAGTATGCCACCATCGCGTAGGTCATCTTCGTTGAACGCTCCAAATCGCTCAAAGCTCCTGCGCCCAGAGTGCCGTAGTTGACCTCTTCGGCGATACGACCTCCGAGCATTCCTGCCAACTTAGCCTCCAGCACCTCGTTGGTAACGTGTACTCGCTCCTCATCTGGCACTGACCATGTAGCACCCAGACTATTACCGCGAGGGATAACTGTCACCTTCAATACTGGGTCGCACTCTTTGAGCATCCACATCACCGTTGCGTGACCAGCCTCATGGATTGCTGTGGCACGGCGCTCGGCAATAGACATAGGCTTATTGCGCTTTTCCAGACCTCCGATAACGCGATCAATAGCCGCCATAAAGTCATCGCGCTCGACCATCTTCTTATTCTTTCGTGCTGCAATCAAGGCTGCCTCGTTACAAATGTTGGCAATATCTGCACCCGAGAAGCCAGGAGTCTGGCGCGCTAAGAACTTACGATCTATCGTCTTATCCATCTTGATATTGCGCAGATGAACATTGAAAATCTCCTCACGCTCGTTTACATCTGGCAAACCTACATCAATCTGACGGTCAAAACGTCCCGCACGCATCAATGCCTTATCCAAGATATCGGCACGGTTTGTCGCAGCCAAAACAATCACTCCTGTATTGGTCTGGAACCCATCCATCTCGGTAAGCATCTGGTTGAGGGTATTCTCTCGCTCGTCATTGCCCGAAAATCCTGCATTCTTTCCTCTGGCACGACCTATGGCATCAATCTCATCAATAAATACGATACATGGAGCCTTCTGCTTAGCTTGCTCGAAGAGGTCTCTAACGCGTGAAGCACCCACTCCGACAAACATCTCCACGAAATCCGATCCCGAAATAGAAAGGAATGGTACATTTGCTTCACCTGCTACAGCCTTAGCCAGCAGAGTCTTACCTGTTCCTGGAGGACCTACAAGCAAAGCTCCCTTCGGGATTTTGGCACCCAGATCCTTGTATTTCTGAGAATTACGCAAGAAATCCACGATCTCCATGATCTCGATCTTGGCTTCCGCGAGTCCTGCAACATCTTTAAATGTGACGCGCTTCTTGGGGTCATCCTTATCGAACTCCTGAGCGCGAGCCTTGCCCACGTTCATGATACCACCACCTGCTCCTCCTGCACCGCGAGACATTCCACGGATAAAGAGGAACCAAATGCCTATGAGGAAGATCCAAGGCAGAAGGTTGAGCAGAATATCGCCCCAGCCACGTTGATCGTTGTTGTATTCGATGCTGACAGGGTTATTCTCCAAAGCAGAATCTGCCACAGCCTGCTTTACGTCACGATCCAGAATATCTACCGATCCGATGGTAAATGTCAGCTGCTTGCCATGATCTGGGATTCGCTTGAAACGATTACCCTCTTCTGCGTTGTGGTATTGCTCGATAGCCTGATCCGTAAGATATACCTCTGCTTCGTTCTTGTTTATAACCTTGATACGCTCGACTTCGCCCTTGAGGATCATCTCCTCTACGGTATTCCAGTCGGCAGCGACAGGCATGCTTCTACTCTCGCCAATGAGCGAATATCCGATGATGCAGATTATGATTGCGCCCCATACCCACATAAAATTGGGGCGGATCTCTATGTTTGTTGTTTTCTTCTTTTTAGCCATTTTTATAACTCGTATTCATATTTTTTCATTGGAGCATCAGCCCAAAGCTCTTCTAACTTATAAAACTCTCTCAGGTCGCTCTGGAAGATATGAACCACTACATCTACATAGTCCATTGCAATCCAAAATGCATTCTGCTGACCCTCGATACGCCAAAGCTTCTGACCGAGTTTTTCGTAAACATCCTTCTCAATGCCGTCTGCGATACCAGCTACCTGAGCGTTGGAATCGGCGTTGCATACGATGAAGTGAGAGCATATCGCTCCGTCAAATCCAGTCAAATCCAATGATACAATATCCTTACCTTTTTTGTCTTGTATGGCAGTTACTATAGTCTCAATCAATTTATCCATAATCAGTCCCACTTAAGGGCGGTTAAAATTATACATATACATAACTTTGCAAAGATAATAAAATTTCTGAAAAGATAAACGCTGTGAGGTCGGTTTATCTCTATTTTCATCCATTTTAATCAAAATAAAATAGTAATTGGTATTCTGCATTTGTGGCGTAATATGCAAAAAGTCTGCACATGATTCATCTATGCGCAGACTTTTTGGTAGAAAATGTTTGTCGAAAAAGGTTATCTTGCCGCCTTTTCCATGCTGATTTTTTCAAGAATAGTCTTCTCTAAAGCGTTGATAATCGACTCCTTGACGTATGTTCGGCGGATGGCGATAGCAATACGGCGTGATGTAGCACCTTTGGCAAGGCTCTTGATCTGCTGTCGGCGTCCGATGGGTATGTATTCCAGAGCCATCTCTGGGATAATGGTCATCGAGGAGGTGCAATCCACGATTCTCATCAGCGTGTCGAGTGATCCCGATTCGAAAGAGTAGTGTGATGGGACGCTTCGTCTTGCTTGGCACAATTCTATGATCTGGTCGCGCATACAGTTGCCTGGGCTAAGCAATATGAGATCCTTCATGTCGATATCTTCGATGCGGATATTTGAACGCTCGAAGAGTGGATTTGACTGCGAAACGTAGGCGTAGAATGTGTCGCTGAAAAGGTCGCGCTCGATAATTCCCTCGCCACAAGTACCACTCGCCACCAAAGCTGCATCTATGCGATCATGCTTCAGGGCTTCGATGATGTCTGCCGTCACCATCTCTCTGATTTCCAACTCAACACGAGGATATCGCTTGGCAAAATCAGGTATGAATTTATGGAGCAGATAAGGGGCGATAGTAGGGATCACGCCCAAGCGGATCTTACCTGTAGTTTCGCCTTTAAGTTCGGCAACAGATTCGCGGATGTAGTTGTAAGCACGCAAAGTCTCTTGGGCTTGAGCGATTACTACAGCTCCAGCTTCGGTAGGGATCACGGGCTTTTTTGTGCGATCCAAAAGTATTACGCCCAACTCCTCTTCCAGCGATTTAATCTGCATTGAGAGCGAAGGTTGCGTAACGAAGCAATGCTCCGAAGCGGCAGAAAAACTACCACAATTGGCAACCTCGATTAGGTATTGAAGTTGAATGATAGTCATAGTTATGGGGTTAGTTTTATTATTTAATTGCTATTTGCTTTAGCAAATGTATAAAAAAAAATTATAGTATCAAAGTTTTTTGGCTCATCGCCGATAAATTATTAATTTTGTAGTTAATTCCTATATTATCTGTGCGCTCTGCTGATTAAATTTGGCTAAAAGCGTATGGTGTAAGGGGGTAAATCGGATTATAAACGTAAAATTACAATAGAAAAATGGGAAAAATTATTCTTACGGGTGATCGCCCAACAGGTAAACTTCATTTGGGTCACTATGTGGGCTCACTTCGTCAGCGCGTTGAGTTGCAGAATTCAGGTGAATTCGAGAAGATATTTATCATGATTGCCGATGCTCAGGCTTTAACGGATAATGCCGATAATCCTGAGAAGGTGCGTCAGAATATCATCGAGGTGGCGTTGGACTATCTTTCGTGTGGCATAGATCCAACCAAATCGACAATTTTTATCCAGAGCATGGTACCAGAACTTACTGAGTTAGCATTTTACTATATGAATCTTGTTACGGTTGCTCGTTTGGAGCGCAACCCAACGGTAAAGAGCGAGATCGTGATGCGCGAGTTTGGTAAGTCTATCCCTGTGGGATTCTATACTTATCCTATCTCTCAGGCTTCGGATATCACCGCATTCCGTGCCACTACCGTGCCTGCGGGAGTGGATCAGGAGCCAATGATCGAGCAGACTCGTGAAATTGTCCATAAGTTTAACTCAATCTATGGTGAGACTTTGGTTGAGCCAGAGATACTGTTGCCTAAGAATTCGGCTTGTTTGCGTCTGCCTGGAACAGATGGAAAGGCAAAAATGTCTAAATCTTTGGGAAATTGCATCTATTTGTCGGATTCGGCTGAAGATTTGCGTAAGAAGGTGATGAGCATGTACACTGATCCTAACCATATCCGTGTTGAAGATCCAGGATCAATCGAGGGTAACTGCGTATTTACATACCTCGATGCATTCTCTTGTGTTGATCATTTTGCTGAGTTTTGGTCTGATTATTCATGTCTTGATGAGTTGAAGGCTCATTATCAGCGTGGCGGTTTGGGTGATGTGAAGGTTAAGAAGTTCCTCTATGCTGTTCTGCAGCAGATGTTGGAGCCTATCCGCGCTCGCCGCAAGGAGTATGAGCAGGATATCGAGGGTGTATATGAGATCCTCAAGCGTGGTTGCGAGGTTGCTCGTGCCGAGGCTGCTGAGACGTTGAATATGGTTCGTAACTCGATGAAAATTAATTACTTCGAGGATTTGGACTTGATCCGCGAGCAGGCTCAGATGTATAAGGCTAAGTAAGAAATTTTGTAATAACTTTTTAGGGAATGTCGCTGATTCCGATTGGACTAATAACTCGTCTAAGAGATCTTCTACAGCGGTTGCGTCATCGTCTGAGTGATCGTCAGATGATGTTGTTGCTTGCCGTTGTGGTAGGTGTGCTTGCTGGTGCGGGAACGTGTATTTTTGAGGTGCTTTTGCATTTGGTACGTTCGGCTTTGGTGACTTGGTTTCCTGCGAGTGAAGCTCAATTCCTGTTCCTGATATATCCAGCCATCGGTATTATTCTGGCTACGCTTTTTGTTAAATATGTGGTCAAGGATCATATCTCGGAGGGTGTTACCAGAGTGCTCTACGCCATGTCTCGCAAGGATTCGCGTATCGCCTCTCATAATTGCTGGACATCTATCGTAGGTGGTGCTACGACAATCGGTTTCGGAGGATCTGTCGGACCAGAGGCTCCTATCGTGTTGACGGGTGCTGCCATAGGCTCCAATGTGGGTAAGGTTGCCAAACTCAATTATAAGGAGCTAACCTTGCTCTTGTGTTGTGGCGCAGGTGCTGCCGTGGCGGCGATCTTCAAAGCACCGATTACGGGAGTGGTCTTTGTGTTGGAGATCCTGATGTTGGATATCACAGCTTCATCGGTAATCCCGTTGTTGATAGCCTCTATTACAGCAACTACCGTTGCATTGATGTTCCGAGGCTTCGATCCTATTATTTCGGTGACTCTATCCGCTTCAGATGCTTTCCAACTGGCTCAGATCCCGCTTTACGTCTTGTTGGGCGTGTGTTGTGGTCTGATGTCATATTATTTTACCGAGGTAAACTCTATTGTAGGCAAATTTGTGAAGAATATCTCTTCGCAATATAAGCGATGGGGCTTTGCTGGAGCATTGTTGGGAATTATGATTTTTATCTTCCCACCACTCTATGGAGAGGGATATGAGGGTATGACAGCATTGATGCATGGTAATGTGGAGAATCTGTTCGATAATTCGTTATTCTATAAGTTCAGAACTATAGAGTGGGTTGCCATCATATATGTCATTGCCATCATGTTCGGTAAGGTTGTGGCTATGGCTACCACCAATGCAGCAGGTGGTGTGGGAGGTACGTTTGCTCCTTCGCTTTTTGTGGGTGCATTTATGGGTGCTACGGTGGCTCTGGTGTGTAATGTGCTTTTCGATTGGCATATTTCGGTTGTGTCATTTACTCTGGTCGGTATGGCGGGTGTAATGGCAGGCGTGATGAAGGCTCCGCTTACCTCAATATTCCTTATTGCCGAGCTTTCCAACGGTTATGGCTTGTTCATCCCGCTGATGATTGTTGCATGTATCGCCTTTGCCGTAGATTACACTCTGGATCGCGATTCGATCTATACCAAGCAGCTGCGTATGCGCGGTGAGTTGCTCACTCACGATAAGGATCAGTCGGTATTTGTGTTCCTTAGTCTGGAGAAACTCATGGAGACCGATTTTATCCGTATTCGCGAGTCGATGACTTTGGGCGATTTGGTGCATATCATCTCTTCGGCGCGCAGAAATATTTTCCCCGTAATAGATAATTTCGGTCACCTCTTGGGCGTTGTTCAATTGGATGACTTACGAGAAGATATGTTCAAACGTGACAAGTGGGGACGCTCTATTATCCATTACATGATACAACCACCTTACAAAATCCTTGAGCATGAACAGGTTCAGAGTATTCTGCCTCACTTCGAGGAGAATCACACTTGGATGTTGCCTGTGGTGGATAAAAACAATCGTTATTTAGGATTTATATCCAAATCGCGTATTCTGAATGCCTACCGCGAAGCGTTGGTAAAGATCTCTCAATAGAAAGTCGTGACTAAGTTAAACTGTTAAATGAAGAGTGCTATGATTAAGAATGTAGTTTTCGATTTCGGAGGTGTATTGGTTGATTGGAATCCCCGACACTTATACGACAAGTATTTCGGCGATAGCGAAAAGAGCGAGTGGTTCTTGGATAATATATGTACCTACGATTGGAATATACAGATGGATGGTGGTAAGCCATTTGCAGAGGGCGTTGCCGAGATGGTCGAGAAGTTCCCTGAGCATAAGGAGGCTATCGAGATCTATCATACACGTTGGACCGAGATGATCAGTGGCGAGATTGAAGGTACGGCAGATTTGGTACGCCGACTCAAGACTGCTGGATATGGCGTATATGGTCTGACTAATTGGTCAAACGAGACATATCCTTTTATTCGAGATAAGTATTCTATCTTTGCAGAGTTTGACGGAATAGTTGTTTCGGGTGATGAAAAGTTGCTCAAACCCGATCCTGCGATCTATGATTGCCTGCTTAGCCGATATGGATTAAAGGCTGAAGAGTCGGTGTTTATAGACGATAATGTGGCAAATGTTGCGGGTGCAATGGTTGTTGGTATGTATGCCATACAGTTCAAAGATGCCAAGCAGGTAGAGGATCAGCTCCGTTTACAGTTTGAATTGAAGTTTTAGGAGGAGTCCCCTCTATTGAATAGGGCAACACTTAAGAAAGAAAGTGTTGCCCTACTTATTTGAATTCAATCGCTACATCTATACGATGGACTTTATTAGCTCAAATAGATCCTTCCAGATGTAATACATCATCCAGCCTGCAGCGATTAGCTTGATGCCCGTGCCGACAAAAAACGATAGCAGAGAGCCGAATCCCACAATCAATGCCTTGTCCAGAGGTCTGCGTTCGTTGATCATCTCGCCCACGACTGCTCCCACAAATGGTCCCATCACAATGCCGATTGGTCCCATCACAACAGCACCTATCAATACTCCTATGGTTGCTCCCATAATGCCAACTTTTGATCCGCCAAAGACCTTACTGAAATAGCCTGGGAGGATGTAATCCAAAATAATGACAATGAGAGATATAGCACCCCAAAGCCATAGCGTTCCTTCGCTGATGGATGAATGTTCGGTACAAAACGCTAACACAAGTCCCGCATACGAAAGTATTGTCCCTGGGATGATGGGAACAACAGCTCCGATGATGCCGACAACACCACAGATGATGGCTGATATGGCTAAAAAGGTATCCAATGTTTATCCCTTTATTTTACGAGATGGTTTGTTGCTGAGTCGGGGAAAATTACAGAAGGCTTAAACTGCTTTGCCTCCTCGAAATCCATCAAGGCGTACGATACGATGATAACAAGGTCATCTACCTGTACCTTGCGAGCTGCTGCACCATTCAGACAGACGCATCCGCTACCTCGCTCACCCTTGATGATGTAGGTCTCCAGACGCTCACCGTTGTTGATGTCCAAAATCTGTACCTTTTCTCCTTCGATCATGTTTGCCGCATCGAGCAGATCCTCATCAATGGTGATGCTTCCAACGTAATTCAGGTTTGCCTGAGTTACTCTTACGCGATGAATCTTCGACTTTAAAACTTCGATCATCATGGTTTATTTGATTTTTACATTATCTATGAGTCGTATCTCTCCAGCTTGTACCGCAATACATCCCTGCACTCTCTCGCTCTGCTCCCAAGAGCTGACCTCTTGTAGCGATAGCGCATCTACAGCCTGGAAATAGATAACCTTCAAAAGTCCGCTCTTCTCTACCTCGCCGATAACCCATTGTGTGAGTTGCTGAGGCGATAATGTCGCAGCCTTCTCTGCACACTGCTTCAGAGTGGCATATATCTCAGGTGCGGCAGCACGATGCTCCTTAGTCAAAAGTAAGTTGCGCGATGAGAGGGCAAGACCATCGGTGTCGCGGATGATAGGACACTCCACGATCTCAACATCCAGATTGAGCTGCTTGATCATGGCTTTGATTACTGCGATCTGCTGAAAATCCTTCTCGCCAAAATATGCCTTGCCGGGCTTTACTATGTCGAACAAGCGACTGACAACCTGCGCTACGCCATTGAAGTGACCTGGGCGTGTTGCACCCTCCATCACCTTGTCGATCAATCCGAAATCAAATTGGCGGGTATCAGGCTCGGGGTAAATCTCCTCGGTGGTAGGCATCAGCACGTAATCGGCTCCCGCCTGAGCGAGTGTGGCAAGGTCTGCCTCGGGTGTACGAGGATAGTTCTTGAGATCTGTCTTATCATTAAACTGAGTAGGGTTCACAAATACGCTGACCACTACTATCTGGCACTCTCGGCGTGCCTTCTCCACCAATGAACGATGACCAGCATGTAGTGCTCCCATGGTGGGGACGAATCCAATCTCGGATGGCTTATGATTAGCCAACTCTTGTTGTAACTCTCTTACTTTATCAAAAGTTTTCATTAGTCTGTTTATAAAACTGCGACAAAGTTATATAATAATATCGGAATTAAAAATTCCATACGCCGATAAAAATGTTTTATATAGAAAAAAGTCCCCTGCAAAGGAGGACTTTTTTGCAAAATAAGTTCTTTTTCGGATCAGCCACTTAGTTAATCGAAGGCAAGAACGAATAGTTCTTCGAGTAGTCGAGCATCTGCTCTGTGTAGTTGTACTTATAGACCAACTTCACATCTGTCACCTTACCATCCTGCATTACAAGCTCATAATCTGGGTTAACAAAACCGCTGTAAGGCTCAATTCCCAATTTGTTGTAACGCTCCAAAACCTCCTTGTGCAATTCGGGGTCAATCTTGACTGCGTAGTTCTCAACCAACTTGCGTCCGGCCTCATAATCGCCCTTCGACTTAATGCGCTGTACTTCCTTGAGGAGCTCGCCAAAGAGCTTGCGCAAAGCCTGGAAGTCGTTGACAACCAGATATGACTTGCCATCCTTCTTTACCCATTCGATGACGTTGTCTTTCTTACCCTTTTCGTAGCACCACTCGGCGATGAGCTTGCGGTTACGCATGTGAGACTCCTCGACATCCTTGCCAAGTTCGATACGAGAGAACTGAGTCATCATTCCATTCATGATATAATCGGCATACTGTGCCCATGCAACATCGAGCGATGGGATCAACCCAATCTCAACCATCTTAGGATCACCTAAATAGTAGAGTCCAAAGAGATCTGCGCGAGCCTCCTCCAAAGTTGAGGTGTAGTTCTTCAACTCGCCACCCTTTGTTCCAGGTGCCAACTGACCAGAACCGTGACCCGAGCACTCGTGAAGGTCGGTGTGGAGGTCATCTGCAAGCTTACCATGCTTCTTGATGCGCTCACGATCCTCCTCGCGGAGCATAAACTCCTCGTTAAAGCCGTTGCCCTGCGCAGCCTTATCGTAGGCGTATGTAATGTTGTCGATAGTTACCGACTTTGAGCCATACTCCTTACGGATCCAATCTGCATTTGGCAGGTTGATGCCGATAGGGGTAGAAGGGTAGCAATCTCCACCCAACATAGCTACTGTGATAACCTTAGCCGATACGCCCTTAACCTCCTTTTTGCGGAATGCAGGGTCGATAGGCGCGTTATCCTCAAACCACTGTGCGTTCTCCGATATAATCTGAGTGCGGCGGCAAGCTACACTATCCATGAAGTTTACCGTACCCTCCCATGAAGCCTTGCGACCGAGTGGATCACCGTAATCCTCGATAAAACCATTGACGAAATCTACGTTCGACACATTGTCGCCCACCCAAAGGATGTTGTAACGGTCAAACTCTCTCAAATCACCTGTGCGGTAGTAGTTGATCAGGGCATTGATGATGCTCTTCTGAGGCTCCTCAGCCACTGCTGCGGCCTTCTCCAGCCAGAATACAATCTGCTGGATGGCAGATGAGTACATACCGCCCAACTTCCATGTGCGCTCCACGATATTGCCCTTCTCATCCTTCATGAGTTTAGAGTTGAGTCCGTATGAAATAGGACGAGGATCATTCTGGTCGATAAGCTCCGTGTAGAACTTATCTACCTCCTTCATGGTTACACCCTCATAGTAGTTGCAAGCTGACTCAGTAACCATATCTACACCATCCTTTTGGTTGAGGCGAGTAGAGTATAGTTTCTCATCAAAGATGATGTTGTAGAGCAGCTCCTTCTCAATCTTTAACTCCTGTGGATCAACATATTTATCTACCTGCTGCGAGAACCATGTGCGAGGGAACTCAGCGCGGAATTTGTCGTTAGAGTAGTGGTGGTGAATACCATTTGCAAACCACACCTTCTTGAGATACTTCTCCATAGCCTTAAATTCTGCCGAGGTACGATCTCCCTCATATTTGGTGTAGATTGATTCCAGCGTACGGCGGATGGTGAGGTTGTATTTAAAATTCTGGTCAAAGAGGATATCTCGACCACACTTGGTGGCTTGAGCCAGATAGTAGATCAGCTCCTTCTGGTTGAGTGGTAGATTCTCAAATCCTGGAACTTCATAACGCAATACCTTGATATCGTCAAACTTATCCAATATCCAAGGCATCTGCTCCGATGTTTGCTCCTGCTCTACAGTCGGAGTAGTCTGGCGACATGAGTTGAAGGTAGAGAGTGTCAGTGTCATAATGATTGCAATTAAAAATGCACGGGTCTTTTGCATAGTTTCCGTTGTTATTTTAAGTTTTCGTTTGTTATCAATCGCCGCCGATTCCTTTATCCTTGTCGCTTTGTGAAGCGTGGTAAGAACTCTTCTTTAGGGCGATATTCGTTCCAAAGGTATTGATTTTTTCTTATATACTCCAATTTAGAGCATGAAAATGTGATGTGATATAATAAAAACAGACCTCCAAAGCCTAATCTAAGCCTTTGGAGGTCTGTCGTTTGTGTACGACGGATGTGCGTTTAGCCGCGATGAGCTTCAAACCAAGGATTCCTTAAATCCTCTTTGTTGTATTGCAACTTCTCGCCCTCGGGGTAAGATATGGTCTTACCGCCTGCCTCTGCGAGGATCAACTCTCCTGCAGCAGTATCCCATTCATAGGTGTGAGTTGTGCGCACATAGTAGTCAACCGTACCTTCAGCCAACAAGCAGAATTTATAAGAACTACCTTGTTCGATAACCTCCAGATCGGGATGCTCCTTACGCATCTGGTCAATACGCTCTTGAGTCTCGGCAGTCTGATGCGAGCGCGAAACGGCAACTCGGAATCCTTCGTGTTGGCTCGACTTGAGAGGCAAACGCTCCATGATCTTCTCTATGGCGTCACGGCTGTATTGTGGATCATCTTGTGGAACGATATCGCGAATCAGATATGATCCGATACCCTTTGCGGCAATATACATTTTGCAGTGATATGGAACATAGAGTGCCGATGCTACACATTCGTTATCTGCCATAAGTGCGATATTTACCGTAAACTCATTGTTACCCTTGATGAACTCCACCGTGCCATCCAATGGATCTACCAATAGGAATAGCTCCCAATTGCGTCTCTCTTCGTATCGCATCTCTCGTCCCTCCTCGCTCAGGACAGGGATACGCGTGGGACCTAAATGCTCTTTAATGGTGTTGTGAGCCACGCGGTCAGCAACGGTTATGGGTGTTTTGTCGCTCTTGAGAGAGATGTCGTAATCATCATGATTTTTATAGATCTTCATGATTGCGGCTCCAGCCTTTACCGCTGCATTGAAGCATTCGGGGAGAAGTCGCTCTCGGATCTGTTGATACATTTGGTTCTCTGTGGTCATGTATATGGTATGTTTTTGATTCTTTCGTAAAGATAACAAATATTTATGAAATTGTAAATATTCTTCTATGAAAAAAGTCCCATTTTAAACATAAATAACATAACCTTGCCTGAGTAGAACATTTCTTCTCTAACTCAGGGCTGTCGAGCAGGCATATAAAAGACCATTGTAGAGTCAGTGTCAGCAGTAATGCCACGCTTGTCAGAATCCCAAAAGGCATTATTGCCACCAATAATAAAAAGAATATCAACCCCCTTATGATAATCCCTCTGGCTGACTCCTCTCTATAGCATATTGGCGCGTGGACGCAGGCAACACTCTTTTTGTTGATGTTGCGCAAGATTCGGGAGGAGAAACCTCCTAATTGTATAACTCGCTCTCTGCTAAAGATATATCCATTAGCCAAGGCGGAGCTTCTTATTAAATCTACTTGTTGTCGTTTGACGCGCGCATGGCTTATAGTGGATATTAAAACCTCTATGGCTTGGGGATGGATATATGAGTTTTTGCCTATAGGTAGGAGCTGTTCGAAAGAAGCTACAGCTGTGGCGGCATTTAAATCATCGTATTCCGATACTTGACGCCTATCGACCAATATGATTCTGCGCATGGCTCTTAGGCGGGAGCGATAAAGTTGGCGGATGGCGGATGAAGGGAGCTCCTCGCAAGCGGGATTACTCACCCTAAGCAGATGAAAATGGTTGATTATTCGCTCGAAAGAGTGCTTGTGACGGAGAGAGTCGATAACTACGATTACCTCGTACTTGTCATATTCTATACTCAGCAGTCTTTCTATATGCCGAACACTCCTAACCGAGGAGCATATTATCGAGCAACCGATGCCTCGACTTGCCTGAGAGCAACTCTTCATCTCTTGAGGTATGAACGAGAGCCTTTGGAGGGCTTTTTTTGATGCGATAGTCTCTCTGATGGTTGATAGTGAAATGAGTATCAACGATATAAGTATTATGGTTTGTATTATTTCCATTGTTGGTACGTGTTTTTTTGTCAAGAATTCACAATCAACAACCGCTTTAGGAGACTTCGGATGAAGTGTATAGTTGGCGTTTGTGAGAGAGTATTATCTTTTCAGCCAGAAGCGAATCTCTGCCCGGAATAATTTGGCGTATGGTATCTATCGAGTAACCCTCGACAGAGAGGTGGCGACAAAGCGTTTTGCGGAATTCTGCGCCTCCAGCAATTATTTGTTGTCTGAGAGGTCTGCTTTGTAGTGTTGAGCCTATTGAGCAGAGGGTAAAAATTGCCTCGCGGATGATGCGCTGGTCTCGGCTATGTGATAGAATCGAGTGCAACTCCTGCTCAGCCATTGTGATATTGAAGTTGCTCACTATCGCCATACCCAGAAGACAAAGATTCTTGTTCGGACTTTTTAATAGTGGCTCGCACGCTATCGGCAAGAGATTTCGTCTTAGGAGCGAGATGATATGGGTGATGTCTATTGCCGAAAGTTCGTGCTTGAGCTTTGAAATGTTGGCAATAGCCATCGAAGGATTGTCAGCCAGAGTTGCCAGCAACGCCCCTCTGCGTATGTCGGCATCGTTTGAGTGTCGGAATCGTTTTAGCTTGGTGACCTCGTAGTTGTGTGGCAGATAACTCAATAGGTGTAACATGCGAGCTTTGCGGTAACTACTCCAAGTGCTGAAAAGGACTTTCATTATATATTTGTCAAGGGAGTTGATGTATATTATTTTGCACAATATGCTGTGGTCAATTCCGTAACTATGGATTATGATATGTCGCAAGGCATCGAGCAGAGCTTCTCGCTCATGATTGTTGTTAGCCGATATGTTTTGTATATTCTGAAGGTTTAGCTGCTCCGAAATCTGAAGGGTATAGACCTTCGTGAGAAACTCTTTGTGAGATTCGGCGCGAGTATATATTATCGCAATGAGTGATAACAGAATGACCACTATTATATATAAGGTGTATGCAATCTCTATCCCGTTCATACGCTCAACATATAGTTTATTGCCGTCACTTTGCTGCGAAGTCGCTCTACAGATATGGGAAAAGTCATATATTGATCTATACCCATCTCCAGCAATCCGATTACTACCTGCTCGGATAACTGCCAAGTGATTACAAATATCAGGGGGCGATGTGTGGATTTGCCTCTTAGTCCTTGTATTAGCTGCGGGCTCTTGAGTAGTGGCGATGTCGAGATTACTATTATAAGATCGGGGTGGATGCTCTCGTTTAGCGATAGCGTCTCATGTGTGGTTTGGGTGTGGTATATGGCACTGCAACAGGGCAAGAGCGATTGCCCTAAATATGTGAGCAGGAGTTTGCATGAAGAGTGTATGATTATTGTACATTTTTTCATAAACCGTAAGTTTTAGCCCTTTTGCCGAGTCGAAAAGTGTGCCAAATAGCGTGAAAATGAAAAATTTATTGGATTATGTTTGGAATGGCGAAAAAATTAGTATATTTGCGAGCCGAAATTAGGCAAAATTATAATTTCATTTAGAATAATGTACGTTATAGTAGAGATCGCAGGTCAGCAGTTTAAGGCTGAGAAGGGTCGTAAGCTCTATGTTCACCGTCTTCAGGGCGACGTAGAGTCGTCAGTGAGCTTCGACAAAGTCCTGCTTGTAGACAACGAC
>JAFXLG010000048.1 GCA_017531305.1 Alistipes sp.
ATCAATGCCGCAGGGCGTATGCGTATGGACGAGAATGATGAGAATGCTGCGCCAAGTGGCGGTTTTGCTGCTGTGGAGCTTCTGGTTGAGGGTAACGAGAAGCAGGCGCGTGAGTTCTGTGATGTGATTGACTCTTACAATCAGGATCGTAAGAATATAGATCGCAGCGTGACACAGGAGGCTTATGACTACATAGAGTCTAACCCTGAGCTGAAGAATCGCAAGAGTACGGTGATCTATAATCCTAAGTGAATGAAGGGTATTGTCGGTATCGTGGCATCGCGCCTGATTGAGACCTACTACCGTCCTACGGTGGTGCTTACGATGAGCAATGGTTTTGTGACTGGCTCGGCACGCTCGGTACAGGGCTTTGACCTTTATCAGGCTGTGGAGTCTTGCTCCGATCTGTTGGAGAACTTCGGTGGTCATATGTATGCTGCAGGTCTGACGATGCGTCCCGAAAATGTTGAGGCGTTTACCAAACGTTTCAACGACTATGTGGAGGAGCATATTGATCCGCAGATATTGGTGCCTCAGGTGGACATCGATAGCGAACTTTTGTTCTCAGATATCACTCCTCACTTCCACCGCCAGCTCAACAGCTTCCAGCCATTTGGTCCGGGTAATACAGCTCCTGTATTTGTGACCTATGGCGCAAGTTCGCATGGCGAGCCTAAGTTGGTGGGTGCCGAGGCTGAGCATCTGCGCATGGATCTGGTACAACGCCAGAAGCCACATACCACTATCCAGACCATCGCCTTCCAGCAGCCTACACATTATGAGTGGGTCAAGGGAGGTCGTCCGATAGATGTATGTTATCAGATCGTGGAGAATCACTATCGTGGTACGGTCAGCACTCAGCTTCGTATCAAGGATATGAAGAGGGTGATAAAGTAACCTAATTTTAGAGTTAAGTTACTGTTTGAGATAGATTTTCGGCAAGTGCGCTCTATCGCTGGTCGCCTTCGGGTGGCAAGAGGAAAGTCCGAGCAACATAGAGCACCGTACGAGTTAACGGCTCGATGTCCGTGAGGGTATAGTAGCGTAACAGAGAATAACCGCCTTGGCGGGGTAGGGGCGAGGAGCAGTTCTCACTCGTACCTTTCTAACGCCACGGTAAGGGTGAAAAGGTGGGGTAAGAGCCCACCGCGAAGGCAGCAATGTCTTTCGGCAGTACGCCTTACGGGTTGCAAGACCATGTATACCGACAATTAAGGGTTGCTCGTCCAATGTCGGGGGGTAGGTTGCTGGAGGCTGCGGGTGACCGCAGTCGTAGATAAATGATAGGGGCTTCGCTTTGGCGGAGTACAGAACTCGGCTTATAGCACTTGCAGAGTATGAGGATGTTGGATGTTTGTCCAACATCCTCTTTTTGTTATACCAGCGAAGGAAATGCAAAATTCACACCCGTAACGGGTGTTTTATTAGTAGCATGCAAATCCTGCTAAAAGCTATTGAGTAAAATAATTAATAAAACACCTCTTAGAGGTGTCATGCCACAGACGAGCGTAAGCGAGTGCTGATTGGCATCTCTACAATCTTTTTGAGCGTGGGTAGCTCGCCATCTACTGTCACAACGCAGATTTTCTCAGGCTTCTAAACTTTCGTTTATGCTACTTTTTAGCGTTAAAAAGTAGCGCAAAAAACCGCTCGGTGCAGGCGTAACGCCTGTTTTATAAATTTCTCGCTAAACATCCTTTAGCAAAAATAGCATCCCATTCATAAAACACCCGTTACGGGTGCAAATTTTGAATTTTAGATTTTGCGGTAGGCATAATTTATGTACCTATTGAGGGTATGAATTACATCAGAAGATTCTTCCTTACAGCATTAATCTCTTGCTCGTTGCTTTTGGGATGGGTATATCTTTTGGGCGAATTGATGCCCGAGGAGCCTGCGGAGCCTATGTGGCAGGAGAGCCTAAGGCAACTGCACGATCTGTATCGCGTAACTTACCGCCAGAGTCGCATGACTCAACAACAAGCCACGCAGGCTGATGCCGACTCTCTTCACTCGGTGGCGGTTATCATGCGTGCCATAGCCGAGTCGGAGCGGATACATTGTCGTATCTGTCAGCAGGCGATCGAATCGTTGGGAGATAACGCCGTAGCTCCAACTATTTCCGAAACTGAGGTGCTGACCTCAGAGCAGGTCATTCAGCAGAAGATCGCTCAGAAGCAGACTCTTAATCAAGAGCATCTTCCTCAAGTCATCGAGCAGCTACTGAGCGATAATAATCGCTATATCGCCCGTATGTTGACATGGTACAATGCCAACAACAACTACCATATTCTCCTGCTCAAGGCTTGTCAGGAGGGGAACTTTACGCCAGATGATGCGCCCGCAGCAAAAAAAGATAGGACAACCGCCTATTACGTCTGTCCTACCTGTGGTCATATCGAAGCGATGGAACTTGCTCCATATTGTTGCCCCCACTGCATGACCAGTAGAAGCAAGTTTGTGCTATTTAAACATCCTTAGCAACCTACCGTCCACTTGCTACCGGGCAAGTACGATGCGATCTTGATGGTAAGATAGCTCGAAATGAATGTCACGATGGCGATAACAGGTATTGCTGCCACGGTAGGCAAAGCCATATCCTGCTTGAAAACAGCCACCCACAAAGGCATCCACAGCAGATGCACCAAGTAGATTCCGAAGCTCTTGTCCGAAAGGTCGGTGACATAGGCTGGGGCATTGGGCTTTTCGATGCAGCTAAAGAGCAGGAATGCTCCGAAGGTGAGCATCACGCAGTTGATAGTGCAGAATGCCCAGCCAAGCTCAATGACAGGAGTGGAGTGAATAATCCCAGGTACAGCCTGCACGTAGAATGAGTAGATGGTGATTGCAGCTCCTACGATCAACGATAGGCTACCCCAGACGATACGCTTCGAGCGACTCCAGTCCAGATGCGTCTTTATGTAGTGTGCCAAAACCAGATATCCCAGATAACCCGAGAAGTTCCACAACATATGATACTGATTCCAGAAACACTCGCCCCACAACTCGCCGAACCAGCGATTCAGATAAGGCATGCAGGTTGAGAGAAGGAACAGACCAATGAAGAAACGCTCTTCCTTAGCCGAAGCCTCACGCAGCCATGGCGAGATTATTGGGATGAAGAGATATAATCCTATGAGTGGATACATAAACCACAGATGTCCTGCCATAGCGGGGAAGTTGAGCAGGATGCGCTTAAGATCGGTCATTGCCATGCCCATATCAGTCGCTCCCCAAAGTGTTGGAAGGAAGATATAGAGCAACATAAAGAAGAACATCGGTGGCAAGATGCGCTTAAGTCGCTTAGAATAGAACTCCCAAGAGCTCTGCTCGCGTCTCATCGGAGCAAGCAGGAATGCCGAAACGATCATAAACAAAGGTACTGCCATACGCGAAAATCCGTCATATAGCGATACCCACAGTCGGTCGCTCTCGTCAGCCAAGAAGGATTGTGGTCCAGCCAGATTAGCATCGCCCACTACACCGTAATAGTTCTCGCTGGCGTGAACGAGTAGCACCAGAAAACACGCAAAAATGCGTAGATAATCAACAAATACAATTCTCTTCATATTGATTTTTTTAATTTCGGGGTTAGTAATATGCAAAGATAGCAAGAACTTGCGTAATAATGGCAGGATGAGGGTGAAATTTGATAAGTGGTTGGTACATATACCATTTTTGTGTTACCTCACCATATTGTTAAATTTGGCAGAAGGAGCCGTATATGGTGGGTATTAGAG
>JAFXLG010000049.1 GCA_017531305.1 Alistipes sp.
AAGGGCGGTGCTCGCTCAGAGTCGAATACCTCCGAGGACCTCATTTTTTTTGCCCTTTTCTGAACACCTTTTCACTTACATTATTAGCATACTTATATAAAAGCACCCGTTACGGGGTTGGTGTCAATACTTCTGCCGAGTTTGGGGCTGACGCACAACTTAATTTTACTCTGTTTAACACGTCATGCCACAGAGTATGATTTATCATCCGATGATTGGCATCTCTACACTCTTTTTATAGCGTGGGTAGCTTGTCATCTATTAGCACAACGCAGGTTTTCTTACGCTCTTAAACTTTCGTTTCTGCTACTTTTTAGCGTTAAAAAGTAGCGCAAAAAACCGCTCGGTGAATCATTTTTGGGTGCATAAAGCGCAATTTCCTAAAACGGATGCTGCGCATTTTTGAAGCAATCAAAAAGTCTCCGTTTTTTTAACGGAAATTACCCTTTCCGCACTCCTTCCAAAAATGCTTCTGCCGAGATCAAGCTGACGCACAACAAATTTCAGCAAAAAAAGTTTCCCACTCATAAAACACCTCTAAGAGGTGTCATGCCACAGCCGAGCCAGAGCGAGTGCTGATTAATCCGACACAAGGTCGGCTTTTCCTCCTCGCGGCTCGGCATAATCCAAGCAAGACTTGGTTTCTGCTCTCGCTCCGCAGTGTCGGTTGGCATCTCTACAGCAATAATCTTTACACTAAATTTTCCGTTAGAGACTCCAATCCTCAAACCTTGCAGGTTTTCGGTGGAGTGACGTGAGAAGCGACCAAACTATCAGCAACACCCATTAGCAGGATTTGCTCACAAATAATAAAACACCCGTTACGGGTGCGGTGGAGTGACGCAGGCGTAACGCCTGTTTTAGAAATTTCTCGCTAAACACCCTTTAGCAAAAATAGCTACCCATTCATAAAACACCCGTTACGGGTGTTAATACATTTAGCCGATATATTTTGCTACAGCTTCGGCGATGCGTTCACCATCGAGCGCAGCCGAGATGATTCCTCCAGCATATCCTGCACCCTCACCCGAAGGGAAGAGCCCCTGCACCTCGGGATGCATCAATGTCTCCTTGTCGCGTGGAATACGCACAGGGGTAGAGGTACGTGACTCCACACCCACAACTATAGCTTCCGAGGTGAGATAACCGCGCATCCTGCGGTCAAACGATGCGATTCCCTTGCGTAGCGCAGTCGAGATAAATTGTGGCATCCACTCATCTAGACGCGAGCATACAAGCCCCGGGACATACGATGTTATGGGCAACGATGTTGACCTGCGCCCCGCCACAAAGTCCGACACACGCTGTGCTGGAGCGATCTGCTTGTCGCCACCATTCTCGCGTGCGGCACGCTCCAACTGCTCCTGAAACACCAGACCTGCCAATGCCCCATGCTCGGGTATAAGATGCTCAAAGTCTGCTATGCGCACCTCGGTCACCAAGCCCGAATTTGCCCACACCGAACCTCGATTGCTGGGCGACATGCCGTTTACGACCGACTCCTCCTGACGGGTCATGGCTGGCACGATGAAACCTCCAGGGCACATGCAGAACGAATATACACCTCGCCCATCGACCTGATTCACAAGCGAATATGATGCCGCAGGGAGATATTCGCCACGCTCAGGCTGATGATATTGTATTGAGTCGATGAGTCGCTGCGGATGCTCGATGCGTACACCCATGGCGCACGCTTTTGCCTCCAGACGTACCCCATCACGATGCAACGTGCGGTAGATATCCTTCGCCGAGTGTCCCGTAGCCAACACCACGGCGGCAGCCTCGATCTTCTGCTCGCCGAGGCTCACACCTACGATTTTGCCATTGCGCAGCGTGAAGCCACTCACACGACTTGAGAAGTGTATCTCGCCACCCTGACGCACGATGGTCTGGCAGATGTTTGAGATTATGCGTGGCAGCTTGTCGGTGCCGATGTGGGGGTGTGCTTCGTAGAGAATCTCTGGCGTAGCACCGTGAAACACAAGCGTTTGCAAGGCTTTATTATAGTCGCCACGCTTCTTGCTGCGTGTGAAGAGCTTGCCATCGGAGAAAGTTCCCGCACCGCCCGCGCCAAAGGCGTAATTCGAGTCGGGGTCGATGGCTTGGTTGCGGTTGATCTGAGCTATGTCGTGCTTGCGTGGCAGAACCTCCTTGCCTCTTTCGAGAAGTATAGGTTTGTAGCCTAACTCGATGAGCCTCAGCGCACAAAACAATCCCGCAGGTCCCGAACCCACCACTATCACCTCGGTGGAATTGCTCACATCGGGGTAGTCGAAATGTATCGGATCGGGCTGAGGCTCCTGATCAATGAAGAGCTCCAACGTGAGGTTGACCTTCACAGGCTTGCGGCGTGCATCAATCGAGCGTTTTAGCACCCTCACCAACGCCACATCTTCGCGTTTGATGCCTGCCTCGCGGGCAGCCATAGAGGTATAGCTTTCGGCATCTGCCGAGAGTTTGGGCGATAGTTGCAGTGTGATGATCTTAGACATAATCGGATGATTATTAATGTTTTCTACAGCTCAAAACGCCCCTCGATGACGGGTTGATTTTGATTCCAATGCAAAGGTAGCATAAATTTGGCAAATAATAGGTCTATGCCCCAATTTTGAGTAACTATCTTCATGGAGCAGAACTGCAAAAGAGTGCTTGCAGTTGCACCAAAACAACAAAAAAGACGAACGACTTGAAAAGTCGCTCGCCTCAAACATTCGTGCCACATCGTGCCAAACCATCGAACATTTATAGATGACTATTTGAAAATTCTTGACTTCATCGAGTGGTTAAAGGTCGCCTATCCTGAAAAGGCAACGTCCCTCACGGAAAAAGCAGCCTCTAACAAAGGGACTGCCGTTTTCTGTATTAGGATTATTCAAAGAATTATTTGACTAACCAGATGCTCATTGTAAGGTTACTTATTCAAAGTAAACTCAAACCTAAGACCGCCATTGGGTCTATTTGTGACGATGATTGTGCCGCCGTGGAATTGGACAGCGTGTTTTACAATGGCAAGTCCGAGACC
>JAFXLG010000050.1 GCA_017531305.1 Alistipes sp.
GCACCGAGAGTACCGATATGCCGTCCTTTGAATACTTGAACATAATCTGCCGTTTTTTAGGTTAATTACTTCTGTGTATGCAAATCCTTGCACATACTATTTGCATACAAAAGTAGATATTATCGGCAAATTCTGCAAATCGCGAGAAAAGAAAATTTGCCAAAATAGGCTAAAACACAATGTTTTGCATATTATTGGCAAATCTTAGAAAATGGATAAAAACACCCTATAATTTACTTGGCGTAAATGAGGATTTCGAGGGTGAGTGTAACGACAAAATCACCTCTTTTAGACGCGTTCAGGACTTATCGCCAGAGGATTCGCTCCTCACCCTCATAGGGAGGCAATGACGCTGGCTGGAAGTCAGAATAACCCAACGCTATGGCGCACAAAAGACCATACTTGGATGGGATATCCAACAAATCGCGCACATAATCCTCAGCCAACTTACCATCTGGCTCAGCCTGCAATACGGGACGTCCGTCAATCTGTACCCAGCACGATGCCAACGACTCATCTACGATGGCGAGCTGGAGAATGGTAGCCGAAATTACACAATTGGTAAGCCACAAATCGCTCGCCTGCTTATCGCCCATGACGATGATGGCGGCAGTGGCATTCTTCATAAACGCTGAGCCGTAGTCACGCATCTTTGCTAACGCCTCCAACTTCTCTTTGTCGGTGACAACCATAAGACGTGTCGAACGACTATTGCGAGACGAGGGTGCTTGCAAAGCCATCTGACATACACGCTCCAGCTTCTGCTGCTCTATAGGCTGCTCAAGGAATTTACGTGTGCTGCGGCGCACATCGAGGATTTTCTTTAGTTCCATACTTATATATATTATAGATTTATTATCATTTCGTCTGCAATTTCCGAACCTTATCACAAAGGTACAACAATTATTATAGCCCTGCAAGGGCACGGAGAATTCAAAATTGCGATTAAGCGAGTGCAGAATCCAAATGTATTTGGCTTATGCCGAGCGTGAGCAATTAAAAGCTACCCCTGTGGTGGGTTAAAATTCACACCCGTAACGGGTGTTTTATTAGTGTGGAAGCTATTTTTGCTAAAGGATGTTTAGCAGGAAAATTCTAAAACAGGCGTTACGCCTGTCACTCCACCGCACACCTAAGGTGTGTTTTATTATTTGTGAGCAAATCCTGCTAATGGGTGTTGCTGATAGTTTGGTCGCTTCTCACGTCACTCCACCGCACCCGTAACGGGTGTTTTATTAGTGTGGAAGCTATTTTTGCTAAAGGGTGTTTAGCGAGATGATTTAATAAAACAGGTCTTAGACCTGTCACTCCACCGAAGCCGTTAGGCTGAGGATTGGAGTCTCTATCGGAAATTTTTAGTTTAGAGATGCCAACCGACACTGCGGAGCGAGAGCAGAAACCAAGTCTTGCTTGGATTATGCCGAGCCGCGAGGAGGAAAAGCCGACCTTGTGTCGGATTAATCAGCACTCGCTTTGCTCGGCTGTGGCATGACGTGCTAAACAACGTAAAACTAAGACGTACAGAGATAGAACAAAAAAAGAGGTCTTGCGACCTCTTTTTTCTAAAAAATAATCTGTTTAGAATCTAAACGTGCAACTCAGACCGAAATTGCCAAAGCCATCGCCGAAACGATCATCCAGCAAAAATACCGTAGGTCGATAATCTACCGCCAGAGTGATTGGCGCACCACTAAAGTGAATACCAAAAGCTACATTACCTGCCACTCCGATATTGAGGTTATCCTTCCATGCACCGAGAGCACCGCCGACACCCGCCTGCAAGAACCAATCGCCCGCATTTGGAGTCCAGTCGCCCCAATTGAAGCACTCCCAATCATAGATCACTGTACCGAAAAAATTGCCATCGAAGTCAAAAAGACCGCCATTTACCTTCAGCACATTGCCCGAATCAAAGTATCGTTCATACTGCAATTCCACTCCGCTACCTACACGAATACCCAAACCATTGTTTTGTGCAAAAGTTGTCGCAGCCAACATACAAAACAGGACTGCCAAAATCAGCTTCTTCATACGCATAAAAATTTAAGGGTTAAACTATATGCAAATATATAAAAATAGTTGATAAATCAAAAATTCATCACAATTTTTTAACCCTCGCGTTTAGCCGTTTTGCCTACAACTTCACCTGCTCGCCCGTATATTCCACCGTGCGGACACCCTCCTTGCCCACGATGCGGACATCGAACGTGCGCTTATGAAGCATCCCAGGGTACTGACCTTCGGCTTGATGGATCGTCAGGCGACCACGCTTGTCGTCCCACGAGAATCGGATGGTAGAGTATGCGCCCTTCTCGTAGTTGTAGTTGTCGCCTTCGTCCTCATAGAGTGTAAATGTGGCGTCAGCTCCAGGATATACCACGATCTCGAGTTTCTCCCACTTGCTCTGCTCGGCATACTGCACGACAGGAGCCAAAGGCAGGATAGAGCCTGCACGCACAAACATAGGACCCTTGTCGAGTGAGGTCTCGATGGTAACATCCTGACCACCCTTATAGCGTTTCTCGCTCCAGAAGTCATACCAATCGGCTCCCTCAGGCAGATACTTTGTCACGCTCTTGGTCTGAGCGAAATCCACACTCTGTCGCTTCTCCGTTGCAGCCTCACGGCGATTCCAGCCACTCATGGCATCCTCGCGGATAATCTTCTCCTCGGTGTATTGAGGTGTGTCGATAGGGGTTGCCAAGATGCTGCGACCAAAGAGGAACTCATTGCCCAAATCCCATACTCGCTTATCCTCTGGGAAGTCATATATCAAGGCTCTCATGTAGCTCTCATCGTTGGACGTAACCTGCCAAGCGGTGCTATAGATGTAAGGCAAGAGCTGATAGCGCAGACGGATAGTCTTCTCGATGGCATCAAACGCCGCATCGCCACGCTTACCGAACTGGTAAATCTCGCGCGGAGCATCTGCGCCATGGCTACGGAATACAGGGCAGAAGAGAGCATACTGCATCCAGCGCACATACAACTCCTGATATTGGCTATTGCGAGGTGCCGAGCCACCACCACGGGTGTTGTAAGAGCCACAGAAGAAACCTCCGATGTCGGTATTGAAGTTCGGGCAGCCCGTCATAGTGTAGTTCAAGCCCAGCGGAATCTGCTTGCGCAACATATCCCACGATGAGGCTACGTCACCACTCCACAAGCCCGCGCCATAACGCTGCTGACCTGCAAAAGCTGAACGGGTCATGATAAATACACGCTTATCCTCAGAGTTCTTTCGCAGATTGTCATATATACCACTCACCGAAGCCAACGGGAAGGCGTTACGATAGCGACGCCATGTGCCGTCACCCGCCTTATGCTCATAATGCTCGTCCTTGACGTTGAAGGCATCGGGATCGGTAGAGTCCATCCACCATGCATCTATATCGTAATCCACCAGACGCTTCATATTCTGCCAATAGATCTCACGAGCCTCGGGGCTGAGGGCATCATAAACCCTCACACCGCTTGGGTAGTCCATGCGTGGAGGCCAGAACGTCAGACCACTCTGAGGCCATGTCTGGAAGTCGTACATCAGATCCTTCTCATCGAGTTGCTTGTAGGCTTGAGTCTGAGGTCCGAAGCTCGCCCACACGCTGATCATCAGGTGTGCATTCTGGCGGTGTACCTCCTCGACCATCCACTTGCCGTTGTGGTATGGCTCACCCAAGAAGTCCATCGCATTCCAGAGATAGTTGCTACCCCAATATTGCCAATCCTGAATGATACCGTCTAACGGAACACCATTTTTACGGTGCCAATTGACCACCTCCAACAACTCTTGTGGAGTCTTGTAACGCTCACGGCACTGCCAATAGCCGAATGTCCAGAGTGGGAACATAGGCACCTTGCCGCTTAACTTACGCATCTGCGAGTTCACGCCATCTGCCGAACCGCCTGCCATGAAGTAGTAGTCGATGGCATCGCCCACCTCTGCCGAGAAGGTCATGCCCTGCTCGTTGTCGATAAAGTCGGCACGCGAATAGTTATCCCAAAAGAGTCCCCAACCCTTTAGTGACTGGATCACATATTGATAATCCTGCAAGTTGGATTGCTCCATCATGCGGAAATGTGAGTTGCGGCGATTCATCTTACCATCCTGAATGGCACCCAAGCCGTAGATCGGCTCATCCTTTTCGAGCTGGTAGCGAATCATGGTGCGGTAGCTGCCCTTATCGGCACCCTGCTCGCGCAGGCGGAAGTCATAGGCACTCTCCTTCAAGAGGTTTTTGCCCTTCTGAAGGAACTGCACAAGACCTGTCTTTTTATCCACCACAACGCTCAGCGCATTGCTACTCAGTGTGATAGAGGTGGCATTCTCCTTACGAGAGATTTTCAGATTTTGCTCTGGGGCAAGCGTCACCACAAGGCTCTGACGCCCCTGCCACGTAGCTCCCTCGGGGAACTTCACCACGCGCACAATTTCGGGTGAGTAGAAGGTGATTTGGGTGGTTACGCCATCAACCTTCAGTTGGGCTTTGTTCTCACTCTCTGCGGCAAAAAGCGTCACACAAAAGAACGCCGCCAGCAATAACATCCACAATTTCTTCATAGTCTTAGGGGTTATAATTAATATTTTCTTTAGTTCTTTGTTTACATCTATATGTTTAGTTAAAGGGCATTTAGCAAGATAATTATAAAACAGGCGTTACGCCTGCGTCATTCCACCACACCCGTAACGGGTGTTTTATTAAGAGGGAAGCAAATTCTTGCCAAAGGGTGTTTGGCGAGATGATTTAATAAAACAGGCGTAACGCCTGTCACTCCACCGAAGCCTTTGGCTGAGGATTGGAGTCTCTAACGGAATTTTTAGTGTAGAGATGCCAATCAGCACTCGCTCTAGCTCGGCTGTGGCTAACGTGCTAATTAAGGTATGCGAAAGCAACAATTTTGAATTACAACGCCTCTATCAGCTCCTCGACATCCTCCTCACGCGTTGCCCAGCTGGTGGCAAGGCGTACCACCAAGCGACCATCCGCCAATCGTTCCCACTCGCTGAAGGTGGTCGCAGCACGCATGCGTTGCTCCTGCTCCTTGTCCAGCACCACGAAGATCTGGTTGGTGGGCGACTCCTTATAGAGCGTGTATCCCTTCTCGAGCAAGCCCTCTCTCATACGCTTTGCCATGTTGATGGCATGGCGGGCAATGGTAAGATAGAGGTTGTCGGTGAAGAGCTCATCGAACTGTATGCCGAGCATACGTCCTTTGGCAAGCAACGCTCCGCTGAGCTTGATGATGGAGAAGAAGTTAGGCACAAAACCCTTCTGACGGAATACTACCGCCTCGCCAAACATAGCTCCCACCTTCGTGCCGCCAATGTAAAACACATCGCACAGACGCGCCAAGTCGGCAAGCGTCACATCGCTCTCATCGCACGCCAAGCCGTAGCCCAGACGTGCGCCATCGCAGAAGAGAGGTATCTGCCACTTGCGACACACCGCACTCAGAGCCTCTAACTCCTCAAGCGAATAGATGGTGCCGTACTCGGTAGGTTGCGAGATATAGACCATCCCGGGATAGACCATATGCTCCCAGCTCTCGTCAGCCTTGAAGGCTGTGAAGAATTGATCCACCGCCTCGGCAGAGATCTTACCCTCGTTATGTGGCAGGCAGATCACCTTATGTCCCGTAGCTTCGATGGCTCCCGACTCGTGTACGGCGATATGTCCTGTGTGAGCCGCCAAGACACCCTCGTGCGGACGCAGCAGGGCGCGAATGACGGTGGCATTGGTCTGCGTGCCACCCACCAAGAAGTGCACCTCGCCCTCGGGCGCATTGCAAGCCTTGAGGATCTTCTCGCGTGCCGAAGCACAAAACTCATCGCAGCCATAGCCCACGCTCTTGAGCATATTGGTCTGAAGCAGTCGCTCCAGAATCTGAGGGTGCATGCCCTCCATATAATCGCTATCGAAGTGTTGCATAACTATATCTATTTTAAGGGTTTATAATTCTTCAAGACATCGGCATACTCTCTGAGATATGAGCAGTCGGGATATGACTTGAAATATTCCGAATCCATATATACGGCAAACGAGGTGACGTTGCGGATGCCTAACTTGGCATAGGTGTCAATATCCGACAGAAAGACATCCTTATGCCATGGCAACCTTACGGCAGGCTTCTTCCAACCGCTGAACAACGACACATCCAACCAATACTCCAGCACAACGGCATCCTCGGCCGAGAAGACCGCAAGATTCTCCTTTAGGTGCTTGAGATTTTCGGCATGCGACATGCCACGATCCTCCACCGAAGTGTCGGCAAGAGGCTTCTCCCACGAACGCATGATGGGGGCAAACTCAAGGAACACCCCTTCGGCGGGCTTCACCTTGCGCGGAGCTTCGATAGAGTTGGCATACGACAGATGGGCGAGCTTTGCCTCAGGGTCAATTTTACGCAAAGCCCCGATGATGCGATTCTCGATTAGGAGTGCCTGCTCGCTGGGCAAAAGCTCGCGACAAGTGGGACATTGGCATGTGGGCTTGCCATCATCGAGCCAGAAGTAGTAGCGGTGGTTGGTCGAGGGCAACAGAAGAGCATACTTCTGAGCATTCTCGGCTATGATATCCAACGCCTTCTCAGATGCCACGCAACAATTCCAATCGCCCACGCGTCTGCCATGCTCATCCATGCGGAACATGGTGCTATCTTCGGCAAAAAGCTCTCGCGGCAGCAGCTCCGCCATGGAGTGAAGTTGATGCTCCACGGCGATGCCATAGCAGTGGCAATCCTCCATAAACTTCTGCCCCTTAGGCGATTGGATAAACTCTACCACCTCTTCAGGGAACATGTGTGTGCCGATGGTATTGATGCCATTCTCGTGAGCCTTCTTAGCCCAATCCACCGTAGCCAAATCTACGGTATTGAGTACCACGCCCCGCATCTGGTAGTGGCTCTCCCTCTGACAAGAGCCGAGTAAAAACACCACAAAGGCAAGTGTTATCAAGTAAAAATTCTTCATTTTTATATCTATACAATAAGGTATCGTAAAATTATGAAAATTCTACGATACCTGCAATTTTCTCACTCCCCAAAAGGCGTTTCATACGCTAACAACAAATGTAATTCAAAATTCACCCGTAACGGGTGTTTTATTAAAGGGATGCCATTTTTGCTAAAGGGTGTTTGGCGAGATGATTTAATAAAACAGGCGTTACGCCTGTCACTCCACCGCAAACCTAAGGTGTGTTTTATTATTTGTGAGTAAATCCTGCTAATGGGTGTTGCTGATAGTTTGGTCGCTTCTCACGTCACTCCACCGAAGCCGTTAGGCGAGGATTGGAGTCTCTAACGGAAAATTTAGTGTAAAGATTATTGCTGTAGAGATGCCAATCAGCACTCGCTTTGCTCGGCTGTGGCATGACACCTCTAAGAGGTGTTTTACTAAATCATCATACTAAAGAAAGTTATCTGCTGCATGTAAGCTAATAACTCGGCAAAAGCATTGGCGC
>JAFXLG010000051.1 GCA_017531305.1 Alistipes sp.
GGTAATTGTTGTAGGTCCAGAGCTTAATATGCACGAGATGGGTATTCCAAAGGATATGGCGGCTGAGCTTTATAAGCCATTCGTTATCCGTAAGCTCATCGAGCGTGGAATCGTTAAGACCGTTAAGTCAGCTAAGAAGATAATCGACCGTAAGGATCCAGTGATCTGGGGTATCTTGGAGAACGTGATCAAGGGTCATCCAGTTTTGATGAACCGTGCTCCAACCCTTCACCGTTTGGGTATTCAGGCGTTCCAGCCTAAGCTTATCGAGGGTAAGGCAATGCAGTTGCATCCATTGGCATGTACCGCGTTTAACGCCGACTTCGATGGTGACCAGATGGCGGTGCACTTGCCATTGGGCAATGCCGCAATTTTGGAGGCTCAGATCTTGATGCTTGGTTCTCACAATGTCTTGAACCCTGCCAACGGTGCTCCTATCACCGTTCCTTCGCAGGATATGGTCTTGGGTCTGTATTATATCACTAAGCCACGTCCAGGAGTTAAGGGTGAGGGATTGGTATTCTATGGTCCTGAGGAGGCTATCATCGCCTACAACGAGAAGCGAGCTGACTTGCATGCTACCGTAAAGTGCGTGGTAAGAGATGTTGACGAGAATGGTAACTCATTCGAGGAGCTAAAGGAGACTACTATCGGTCGTATCCTCTTCAACCAGTATGTTCCAGAGGAGGTAGGTTATATCAATACCGTCTTGACTAAGAAGTCATTGCGTGATATTATCTCTGTAGTGCTCAAGAAGGCTGGTGCCGATAAGGTTGCTAAGTTCTTGGATGATATCAAGAACATGGGTTATCGTCAGGCATTCCAGGGAGGTCTTTCGTTTAACCTCGATGCTGTATTGATCCCAGAGACTAAGCAGGCATTGGTACAGGAGGGTTATGATAAGGCTGACGCCATTATGGAGGACTATAACATGGGTCTTATCACCAACAATGAGCGTTATAACCAGATCATTGGCGTTTGGACTAATATCAATAATAAGCTTACTAAGCAGGTTATCAATACACTTGTTGCCGATCAGGATGGATTTAACCCTGTATATATGATGCTTGACTCAGGAGCCCGTGGTTCTAAGGAGCAGATTCGTCAGCTCTCTGGTATGCGTGGTTTGATGGCTAAGCCTCAGAAGTCAGGTGTTGAGGGAGGTCAGCAGGTTATCGAGAACCCTATCCTTTCGAACTTTAAGGAGGGTCTGTCAGTGTTGGAGTACTTTATCTCTACACACGGTGCTCGTAAGGGTTTGGCGGATACCGCGCTTAAGACTGCCGATGCGGGTTATTTGACTCGCCGTCTGGTTGATGTTGCACAGGATGTGATTATCAATGAGGATGATTGTGGTACATTGCGTGGTTTGACAGCTACTGCTATTAAGCGTAACGATGATGTTGTGCAGTCGCTTTACGATCGTATCTTGGGTCGTACAGCCTTGAACGATATAATTCACCCAATCACAGGCGAGGTCTTGTGTAAGGCTGGTGAGGAGATCACCGAGAGCATTGCTGAGGCTATCGACAAGTCTCCATTGGAGTCTGTCGAGATCCGTTCGGTTCTTACTTGTGAGGCTCGTAGCGGAGTATGTGCTAAGTGCTATGGTCGTAACTTGGCTACAGCACGCATGGTTCAGAAGGGTGAGGTTGTCGGCGTTATCGCAGCACAGTCTATCGGTGAGCCAGGTACACAGCTTACACTTCGTACGTTCCATGTCGGTGGTGTTGCGGGCGGTTCTACAGTAGAGACAAACGTAGTTTCTAAGTATGAGGGTCGTCTGGAGATCGATGAGTTGCGCACTATTAAGGGTAAGAATCAGGCTGGTGATGCAGCCGAGATCGTTATTTCGCGTCAGTCAGAGTTCCGTATCGTAGATCCTAAGACAGAGATCGTACTCTATACTCACGCATTGCCATACGCTGCATTGCTTTATAAGCAGGATGGAGCAATGGTTAAGAAGGGTGATCTGATCTGCGAGTGGGATCCATATAACGCAGTAATCATTGCCGAGACTGAGGGTAAGGTTAAGTACGAGAGCATCATCGAGGGTGTTACATACCGCGAGGAGCGTGACGAGCAGACAGGACTTTCTGAGAAGGTTGTTATCGAGAGCAAGGATCGTACTAAGAACCCTGTTATCCGTATCGAGAATAAGGAGGGTGTTGAGATTAAGTCTTACAACTTGCCTGTTACAGCACATATCATCACCAAGGATAACGCCAAGATTAAGGCTGGCGATATCCTGATCAAGATCCCTCGTGCCGTAGGTAAGGGTGGTGGCGATATCACCGGAGGTCTTCCACGTGTGACTGAGCTCTTCGAGGCTCGTAACCCATCTAATCCAGCAATCGTTTCGGAGATCGATGGTGAGGTAACATTTGGTAAGATCAAGCGTGGTAACCGCGAGGTTATCATCACCTCTAAGCAGGGCGATGTTTGCAAGTATCTGGTACCACTTTCACGCCAGATTGTTGTTCAGGAGAATGACTATGTGAAGGCTGGTATGCCACTTTCAGACGGAGCTATCACTCCAAGCGATATCCTTCGTATCTTGGGTCCAACCAAGGTTCAGGAGTACATCGTTAACGAGGTACAGGAGGTTTACCGTATGCAGGGTGTGAAGATCAACGATAAGCACTTTGAGGTTATCGTACGCCAGATGATGAGCAAGGTTAAGATCGAGGATCCGGGTGATTCACGCTTCATCGAGGATCAGATCGTAGATAAGTGGGAGTTCATGGATGTGAACGATGAGCTTTACGATAAGGTTGTAGTAGAGGATGCAGGTGATTCACAGAATGTTCAGCCTGGTCAGATCATCTCGATGCGTAAGTTGCGTGACGAGAACTCTTCTCTCAAACGCCGCGATATGAAGCCTGTGAAGGTTCGTGATATCGTTCCTGCTACATCAAATCAGGTTCTTCAGGGTATTACTCGTGCAGCATTGCAGACATCGAGCTTTATCTCAGCTGCATCGTTCCAGGAGACTACTAAGGTCTTGAACGAGGCTGCTATTCAGGGTAAGATCGACCCATTGGCAAACTTGAAGGAGAATGTCATCTGCGGTCATTTGATCCCTGGTGGTACAGGTCTGAGAGAGTACGACAACTTGGTTGTTGGTCTTAAGTCAGATGTCGAGGGTATGTCGCAGACTGAGTAAAAGCGAAGTCGGGGTTACCCACATTATAATCAAAAATAGCTCAATCTTCGGATTGGGCTATTTTTTTATTTGGCGTAATATTGGTTCACCGTCACTCACCGTGGTTGGTGATGTGGAATGATGCAAAATATCTGATAACACCAATGTATCTATGCGTTTCCGCTTTTATTTAGACTATAATATGCAAAAAATTGAGTTTTGAATTCCGAATTTTGAATTAATTTGTATCTTTGTAGTCGTCTGCTTTGTCAGACGGTTTTGGCTCTATAGTTCAAGGGATAGAACGAGGGTTTCCTAAACCCTAAATTCGCGTTCGAGTCGCGGTGGAGCTACATTTGTTCAAACGGCGCGTATGACCTTTGGTGAGGTCGTGTGCGCTTTTTTAAAAGAGAAATTATGAGAGTATTTCGTAGCGTAAAGGATTTGGGTAACCTTCAGGAGGCGTTGAAGGAGGCGATGGAGATAAAGGCTGATAGATTCAAGTATCAGGAGTTGGGTCGAAACAAGACTGCACTTTTGATCTTCTTCAATAATAGTCTGCGTACGCGTCTCAGCACTCAGAAGGCAGCTATGAATTTGGGTATGAATGTCATAGTGCTGGATGTCAATCAGGGAGCGTGGAAGTTGGAGACAGAGCGTGGCGTTGTGATGGATGGTGATAAGAGCGAGCATCTGCTAGAGGCAATCCCCGTTATGGCGAGCTATTGTGACATCATCGGTGTACGTTCGTTTGCTACATTCGAGAGCCGCGAGGATGACTACAATGAGAAGATCCTTGAGCAGTTTATCCAATATTCAGGTAAGCCCGTATTCTTTATGGAGAGTGCTACGGTGCATCCTTTGCAGTCGTTTGCCGATCTGATCACTATCGAGGAGTATAAGGAGCGTAAACGTCCTAAAGTTGTGCTTACATGGGCTCCACACCCAAAAGCTCTGCCTCAGGCTGTGCCTAACTCTTTTGCCGAGTGGATGAATGCTGCGGATGTAGATTTTGTGGTGACACACCCAGAGGGCTATGAGTTGGATCCGCAGTTTGTTGGCGATGCCAAGGTGGAGTATGACCAGATGAAGGCTTTTGAGGGTGCGGACTTTATCTATGCCAAGAATTGGAGTTGCCCGGGCGTAACACGCCCAGAGGATTACGGCAAGGTGCTGTCGAAGGATATGAGCTGGACCGTGAGTGAGCGTCAGATGGCGGTTACTAATAACGCACATTTTATGCACTGCCTGCCTGTACGCCGCAATATGATTGTGACGGATGATGTCATTGAGTCTCCACGCTCGCTGGTAATCCCCGAAGCAGCCAATCGCGAGATCTCGGCTACGGTAGTCTTGAAGCGTATGTTGGAGAGTTTGTAATTAATAACAAGTCAGCTATACATAATAAAGAATACCCTCAAAGATTTATTACGAACTTTGGGGGTATTTTTGTCGTGTGTAGGCTGTATTATTCTATTCCAAATACGTTTAATGGTATTTTCGCCAGATAGATCGAAGGGCCTTCGGTTTCGTGGCATGAGTAGTAACTTACCCACAGCTCATCACCTACGCGCAGGAATCCAGGGTAGGAGTTATCTCCTGCCGATGGGAGAGTAATCTTCTCGATAAATCTGCCTGCATCATTTCCCGTAAAGAGTGTAGTTTGGGGCGCACCCATGAATGTAGTTCTGCCGCCAGCCACGATCTTATCCTCACCCAAGACAATGAAGTCAGGTCCGCCCATGTGTGAGGCGGTCTTTGTCCTAGTCCAATCTGTAAAAGGAGCCGCGCTTGTTGCCCAAATGTTGCGTCTGTCGCCATTGTCGCGGCGAATCAGCAGAGCCATGCGACCATCCTCCAAGAAACGTACGGTAGTCTCGTTGGGGAAGCCGTCACAGTCAAGATGCGACACCAGATCATAATTTATACCATCCGTACCCTTGTAGAGATACAATTCCCATTTATTATTCTCCTTTTTGCTGTAGCTCACGCCATAAGCCACGCCCTCATGCCATGTTACGCGCCAAAGCCAATCGTGCGTACCTTTGGTCTTTGAGTCGAGCTTTATCGGAGATGGTTCCGAGAACTCATTTCCATCGGCAGAGAAAATCACTTGTGGTTCGCAACCCACCAAAACCTTGTTGCGGTAGATTGAGCCTCCCACTGTGACCATCAGCCGATTGTCGGGCGTAACGGAGAGCTTGGGGTCACGCAGATCGTAACCTTCCTTAGAGATCAGAGCCACGCTCTGCCACTTTTTACCATTCTTCGAGGAGATGATTCTGATACGTCCCTCGGCATCGCCTTTGGAGTTGAAAATATGGCTGTCGTACTCGCGGAACGAGATATAATATCTTCCTTTGAACTCTACAATCGAGGTAAATGCGCAGTGCCAAGTGCCATCTCCCCAAACCTTTTCGATAGAGTATTCTATCTTTTGGGCATGGGAGTTGTGTAGAGTAAAAATCGACATAATGACGATGAACAGGAATCGTAAAGTTTTCATAATTATAATTTGTAATCAAATTCTCGAATTAGTGTTCGCTATTGACAAATATACGCATAATTTTGTAAAAAATATTATGTTTAGCACGGAATTTATTACACTTTTCTTAATCATTTCTATGCGTAAAATATCCATGATTCGATGTGTTTATGGCATATATATGCAGAAAATAGAGATTTTTATTTACAACACCGTTGTATTATTAATTTATTTTATTAACTTTGCAATCATAAATAACAAATATAAACTCTTATCATTATGAATACATCAGTAAAAGAGTACGTAGAGCAGTTTATGGCTGAGATCGTAGCCAAGAATCCTGGTGAGGTTGAGTTCCATCAGGCAGTAAGAGAGGTAGTGGAGAGCGTAGCTCCTTATATATTGGAGAATCCGCAACTTGTCAAGATGAAGGTTTTGGAGCGTATCGCTGAGCCAGAACGTGTCATCATGTTCCGCGTACCTTGGGTAAATGATAAGGGTGAGGTGATGATCAATAAGGGTTATCGTGTGCAGATGAATAGTGCCATCGGTCCATATAAGGGTGGTATCCGTTTCCATGCAAGTGTGAATCTGAGTATCTTGAAGTTCTTGGCATTTGAGCAGACATTTAAGAACAGTCTTACCACATTGCCTATGGGTGGTGGTAAGGGTGGCTCGGACTTCAGCCCACGCGGTAAATCAGATATGGAGATCATGCGTTTCTGCCAGAGCTTCATCACCGAGTTGTATCGTCACATCGGTAGCGACACCGATATCCCAGCAGGCGATATCGGAGTGGGAGGTCGCGAGGTAGGCTATATGTTTGGTCAGTATAAGCGTTTGAGCAACGAGTTTACAGGTACTTTCACAGGCAAGGGCTTGAGTTTCGGTGGCTCTATCATGCGCCCAGAGGCTACAGGATATGGAGCCTGCTACTTCGGTCAGGCGATGTTGGCTACACGTGGCGAGTCGTATAAGGGTAAGGTTGTTGCCATTTCGGGTTCTGGTAACGTGGCTCAGTATGCAGCTGAGAAGGCGTTGAGTCTGGGTGCTAAGGTTGTGACTATGTCGGATTCGAATGGTTATATCTACGATCCCGATGGAATTGATGAGGATAAGTTGCAGTATGTATTCGAGTTGAAGAATATGTTGCGTGGTCGTATCCGCGAGTACGTTCAGCGTTACCCATCTGCCGAGTATCATGAGGGCGAGCGTCCTTGGAGCGTAAAGTGCGATATAGCAATGCCTTGTGCTACTCAGAACGAGCTTAATGGTGAGCAGGCGAAGATGCTTATTGCCAATGGCTGTATGTGTGTGGTTGAGGGTGCAAATATGCCATCAACACCAGAGGCTATCGAGGTGTTCCAGCAGGCTAAGATCCTCTACTCTCCGGGTAAGGCTTCCAATGCAGGCGGTGTGGCTACATCGGGCTTGGAGATGACGCAGAACTCTATGCGATTGAAGTGGAGTGCCGAGGAGGTTGATCAGAAGTTGCAGCAGATTATGAGTAAGATCCACGCAGTATGTGTCGAGTATGGAACAGAGCCTGATGGCTATGTGAACTACGTGAAGGGTGCAAATATCGCTGGATTTATGACTGTGGCAGATGCCATGTTGTTGCAGGGTATAGTATAGAAATAAGATATATGTTTGTAGTGATATAGGTATTTAAGTGAAGAAGAGTCCGAGTTTATTTCAAACTCGGACTCTCTTTTGATTATGAGTATTCTACGTATGATGTACAACGTAGAAAATTTATCTCTTCTGATAGACTCTAACGTAATCCACCTCGTATCGCATTGGTAGGGCCG
This sequence comes from Alistipes sp., assembly GCA_017531305.1. Lineage (GTDB taxonomy): Bacteria > Bacteroidota > Bacteroidia > Bacteroidales > Rikenellaceae > Alistipes. The sequence goes on from JAFXLG010000051.1 coordinate 7,442, forward strand.
AATCATCTATTGTGCCACCATTGTCTCCACCCATCGCCAAATTGAGCAGGATGTATTGCTCTTGAGTGAATGGGTTGAATCCTTGAGCGCGAGTACCTTGATTAATGGTCTTGGATAGCAGAATCTCGTTGAGCAATTCGCCATCGACATAGATTCTGATAGCCTCCTTATCCCAATCCATACGCCATACATGGAACTTATCGCCCCAAGCTGGATCCTTCTCAGTGAAGTGTGAGTAGGGGATCTTCTCATCGTCCCAGATTGCTTGCCATTGTCCTCGACCACCCCATGCGGCATTAGCCAAGATGTGAGGGCGACCTTTGATGTGGTAATACTCCATAACATCTATCTCACCGTTGTGAGGCCATGAGTGTTTGACGCCCAAAAGCCATATCGCAGGCCATGCGCCTTTGGAAGTAGGAATTTTGGCACGCACTTCCATTCTACCATAGAGAAACGAAAATTTACCGCGTGTATTAATCGAGGCTGATGTATATTCTGCGTAGAGAGGTTTCTGATCCCAATTTCTACCATTGGGGTCGTACTCGAAACTGATACGTCTCTCTTTTTTCCCTTCGAATATAAGTATTCCGTCACGACATTCAACATTATCACGCTGGTAGTATTGTGCTTCGTGGTTACGCTCGAAGCCCTTTTCGTAACTCCACCATCGGGGATCGGGGCGACCAGCCTTGTCGAATTCATCGCTCCAAACCAATTTGTAGCCTTCGCCCAGATATTTGTTTGCCTCCTTGCGAGGTGTCTGAGCGTGAATGGGGCAGAGGAGTAATAGTCCAAAAATGGTTAAAATAAAGACTCGTTTCATACTTCTTATTGTTGACAGTTTGTACAAAGTTAAAATAAATAATATTTTTTTCATATCTTTAAGGCTTAAATATGAAGCCGAATGAAACAGAGTTGGAAACCTGGGACAATGATATATCCTCTGCCTGCCGTTTTGGTCAGTTGCGGGGAGAGCGAAGAGGAGTATAATTTATTTACCGTGGCATGGACAGGTACGGTATGTACCAATCCGCCCATGTGCTATATCTCGGTGCGCCCAGAGCGTCACTCGTATCCAATCATCAAGCGTACGGGTGAGTTTGTCATAAACCTTACAACTGCTTCGCTGGCTCGTGCAACAGATTGGTGCGGAGTACGTTCAGGTAAAGATTTTGACAAATTTTCAGAGATGGGTCTTCATGCCGAGCCAGCCGTAGTGGTAAAGGCTCCTGTGGTGGTGGAGTCGCCAATAAGCATCGAGTGTCGGGTCAAGGAGGTTATAGCGTTGGGATCGCATGATATGTTTTTGGCTGAGGTGGTTAATGTTCTGGTTGATGAGGAGTATATCGATCCCGAAACGGGTAAATTGGACTTGGGACGAGCCGAGATGATAACATATTGCCATGGGGAATATTTCCGTTTGGGGGATGTTATCGGTCATTTCGGGTGGTCGGTGAGAAAGAAACCCAAGACAAAACGTAAGTGCGCTAAAGTTAAGAAATAGTGATATTCACAGATTTTAGGCGCATTAAAGTTGCTTAGAGACGAAAAAAAAATTATTTTTGTGATAATTTATCTCTAAATGTGTCCGTTTGGTGAGTTGCTACACGGCGCATATTGTGTGTTTTACTTGGAAGTGTTTGATGATTAACACTTTGAGTAATTTGGGATATTGCAGAATAGGTAAGGAAAATTATATGATTATGAAAAGAACTCTTTTTTTGATTTCAATGCTTTGTACTGTGATGATCTCTTTGCAAGGTCATGCTCAGGTACAGAATCAGCAGGCTTTGTTGGAGGCATATCGCAATGGTACGCTCTCTCAGGCAGAAATTGAAGGTATGACAGGTGGTGAGAACGCCATGGCAGATGTAGATCGCTCGAGAATTGTTCGATCAGAGGCGGGTGAAGAGACTGCCAATGCAGGTCAGCAAATCGGAGGCGGGGGATCTTCTCGTATCTTTGGTCATGATCTCTTTACAAACAGCAAGCTGACTTTCGAGCCAAATCTCAGTATTGCTACACCAGATAATTATGTTTTGGGTCCGGGCGATGAGGTGATTATTGATGTTTGGGGTGATGCTCAATCATCAGCCAACTTTACTATCTCGCCTGACGGTAGAATCCAGATTCCTAATGTTGGTCCTGTAACTCTTTCGGGTCTTTCGATTAGCGAGGCTACACGCCGTGTGAGAAGCTCTTTGGCAGCTATCTATGAGGGACTCCATGACGGATCGGTTAAGATGAAGCTTTCGTTGGGTAGCATCCGTAGCATTCAAGTAAACCTTACGGGTGAGGTTGGTGCATCGGGTACATATACTTTGCCATCACTTGCAACACTCTTCCACGCTTTGCATGTGGCAGGAGGTGTTAATGACTTGGGTACTATGCGTAATATTCAGGTTTATCGTGGTGGTAAGCTCTTCTCTCAGGTCGATGTATATGACTATATCCTCAATGGTAAGACCGATAAGGATATTGCATTGCGAGATGGTGATTTGATTACCGTATCAGCTTATGGTAAGTTGGTGCAGATCACAGGTGAGGTTAAGCGTCCACGCTTCTATGAGATGAAGCAGAACGAGACAATCGCCGATCTGTTGCGTTTTGCGGGTGATTTCACCTCTGAGGCAAACCGTAATATCATCAGCGTCACACGCCGTCAGGGTGGTGAATACAAGTCGTTTACTGTGGAGAACTCTAAGTTCGCATCTTTCAATTTGGAGGATGGTGATGTTTTGTCAGTATCGGGTAGTTTGGATCGCTATGAGAATCGAGTAGAGATTAGAGGCGCAGTATATCGTGGCGGTCATTATGCTATAGATGAGAATACCAAGACCTTGAAACAACTTATCGCTCGTGCAGATGGTCTTCGTGAGGATGCCTTTATGGGTCGTGCGCTTTTGTATCGTGAGAAGGCAGATTGGACTTCAGAGATGAAATCTGTAGATTTGGAGGGGCTTATGTCTGGTAAGGTTGCAGATATTGAGCTTCGTCCAAATGATGTGTTTGTAGTATCTACTATTACAGGTTTGCGTGAGGAATATACTGTCAGCATTTATGGTCATGTGGGTAATCCTGATACATATCCTTATGCAGAGAATATGACTGTTGAGGATCTTTTGGTTGCTGCAGGTGGTTTGTTGGAGTCTGCTTCGACTGCTAATGTTACAATCACTCGCCGTATAAAGGATACCAAGAGTATGAATGTAAAGGATGAGTTGCTGGAGACATTTACAATCGATGTAAAGGATAATTTGGTGGTAGATGGTAAGTCTGGTTTTGTGCTTCAGCCATTCGATCAGGTGCTTGTACGCCGTTCACCTGTATATGTTCCACAGAGCCGAGTTACAGTTCAGGGAGAGGTTGCTTTTGCGGGTAGCTATCCTATCTCTCATCGTAATATGCGTATGTCGGAGATTATAGAGGCTGCAGGTAAAACAACACCTGCGGCATATGTTAAGGGTGCATATCTGTTGCGTGAGATGACCGAGGAGGAGCAGATGCAGAATCAGGCTCTGCAGAAGATGATCTCTAAGCAGGCTATGTCGGGCAAGGATTCTCTCAATTTGGGAGGCGCTGAGCAGGCTTTGATGGCGCGTACATACGTTGTTGGAATTAACCTTCAGGGTGCGATCGATAATCCGGGTTCAGACGCTGATCTTATTTTGAGAGATGGTGATGTGATTGTTGTTCCAGAGTATAATGGTACAGTTCGAGTTATGGGTTCGGTACTCTATCCAAACTCAATTACTTATAAGGAGGGTAAGAATCTTAAGTATTACGCCAAGGCTTCGGGAGGATTCGATAATCAGGCTCGCAAGGGCAAGTCATTTGTAATCCATATGAATGGAATGGTAGAGTCGGGAATGTCTGCCAAGGTTTTGCCTGGATCAATTATTATTGTTCCTACAAGACGAATCAAGGAGCCTGTTAATTGGACAGATATCGTAGGTGTAATATCTTCAACAGCTTCGACTGCAGCCATGATGATTTCTGTTATTAATCTTTCAAAGTAGGAAGTTATGGATCAGATTCAGAATAATATACCACAGGAGGAGCAGGAGATCGATCTCGTTGCTTTGATTAAAAAGTTATGGCTTAATAAAGGCTTAATCATTAAGTTGACTGCGGTCTTTATGGTCGTGGGTCTATTGGTAGCTATCTTTAGTCCGAAGGTTTATACCACATCGTGTGATGTTGTGCCTCAGACGTCCAATTCGGGTGCCAAGGGTGGTATGAGTTCTTTGGCTGCTTTGGCTGGAATTAATCTCAATCAGAGTCAGGGAGCAGCAGAGTTGTCGCCTTTTGTGTATCAAAATATTATGAATAGCACAACTTTTCGCAAGGAGTTGATGCAGACTAAAATAGATTTCGAGAAGGCGGATCGTCCCGTCAGCTTCTATGAGTATTATACCAGCGAGGAGTTTAATAAGCCAACCATATTTAGTTATATCAAGAAATATACGATTGGTCTTCCTGGTGTAATTTTAGGTGCAATTCGTGGTGAGCAGCCAGAACCAGATTATAGTTCATTAGATGATGCTCCAGCAATTGAGACTGTGTCGAAGGATGATTTCAAGGTAATGAGTATTTTGGAGGCGTGTATCTCAATGAACCTTGATAGTAAGAATGGCTATGTGACCGTTACCTCAAATATGCCAGAGGCATTGGCGGCTGCACAATTGGCACAGGCTACCGTAGAGTTGTTGCAGAAGTATATTACTAAGTTCAAGATCGAGAAGGTTCAATCTAATCTCGATTTTGTACAGAGTCGCTATGATGAGGCAAAGAGTAATTTCGAGGAGATTCAGTCTCGCAGAGCGAAGTTCCGTGATGCTAACCACAACTCAGTAAAATACGCTGCACGTGTTGAGCAGGAGAAACTGGATGCCGAATATACTTTGGCAATGAATCTCTATAGCGAACTTGCAACTCAGTTGGAGCAGGCTAAGATAAATGTTAAGGAGACAACTCCTATTCTAACCGTTATCCGTCCTGTAACAGTTCCATATAAGAAGAGCAAGCCTCAGCGCGCAATGATTTTGGCTGCTTTTACTTTCTTGGGTTTTGCAGCTGGTGCAGGTTTGGTGTTTATGTCACAGACATTGGCTCAGTTCGTTGGTGAGGAGCGTGTTGGTAAATATATTAAGGAGTTGCCAGAGGAGGAGTAGCGTCTTCTTCGGGGAAAGGTTTTAAATTAATTGAAGTTATGCCACAGATATCCGAAAGAGCCGTTCAGATGCCGGCATCACCTATCCGTAAGTTGGTGCCATTGGCAGATGCGGCTAAGAAGAGGGGTACAAAGGTATATCATCTGAATATCGGTCAGCCTGATTTACCATCCCCTAAGGAGGCTTTGGATGCTTTGCGTGGAGTTGATAGGAAGATTTTGGAGTATAGCCCAAGTGATGGTTACCTCTCGTTGAGAGAGAAGCTTGTGGCATACTATGATCAATATCAGATTAAACTCTCGGCAGATGATATCATTATCACTACAGGAGGCTCGGAGGCGGTGTTGTTTGCCTTTATGTCGTGCCTGAACCCTGGTGATGAGATTATTGTTCCCGAACCTGCTTACGCCAACTATATGGCTTTTGCCATTTCGGCTGGGGCGGTGATTCGTACCGTATCTACATCTATCGAGGAGGGATTCTCGTTGCCGAAGGTGGAGCAGTTTGAGGAGTTGATTAATGAGCGTACTCGCGGAATACTGATCTGTAACCCCAATAACCCTACGGGCTATCTCTATACCCGTAAGGAGATGAATCGTATCAGAGATATTGTCAAGAAATATGATTTGTTCCTCTTTTCAGATGAGGTGTATCGAGAGTTTATCTATACAGGTTCTCCCTATATCTCGGCATGTCATCTGGAGGGAATCGAGCAGAATGTTGTCTTGATTGACTCTGTTTCTAAAAGATATTCTGAGTGCGGAATTCGTATCGGTGCGTTGATTACCAAGAATAAGACTTTGCGCGATGCGGTGATGAAGTTTTGTCAGGCACGTTTGAGTCCACCTCTGTTGGGTCAGATTGTAGCCGAAGCTTCGATTGATGCGCCTCGTTCATATATGATTCGTACCTATGAGGAGTATATCGAACGTAGAAATTGCCTGATCGATGGATTAAATAAAATTCCTGGCGTCTATTCACCTATTCCGATGGGAGCATTCTATACGGTTGCCCGTCTGCCTATTGATGACAGTGATAAGTTCTGCGCATGGTGTCTTGAGGAGTTTGAGTATGAGGGAGAGACCGTCATGATGGCTCCTGCTTCGGGATTCTATACCGATCCTAATAAGGGTCGCAATGAGGTGCGTATCGCTTATGTCTTGAAGAAGGATGACCTGCGCCGCGCGTTGTTTATCCTAAGCAAGGCGTTGGAGGCATACCCGGGTAGGGTAGAATAAAGCGGATTGCGAGTCAAAGAGCGTAGAAGGATTATATGGGGAGGGACTTTTGTTCATTTATCGAGCAAAAGTCCCTCCTGCTTTTGCCAGAGGGGTTGCAAAATGAAAATAAAATCGCTAAATTTGTAATGATGACCATACGAAGAGAAATCTTCTCTGCGTTTTTAAGACCTAAACCTAAAACTATTCTATAATGGGAAAATATATTCTTTCGCTAGATCAGGGCACAAGTAGCTCGCGAGCTATAGTTTTTGACCATCAGGGACAAATCTGTTCCATGGCGCAACGAGAGTTTACTCAATACTTCCCCAAACCCGGTTGGGTGGAGCATAACCCTCATGAAATATGGTCGTCACAAGCTTCGGTTATAGCAGAGGCAATATCGCTCATCGGCATTAATGGTCTAGATATCGCGGGTATCGGTATCACTAATCAGCGTGAAACTACCATCGTGTGGGATCGTGAGACTGAGGAACCTATCTATAATGCCATCGTGTGGCAGGATCGCCGCACTTCGGAGTATTGTGATAGTCTGAAAGCAGATGGACTCACCGAGATGATTCGTTCTCGTACGGGACTTATCATCGATGCCTATTTCAGTGCCACCAAGATCAAGTGGATTTTGGATAATGTCAAGGGCGCACGTGAGCGTGCCGAGCAGGGCAAGTTGATGTTTGGTACGGTTGATACATGGCTTATTTGGCGTTTGACACGAGGTGAGGTGCATGTGACCGATGTAAGTAATGCTTCGCGTACGATGCTCTTCAATATCCACACTTTGCAGTGGGATCAGGAGCTACTGAAGTTGTTTGATATTCCACTTTCGATGATGCCTGAGGTGCGTTCATCGAGCGAGATATATGGCGCAACCAAATCTACAATTTTCGCACATAAAGTACCTATCGCAGGTATCGCTGGAGATCAGCAGGCGGCGCTTTTTGGTCAGATGTGTGTTGAGCCAGGATCGGTGAAGAATACCTATGGAACGGGTTGTTTCCTTCTGATGAATAGTGGCGAGAAGCCTATTGATTCGAAGAATAACCTACTCACTACAGTGGCGTGGAAGATCGGTAATAAGGTAAATTATGCCCTCGAGGGTAGTATCTTTGTGGGAGGCTCTGTGGTGCAGTGGCTGCGAGACGGATTGGGTATAATTCGCTCTTCTTCTGAGATTGAGGCTTTGGCGGCGAGTGTTCCCGATACTGCAGGAGTCTATTTTGTGCCTGCCCTGACAGGTTTGGCAGCCCCATATTGGGATCAATACGCCAGAGGTAGCATCAGCGGTATCAGTCGTGGTACTACAGCCGCACATATTGCACGAGCTGCGTTGGAGGGAATAGCCTACCAGACGTTAGATATCGTGGATGCCATGCAACGTGATGCGGCTATCGACCTTAAGGAGTTGAAGGTCGATGGCGGTGCAGCCCGTAACAATCTGTTGATGCAATTCCAGGCTGATGTTCTTTCTACCAAAGTTATACGCCCAAAAGTGACCGAGACCACAGCTCTTGGAGCGACATATCTGGCGGGCTTGGCTGTAGGATTCTGGAATAGTGTGGATGAGATCAGACAGCAGTGGCAGGCAGATCAGATCTTTGAGCCTAAGGCTGATCAAACAGTTATCGCCAAGTCTATCGCAGGCTGGCACGATGCGGTGGGCAGAGTCTTAGTAAAGTAAATAGAGTATAAAACTATTAACATAACCAAACTATGGAGATTACACTATTTACCAAGTGCCTGTTTGAGTTCATCGGCACTATGATCTTGATTTTGTTGGGTGACGGAGTCGTTGCTTCAAACTCTTTGAAAGGTTCTAAAGGTTTCGGTGGAGGCTGGATCGTTATCACTATTGCGTGGGGCTTGGCTGTAATGTGCGGAGTGTTGGTCGCAGGTCCATATTCGGGAGCGCATTTGAGCCCTGCTGTGACACTTGGCTTTGCTGTTGCAGGGTCGTTTGAGTGGAGTGCCGTTTTGCCATATATCGTAGCGCAGATGTTGGGTGCTTTTTGTGGTGCTTCGCTGGTATATGCTTTCTATAAGGATCATTTCGATATGACCGATGATGCTCAGACCAAGCTCGGAGTATTCTGCACGATACCTGCCGTTATGAATAAACCACGCAACTTCTTCTGCGAGATGTTGGGCACTATGGTTTTGATCTTCGTTATCTTGGCTATCGGCAATAACGAAAATACCCCAGAGGTTGGCTTGGGAGGTCTGGGTAGCTTCCCTACAGCTATGTTGATCATGTCTGTCGGTATGTCGCTTGGTGGTACTACAGGTTACGCCATCAATCCTGCGCGCGATCTGGGTCCTCGTATTGCACATGCCATTTTGCCTATCAAGGGTAAGGGTGGTAGCCAGTGGTCATATAGCTGGGTTCCTGTGGCTGGTCCTCTGGTAGGTGCTGCATTGGCGGCGTTGATATACGTTGCTATCTATAATTTCTAAATAGCGTACTGCTCCATTTAATGAAGAAGTTGTCTCAGAAGGTGATTTTGGCGTCATGCTTGCCCTCAAAATCCTCACATACGCTCAGTATGCTGCGGTTTTAAGTGCTTCGCAGTCCTAAAAATCCCTCTTCTTATACAACTTCAACGCAAAGAGGTTGTCCTTCAAAAATTTGTTGGACAACCTCTTTTGCTTTATTCCTCGGTAAAATATAGTGTCGATTTATGACCTTTGTCGGTCTGGATAATCATCACGCGGTGAGATTCGGTCTTGGAGTCATCCGTAGTGGTCAATTCTGCCTTAGCCTCAAAATACATTGTACGTCTTTCTGGTGTGTCGATTGTATCTGATGGCTCTTTCTCTGGCGTTTTCTCCTCCTTTGTCTTCTCTATGATGGGCGGCAGGCTCAAAGTTCCATAAAGTGTGATATGATCTTCTTGACCCGTGAGCTGCCAGCGCGTAAAGAGAAGTGTCGTTTGAGGTGAATTTTGATGTATGCGCCCATGTGAAAGTAGCTGAATATCAATCTTGGGGTTGGAATTCTTGCCACTCTGCCAATGTCCCAATGCTTTGGGATAGGTCGCATCGGTGAATATCTCTAATGCCTTGGCAAGCTCTCCTTCGCTCTCTTGGGGTTGATAAATCGCCTCTACTACGTTACCACTGATAAGCTCCTTATGCTCGACCACAGTATTATTGTCAATCATAAGTCGCATGGAGGTGGTGTCGCACTTGATAAGTATCATCTCCTCGTTGCAGTCAGCGATATATCCTGCGATGGTTTGTGGTTCGACAGGTTCTTTGCACCCCGCAAGTAGCACAAATGTAAGTATGGTAAAAATTGTAAGTCGCATCTCGATAAATTTTACACAAAAATAAGAAACATTACACACTCTTACAAACTTTATTTCGAAGTGAATGGTTGTCGCAGCTTAAGTAAAACTCCAAGGGTGGTTTGAGAAATGCAAATATTTACATAAAGTTAGTGATAAATTTCCAAAAACTGCAATTTTATGCGATAAAAAGCCTTCGGCAGTAGCTTTTTTTGATTAAGTTTTGTAATTTTGGCATCCGTAAAGAGTTATAAACAGTTTTTTTATCATGTTGAACATCATTTTGTTTGGAGCGCCAGGCTGCGGTAAGGGTACGCAAGCTGCGCGCATTAAGGAGAAGTACAACATTAATCACATCTCTACGGGAGAGGTAATACGTCAGGAGATTGCTCGTTCAACGGAGCTTGGTCGTAGCATGCAGAGTTATATTGAGGCTGGTCAGCTTGCACCAGATTCAATCGTTATCGGCATGATTCGTAACTATATGGCAGAACATAAGGATGCTGTAGGTAATATCTTCGATGGTTTCCCTCGAACATCGGCTCAGGCTGAGGAGTTTGACCGTATCTTGGCAGAGGATGGTTTGTCGGTAAATGTGATGGTATATATGGATGTGCCTGAGCAGGAGTTGGTAAACCGTATCTTGCTTCGCGGTAAGGATTCTGGTCGCGCCGATGATGCTTCGGAGGATGTTATCCGTAACCGTATTGCCGTTTATCGCGAGCAGACTGAGATCGTAGCAGAGCACTACTCTAAGCAGGGTAAGTATGTGGCTGTTGATGGTGTCGGCTCGATGGATGAAGTATTCGAGCGTATCTGCAAGGTTATTGACGAGAATAAGTAGTAATTGGTAAATATAAATAGCGGGTATCCAGTTTCAGACTTGGATACCCGCTTTTTTATATCAGTTATGTTGTGTTATAGGCTCTTCAAGCACTCCGATACGTTCTTCTCGATACGAGCCAAAACATCCTCATCCTCGGCGCGGCAGAACTTGTCGCCTGTGATGTTCTCATAAAGCTCGATATAACGCTCTGTGATACCGTTTACGATCTCCTCTGTCATCTCTGGCACCTGCTCGCCCTCACGACCCTGGAAACCATTAGCCATCAACCACTCGCGTACGAACTCCTTAGAAAGTTGCTTCTGCTTCTCGCCCTTAGCCAAACGCTCCTCGTAGCCCTCAGCATAGAAGTAACGTGAAGAGTCTGGGGTGTGGATCTCATCCATAAGATAGATCACGCCATCCTTCTTACCGAACTCATACTTGGTATCAACCAAAATCAAGCCCATCTTAGCTGCGATCTCGGTACCACGCTGGAAGATAGCACGTGTGTATGCCTCCAACTGCTCGTACTCCTCGCGGCTCACGATACCCTGAGCGATGATCTCTTCCTTCGAGATATCCTCATCGTGACCCTCGGCAGCCTTGGTAGTAGGGGTGATGATAGGCTCTGGGAACTTCTGATTCTCAACCATACCCTCTGGCATCTCTACGCCACAGATTGTGCGCTTGCCAGCCTTATACTCTCTCCAAGCATGACCTGAGAGGTAGCCACGGATAACCATCTCAACCTTGTATGGCTCGCACTTATGACCTACTGTAACCATAGGATCTGGCACTGCGATCTTCCAGTTAGGAAGGATATCTGCGGTCAAATCGAGAAACTTAGCTGCGATCTGGTTCAAAACCTGACCCTTGAATGGAATACCCTTAGGCAGTACCACGTCAAATGCTGAGATGCGATCCGAAACGACCATCACCAAATAATCATCGTTGATGTTATACACATCACGAACCTTACCCACGTATTTTTCAGTCTGTGAGGCAAAGTTGAAGTCTGTTTTTACAATAGCTTGCATAGTATATTTTGTATTTGATTTGTTTTCTTGCTGACAAATTTAAGAAAAAAAATCGTATTACCTATCCAATTTATATATGCGATGTGAGAATTTTCACTTTGAGTCACTTATTGTAGTTTTTTTTTATATAAATTTGTAGTAATTACAATTTAATTTAAAGTTAATAATATGAGGAGATTGCTTGTTTTATTGTGTGGTGGAGTAGTGTTGTTGTTCTTGGTAAGCTCATCCCTAACGCGTGATGTCAAGGTGGCACGCGGTCCTTATACTCCTACATGGGAGGGTCTTGAAGCATGGGAATGTCCAGAGTGGTTCAAGGATGCTAAATTTGGTATATGGGCTCATTGGGGACCTCAGTGTGAGGCTGAGTCTGGCGATTGGTATGCGCGTCACATGTACTATGAATATCATTGGCAGAATCATAATCATCTAAGAAAGTATGGTAATCCGAATGATTTTGGCTTGATGGATTTGTGTAATGAGTGGAAGGGCGAGAATTGGGATCCTGAGGAGTTGGTAGCTCTATATAAGAGTGTCGGCGCACGATACTTCTTTACACTTGGTCAGCATCATGATAATTTTGATCTGTGGGATAGTAAATATCAAGAATGGAACTCGGCTAAGATTGGTCCTAAACGAGATATTGTCAAAGAGTGGGCAGATGCCTGCAAGAAGTGGGATTTGCCTCTTGGCGTGAGCATGCATGGCTCGCACACATGGACTTGGCTCGAGAAGTCGCAGGATTATGAGGGTAATCTTACCAAGGCGGATGGTTATAAACCCAATGCTGATGGCTCAGATAAATGGTGGAAAGGACTTGATCCTCAGGAATTGTATGCCCAGCGTCATCCTCATAGTAAGGGATGGAAGCAAGATGGTAGTATTCATGCTCAATGGGCATGGGGCAATGGTGCTTCGTTACCTTCTGAGGAGTTTAAGCAGAAGTTCCAGAATCGAGTGTTGGAGTGCGTAGATAAATATGAACCAGATATTCTGTACTTTGATGATACAGTCCTTCCATTCTATGGATGTGATGATCAAGTGGGTTTGAATATCTTGTCGCACTACTACAACCGTAGCGCAAAGAAGAATGGCGGCGTAGCAAATGTAGTGGCTATGGGTAAGGTGCTTGAGGATTGGCACAAAAAATCTATGATGTGGGATGTGGAGCGTGGAACTCCCGATAAGATTCAGGATGAGTATTGGCAGACCTGTACATGCATTGGTGATTGGCACTATAATGAGGATGTGTATCGCCAAAATCGTTATAAGGGTGCCAAGCAGGTGGTGAATATGTTGGTCGATGTGATTAGCAAAAATGGAAATCTGTTGCTCAGTATTCCAATCAAGGGCGATGGTAGCATTGACGATAAGGAGCGTAAGATATTGGCAGATATCAAGGCGTGGATGGATATCAACGGTGAGAGTATCTATGGTACACGTCCTTGGAAGACCTTTGGTGAGGGACCTTTGGCTGAATCGGCAAATCCGATTCATGCTCAAGGCTTTAATGAGAGAAATGACTACTCTTCAAAGGACGTACGTTTTGTTCAAAAGGATGGTGTCGTATATACCACCATTCTCCGTTGGCCAAGGGTGCGTGAGGTTGTGATTAAGTCTTTTGGTGAAGATTCTCCATACTATAATGGTGAGGTTAAAAGCGTGGAGTTATTGGGGCATGGGGCTGTACCATTTGAGAATCGTAAGGAGGGTCTTGTGGTAAAACTTCCTGAGCAAAACACTAACGATATCTCGCCAGTGTTGGCGGTGGGTTTCAAATAAAATGAGCGAAATCCATATGTTGGAATATGATAATTGATTAATTTCCACATATTAGGAGATGATTTTTCATTAGTTTTATTGCGGATTATATTTTTTTAATTACCTTTGCACCGCTAAAGTGGCTATATCTATTATGCTACGATAGCGGTAAGGCCCATTCGTCTATCGGTTAGGACGCAAGATTTTCATTCTTGAAAGAGGGATTCGACTTCCCTATGGGCTACGACTGGTGGCACTTATGTTAATAGACTGGCTGAAGTCGCTTTTTAGGGATGGATGCGTAGGTAGGACTTTAAGATGGGTGTTACTTGACAGGGTGAATAAAATTAGGATACCTACGTGGTGTCTATTGAGGTCGGAAGATCTCACAGCAAAGAGGTTGAGGCTTTGGTTTTAAGCAAAGCAAGCAACAAGGACAAGGACGAAGGGACCGAGTCAAAAAAGAAAAAGAAACATAAAAAGTAAAAGAATAAAAATTTAAAGTATCATGGCAAATCACAAGTCATCAAAGAAGAGAATTCGTCAGACAGCTACAAAGCGTGCTCACAACCGTCTTTATCACAAGACAACTCGTAACGCAGTTCGCGCATTGCGTAACACAACTGAGAAGGCAGCAGCAGAGGCTTTGCTTCCAAAGGTATCATCTATGTTGGACAAGTTGGCTAAGCACAGCATTATCCACAAGAACAAGGCTGCTAACCTCAAGAGCTCTTTGGCATTGCATGTAAATTCTCTCTAATGAGATAGCATTTGATGCAGATTAAAGCTGTTACCTTTTCGGGTGACAGCTTTTTTTTTGTTTTTGGGGTGCGCTATAGCGTTAGATAAATTGACTTAGCTCACGGCATAAAAATTAGGTTGCCCCGCATTTGGGACAACCTAATCACGTTTTATTAGAGGTAATAATCTACTCAATCACACCGCACCATCCGCCGTTGCGTACCATCTTGATCGTGATAGAACTACTTGAGTTAACCTCCGATGTGCGCTTCTTGTAATCCATAGCCTGACGGTCTGCGTTGATACCATCCTCGAATGAAGTGAGCTTGTGCTTACCATCCTTGAGGAAGCTGAGGTCAACCTTCACCTCGCGACCATCCTGATTTGTGATAGCACCCACAAACCACTTCTCGCCACTGCGGCGTGCAACAACTACATGCTCGCCAACCTTAGCCGAGAGTACCTTTGTTTCATCCCATACGGTAGGTACTGATGCTATATACTCAGTACACTCATGCTCCTGAAGGTAACGTGTAGGAGTATCTGCCAACATCTGCACACCACTCTCAAACACTACGTAAAGTGCCATCTGGTAAGCACGTGTACCTGTACCCATAGCGTTAGAGAATGTCGAACGGTTGTCGTTTGGCTGAGCCGAGAACATTGAACCTGGGGTGAAGTCCATAGGACCTACCGCGTTACGCATAAATGGCAAATAGATAGAGTTCTCAGGCTTGCAATTTCCTCCCTGCTCCAAGCCCAGCACACCCTCGTAAGAGATTACGTTAGGGTAGCGGCGCTCCAAACCTGCTGGCTTGAACGAGCCGTGGAAGTCAACCATCAACTTATGCTTAGCAGCCTCCTTGGCAACGCGCTCGTAGAAGTTCACCATCCACTGGTCGCTGCGATCCATAAAGTCAACCTTTACGCCCGCGATGCCCCACTCGGCAAACTTCTCGAAGAGTGAGAAGTTTTTCTCTGTAGTGAGCCATGTGAGCCACAAGATGATATCTACATTCTTGCTCTTACCATACTTAATCAACTCTGGAAGGTTGATATCTGGGTTACTGTTGAATGGATCGCGTGTGTTGCGAGCCCAACCCTCATCCATGATGATATACTCGATACCATACTTCGATGCGAAGTCGATGATATACTTGTAAGACTCGAAGTTGATTCCAGCGCGGAAGTCAACGCCCCAAATCTGCCAGTGATTCCACCAATCCCAAGCTACCTTACCAGGACGAATCCAGCTGCTGTCGCCAATCTCGTTCGGATCTGAGAGGTTGAAAACCATCTCCTGCTCGATGAGTCCCTTATCCTCTTTTGCTACAACAAACATACGCCATGGCAAAGTGCGAGTACCCGAAGTCTTGGCAATATAATCAGCCTCCTTGAGGATTCGCTGGCTGCGATCGCCATTATCCTCAGCCTCCAGTGGGCATTTAGGGAATGTAGATACCATGCCGTTCTCGCCTGTGCTGCGGAGGAACATTGCAGGGTAGTCCATCAAGTTAGCCTCTGAGATAAGAATCTTCTCGCCTGTAGTAGCCTCCAAAAGGATTGGGAAGTAGGTCATCTCATCCTTGGCGCCATAGTCGGCAGTCTTGAGGTGAGAGTAACGGTTCTCATAAGAGGTGTAGAAACCGCGAGTCTTAGAGATGTGAGCGTTGTATGAGTCAGGGAAATTGATCTTGAACTCCTCGTTCATCACCTCTACCTGCTCCGCCTTCTTGTTGAGGACAAAGCGGTAGGCAAAACCCTCGTTATAGGCTCTAAACTCTACGCCGTAATCTCCCACCATAGTGAGAGAGAGTACGTTGCAGTGGTTGCGTACCTCTGCATTCTTGATAGCGATCTCGCGCTTTACAGTCTCATCAATAGTCGCTGTCTTAGCCTTCTTTACCTTAGCAGCGATGCCTAAAGTCTCATCAGCGAGCTGAAGCGACAAAGAACAATCCTTCAAAAGAAGATTCTCGCCCGAATAAACCGAATAGCTGATAGCATCAGCAACCTTTACCTCGATTCGAAGTGAAGCATCAGGTGAAGTGAGTGTATAACTCTTAGGTGCGGCAATTGCAGCCGAACTAATGAGTAGCACCGAAAACAATAATCCTAAAAACTTTTTCATAGCTTCTTCATTATTAAAAATATGTCAATTAATACTCTCTATATTTATGGAGTCCAGATCCATACTCTCCCACAAAACTGACATCCTCGAACATCTCCACATAGTCGGCATCAATATATGCTGCGTAACTCATAATGTGGTGAATACCGAAGCCTGCATAAGTTTCCAAGTCCTTCAAAAATACCTCTCTGTTCCACTTCAGACGTTTCTGAGGTTTGCTCCAGCCGCTGAAAAGCGAAACATCCATCCAATACTCCAAAACCTGAGCCGTCTGCTTGGGAAATACCTTAAGATTGGCAGCCAAAGCGTCAAGATAATCTCCATGAGTCAGTTTCTGTCCTTCGCGCCGAGCCTCACGCTCCGCGAGCGGATGATCCCAACTGCGGTAGAATGGTGCGAATTGTAGGAAGACGCCCTCCTCGGCTTTGACCTTAGTTGGAGCTTGAAGTGTATTGTCGTAACAAAGATGTGCCAACATTGCCAGAGGATCATCCTCTCGCAGTGCCTTGATGATGCGATTCTCTATGATCAGTGCCTGATCGCTTGGGCTTAGTTCCTTGCATTTTTCGCATTGGCATACAGGTCTGCCGTCATCCAACCAGAAGAAGTGTTTGTGGTTGGTAGGTTGACGTAGTGCCGCTACCTTTTTGGCATTTTGGGCTATAACCTCCAAAGCCTCTTCGGATGATGGGCAACAATTCGCATCAGCCACGCGTTCACCCTCCTCATTCATGCGAAACCACTCAGGATGCTCGGCAAAGTGGGTGCGAGGCAACAGAATAGATATTGCATGCTCCTCGTAATCAACCGCAATCCCTTCATCGGCACAACGCTTGAGGAATGCACGATACTCTTCGCCCTCGCGTACTTTGTCGTGGGCATAAACGCTGATGGTGTTGAGATTGGACTCCTTGCAGAGTTTGATCCAATCCAACTTGTCGGGATTTTTGACATCGTCCCAGAACAACACTACGCCACGCGTTTGGAAGAATGGGGTATTGATATACTTCCAATACTCCTGCGCGGCAAATGTCATAGCTATAAATATAGCTATAGTGCCTAATATGACTAATGCTTTTCTAAGTGTCTTGTTCATCTCTACTCCTCTTTAAAACCTTGTGCTCGCAATTTGATGTCGCTACCATCGGGTGTTACAAGGAAAGCTCCTGTTGACTCCTTAGTAATATGACCTATGACATCCACCACACCCAAACGCATCACCTGCTCCTGCATCGAGAGTGGCACGGTAAACATCAATTCGTAATCATTTCCTCCATTTAGAGCTGCTATTACGGGGTCAACGTGCATCTCCTCAGCCAGCGCAGAGGTCTGTTTGGCGATAGGAATACGATTCAGATATATGCGTGCGCCACACTTCGAAGCCTTACAGATCTGTAATACCTCGCTTGCCAAGCCGTCCGAAATGTCGATCATCGAGGTAGGGACAATTCCCTCCTCGGCTAATAGCTCGATGATATCCTTGCGGGCGCGAGGTTTCAGATAGCTCTGCAACAGATATTCGTAGCCCTCGAACTTAGGCTCAGGATTCTCTACATCACGCAAAACTCGTTTTTCGCGCTCCAGCAAGCTGAGTCCCATATATGCTGAGCCCAAGTCGCCTGTGATGCAGATCAAGTCGTTAAACTCAGCACCGCTACGGTAGCTTATTGCCTTGCGTTTGGCTCGACCTATGGTTGTAATGTTGATAACGAGTCCCGTCATCGAAGCCGATGTGTCGCCACCCACCATATCAACGCCCAACTCCTTGCAGGCAAACTCTATACCCTCGTAGAGATCTTTCAATGCTTCTACGGGGAGTTTAGACGAAATACCCAACGAAATCATAATCTGCTCTGGCATGGCATTCATTGCCAGAATGTCGCTTACACCAACCGTTACTGCCTTATAGCCAAGATGTTTCAGCGGGAAATAAGTAAGATCGAAGTCAACACCCTCCAGCAGACTATCTGTCGAGATCACTACTGCATCATCGCGTCCAGCAGCAATTACCGCGGCATCATCTCCAACGCCTTTCAAAGTTCGCTTATTCTGAGGTGCCAAACCTTTAGTCAACTCATCAATCAATCCAAATTCGCCCAACTCGGCTATCTCGGTACGTTTTTTATCGCTCATTGTATATTATATTTTTACAAATTTAGATAAAAAAATGCAGACCTCAAAATATATATTATTAACATCATTTTACCGTAGGTGTAACGCCTGTTTTATGTAGTTATGTTATCGTTGTTCAAGAGAATTCCACGATATGTATGTTCCATATCATTGCACCGAGCCTATGAGCGGGGTTGGAATCTATAATGGCTACGGTGTAGGGTATATATGCCTTAAAAATTCTCTGTGGCTAACGTAATCTGTAAAAATAAAAAAGACAGATCCCCGTTTGGGAATCTGTCTATCTGTTCTCTTTAAAAGAGTTACTTGCTAATAATTAACCCTTCAACTCCTAAGCTAAAAATTACTTCTCAGCCCCACAGCCAAAAGATTACCTCAGCCCCTCAGCTAAAAGATTAACCCTCAGCCTCTCGGCTAAAGGATTACTCCTCAGCTACAACTGACAAAGCTACTGTAGCCTTAACCTCGCGGTGAAGCTTAACAGTTGCAGTGTACTCACCAACAGTCTTGATAGAGTCAACTGCGATAGCCTTGCGGTCTACAACGATCTCCTTAGCTGCCAAAGCCTCAGCAACGTCTGCTGAAGTTACAGCACCAAAGATCTTACCCTCCTCAGCCTTAACTGTGATAGTCAAAGGCAAGTTAGCGATCTTCTCAGCCAAAGCCTGAGCGTCAGCCAAGATCTTAGCATCCTTGTGAGCGCGCTGGCGGAGGTTCTCAGCCAACACCTTCTTTGCTGAAGCAGTTGCAGCCTTAGCAA
>JAFXLG010000052.1 GCA_017531305.1 Alistipes sp.
CATAACTCTTTACTTTGGTTGCAAAATTAAAGTATATAGAGCAAATGAAAGGCATGAATAATATAGCGGAATATAGAATAAAGTACTATGCCCCAATATCTGAGCCTATATTTTTTCTCACTTCAAGAAAAAATGCTTACCTTTGTCATAGCAAAGATTGGAAAACACGCGTTCTTTGAGGCGGTTATTGGGATGCCGATGGAGATTAAGAACCGATTTTCTGACCGATTTTTGCCCTCAAAAAAGGCAACGGATTAGTAGCAAATCTATATCTTAACTCATCTATATACGGTCTTTCGAGACCGCATTACAACCACGTAAGCCCGTTGCGTATTAAACAATCTACCAACGAATTGCATTATTTCCCAATTTCCTGCCTTTTTCTCGCGAGTTCTTTGTATATTTGTGGGTTATAAAAACTTTAAACTTTAGAGAACATGAAAGCAGCGATCATCGGCTACGGAAAGATGGGTCGAGAGATAGAAAAAATACTTGCAGAGAGAGGTCACCAAGTGGCTCTGATAATTGATATTAACAATGCTGAGGATCTCAACGCCGAGAACCTAAGCCAAGTGGATGTAGCCATAGAGTTTACCACACCTTCGACAGCGTATGACAATATACGCAAATGTTTGGAGTGCGGAGCTGCCGTAGTAAGTGGTACTACGGGTTGGACATCGCGCCTGCAAGAGTTAAAGGAGCTTTGCAAAGAGAAGGGTGGAGCGATGTTCTACGCATCGAATTACTCGTTAGGAGTAAATCTTATGTTCCGTCTCAATCGCGAATTAGCACGATTGATGAGTCGTGTTTCGGGATACAATGTCGCCATAGAGGAGACTCATCACACCGAGAAGAAGGATTCGCCAAGTGGCACGGCTGTCACTTTGGCTGAAGATATTATCGAGCGTATTGATGCCAAAAAGGAGTGGGTAAATGAGCCTACATCGGATCAGGATAAGATCGGCATCACATCTTACCGCGTGGGTATGACTCCTGGAGATCATAGCGTGACATACACTTCGGAGGATGATGTACTTCAGATCAGCCACTCGATCAAAAATCGCCGTACGTTGGCATTGGGTGCTGTGGTAGCAGCAGAGTTCCTGTGTGGCAAGAAGGGGGTATATACGATGGACGATCTGTTTTAGTGCAAAACGAAATAAAAAGCCTAAAAAATCGTTAGATTTTAAGACCAAGAATAAACAATAGCATAAAACCTTGAAAGGATGAAGCTGACAGAACAAATCAAGAAAAACAAATATGTGAGCAAAATAAGAGAAGTACTTGCCAACAAGTGGGTCAAGTTCTCTATTGCCAGCATTATATATGTTTTGTGGTTCGTGGTGTGGACAGGGAATCTGTGGTTATTGCCTGGAATCATCATAATATACGACCTCTACATATCGAAGTATTTTTATCGATATGTATGGAGCAAGAACGAGAAGTTGTGCGAGAAGAGTTCGCTTTACAGAAACATATATGAGTGGGCTAACGCCATTGTATTTGCTACGGTGGTGGCTTCGTTGATTCACATCTTCTTCTTCCAGATGTATGTAATTCCATCTTCATCAATGGAAAAGAGCCTTCTGGTAGGAGATTATCTCTATGTAAGCAAGGTTACTTATGGACCACAGATGCCCAATACTCCTGTGGCATTTCCATTTGTTCACCACACAATGCCTTTTTCTCAGACCAAAAAATCATTCTCTGAGATTATACAGCGACCATATCAGCGATTGAAGGGACTCCGCAAAATTGAGCGCAACGATGTTGTGGTATTTAATTTTCCAGCAGGAGATACAGTTCTGGTGGAGAATCAGGCTGCAACATACTACGATGTACTGAGAGACTACCAGAGCCAATATGGCGAAAAGAAGGGTAGAGAGCAGTTGGAGAAGGATTACACCATTGTTTCCCGTCCTGTAGATAAGCGCGAGAATTACATCAAACGATGTGTAGCTCTGCCAGGAGACTCTATCCGCATTGTCGAAGGAGAGCTATTTGTCAACGGCAAACCACAGGAAAAGGTTGCCGAGAAACAGTATTGCTACACCATAATCACAAGCGAGCCACTCACCCAATACACCATAGATGAGCTGGGAATCACCGAGCTCTCGGGTAGTGGCAACCACTATTTCTCGCCACTGACCGATCAGATGGTGGAGCGTCTGCTCAAGATGAAGAGCGTAAAGAGTGTGAAGCGTTTTATCGCCACAGATGAGTCATTCCCTCACAATCCTAAATATAATTGGACTGCCGACAATTTCGGTCCACTCTGGATTCCACAGAAGGGTGCAACAATCTCGCTAACTGAGGAGAATCTCCCTCTTTATGAGCGCATTATTGATGTATATGAGGGTAATGATCTGGAGCTAAAGAATGGCGAGATCTATATCAACGGAGAGAAGACATCGAGCTACACCTTCAAGATGGATTATTTCTGGATGATGGGTGACAATCGCCACAACTCGGCAGATTCTCGTTATTGGGGATTTGTACCAGAGGATCATATCGTGGGTAAGGCTTCGTTTATATGGATGTCGCTCGACCAAAGAGGTAGCTTCCCAACCAATATTCGTTGGAACAGACTATTCAACAAGGTTAAATAAAGAATCGCGAGGGCGTGGAAGAGATCAAAGACAGCTATCTGACCATCGAGTCTGATGCCGAAGCAATCTTCAAGGAGAAGAGCAGCAAGTTCCTTTGTTACGCTTTTCATGTGGAGAGCGAAGAGGAGATTGCGGCTCATTTGGAGATTCTGCGTAAGCGTTACTACGATGCTACGCATCATTGCTACGCTTGGAGGCTCGGTCCTTTTGGCGAAAGATTCCGCGCCAACGATGACGGTGAGCCATCGAGCACCGCAGGTAAGCCTATTTTAGGTCAGCTGCTTTCGCGTGAAATAACCAATTGTCTGATTGTCGTTGTAAGATATTTCGGAGGCACTAAATTGGGTGTCCCAGGATTGATCGCGGCATACAAAGAGTCGGCAGCAGCTGTTTTGGATGAGGCGAAGGTGGTAGAGCGTACGGTAGATACCACGGTAAAGGTGGAGTTCTCGTACGTTGTGATGAACGATGTGATGCGCATCATAAAGGATGAACAACCAACTATCGTGGAGCAGATATTCGATAATCTATGTTCGATGACCCTATCCATACGCAACAGCAAGGCGGAATTGGTTATCGGCAAGCTCAGAAAGGTCGAAGGAGCTATAATTGATATTATTGAGCAGCAGTAAAGAGTTTTTCAAAACGAAATGACAAAGGGTAAAACCATATACATCAAAGGGGCGAGAGTCCATAACCTGAAGAATGTGGATGTAGAGATCCCTCACAACACACTCACAGTGGTAACAGGACTTTCGGGATCGGGCAAGTCAACACTTGCCTTCGACACCATATTTGCCGAAGGTCAACGCAGATATGTGGAGAGCCTCTCTTCGTATGCGCGCCAATTTTTGGGGCGTGTGGGTAAACCCGATGTAGATTTCATTGCAGGCATAGCTCCCGCCATCGCCATCGAGCAAAAGGTTAATACCCGCAACCCTCGTTCTACGGTGGGTACCTCAACCGAGATATATGACTACCTGAAATTGCTCTTTGCCCGCATAGGTCATACCTTTTCACCCATATCTGGCAATGAAGTTCGTTGCTATGGAGTGGATGATGTGGTAAATTACATCACAGAAAACGGGTTGCATAAACGCGTGATTATCACCTGCGCAATAGGTCTGAAAAACGGGCAAGGATTAATTGACCGCTTGCTGGAGTTGCTCTCAGATGGTTTTATGCGTCTATGGGTAAACGAGAGTGCTATCACTTTTGAGGAGTTCATGCCTACGATTACCGAACATACACAGGCTGATGATATCCGACTCGTGGTGGATCGTTTGCGCGGAGCCGATGATGATGAAACTTTGCTTAGACTAAGGGATTCTGTATCTCGCGCTTACAGCTATGGCAATGGAATATGTCAGATCATAATCGATGGACAAAACAGAGAGTTCTCTTCTCGTTTTGAGGCTGACGGCATTGAGTTCGAGCAACCGACCGAGCATCTCTTCAGCTTCAACAATCCTATTGGAGCATGCCCCACATGCGAGGGTTATGGTAAAATAGTAGGCATAGATGAGGATCTGGTGATTCCAGACAAGAGTAAGACTATATATGAAGATGCTGTGGCTTGTTGGCGTGGTGCAACCATGAAAAAATGGAAAGAGCAACTCGTCAACAATGCATATCTTTTCGACTTCCCAATACATGAGCCATATTACAAACTAAGCGAGGAACAGAAGCTCCTGTTATGGCGTGGAAACGAGTATTTCCACGGATTGAATGAGTTTTTCCAATACATCGACAGCGAACGCCGCAAGATACAGTTCCGAGTAATGAAAGCCCGATATACAGGCAAGACAACATGTCCCGATTGTGGAGGCAGTCGCCTGAAGAAAGAGGCTCTATATGTCAAGGTTGGCGGGAAGAATATAGCTCAGATAGTGAAGATGAGCGTCAAGGAGCTACTTGAGTTCTTCTCTAATTTTGAGTTGGATGAATACGACAAGAAGAGCGCAACGAGAATTCTGATGGAGATACGCAATCGCTTGCAATATCTTTCGGACGTGGGTTTGGCGTATCTTACGCTTGACAGACTTTCATCGACTCTTTCGGGTGGCGAGAGTCAGCGTATCAACCTCTCCACCTCGCTGGGTAGTAGTCTTGTGGGATCGTTATATATATTGGATGAGCCGAGCATAGGTCTGCATCCGAGAGATACACATCTGCTAATCAAGACCTTGAAGCAGCTTCGCGATCTGAAGAATACGGTAATAGTAGTGGAGCATGAGGAGGAGATTATCCGCGCTGCCGACCATATAGTAGATGTAGGACCACGAGCAGGCGAGAAGGGTGGAGAGATTGTTTTCTGCGGTAAGATCGAGGATTTATGCCTTGCCGAAAACAGCCTTACAGCAGATTACTTAACCCACCGCCGAAGCATCGAGCTTCCTGCAACTGCACGAGGATGGAGCAATGCTATAACCATAAAGGGAGCAAGAGAAAATAACCTCAAAAACATCGATGTCAAAATTCCACTCGGCGTAATGACCTGTATAACAGGTGTCAGCGGTAGTGGAAAATCATCGTTGGCTAAGGGAATCTTATACCCAGCCCTGCACCGAGAGTTGGCAGAGACGGGAGATAAACCTGGAGAATTCAGCTCCTTGGAGGGTGATGTAAAGATGATTACTGCGGTTGAGATCGTGGATCAGAATCCTATCGGCAAGTCATCGCGTTCCAATCCTGTCACATACCTAAAGGCGTATGATGAGATCCGTAAACTTTATGCCGAGCAACCTCAGGCAATACATACAGGACTCACTGCGGCTTCATTCTCGTTCAACGTGGCTGGAGGTCGTTGTGAAGAGTGTCAGGGCGAAGGAATCATTAAGGTCAGCATGCAGTTTATGGCTGATGTTGAGTTGGTCTGCGAGGCGTGTCATGGCAAGAGATTCAAAGATGAGGTCTTGGAGATAAAATACCGAGGCAAGAGCATCTACGACACACTGGAGATGAGCGTGGATGAGGCTATCGAGTTCTTCTCTGAAGATAAAAGTAATCCAACTTGCCGCCGTATTGCTGAGCGTCTGCAACCACTGCAAGATGTTGGATTGGGATATATCCGTCTGGGACAATCATCTTCGACACTCTCGGGCGGAGAGAGCCAGCGCGTAAAATTAGCCTCGTTCCTTGCAAAGGAGAGTGACCGAAATAAGATATTATTCATATTTGACGAGCCGACCACAGGTCTGCACTTCCACGACATAAATCGTCTGCTTAAGGCATTTAACGCCTTGATAGAGAATGGTCACACGATAGTCATCGTGGAGCATAACATGGATGTTATAAAGTGTGCCGATTGGGTTATCGATTTGGGTCCAGAAGCTGGAGATGAGGGTGGTGAGATCGTATTTGAGGGTACACCACAAGATTTGGAGCAGTGCCAAAAAGGTTATACAGGTCGTTTCCTCAAGGAGCATAATAAAAGATAGGGTTGTAACCCAAACTAAAGATGAATCAAGAATACTATACATACATCCTACCCAACGGCATCAAAGGCATACACCGCCGAGTAAAAAGCGGTATTACGCATTGTGCACTTGTGATCAACGCAGGTACGCGCGATGAGCAAGCCAATGAGTACGGATTAGCACACTTTACCGAACACGCCATATTCAAGGGCACAACCCACCGCAAGGCTTTTCAGGTAAATTGTCGCTTGGAGAATAGGGGAGGAGAGCTAAACGCGTACACCACCAAAGAGGATACCACCATACACGCCACAACGCTTAAAGCGGATTTCTCCAAGGCGGTGGAGTTAATTGCCGATGTGGCATTCAACTCCACATTCCCCGAACACGAATTGCAGAAGGAGCGCGAGGTGATCATAGATGAGATCAATACCTACAAAGATTCGCCCGCCGATATGATTTTCGACTCGTTCGAGGATTTGATTTTCGAAGGCTCCGAACTCGGTCATAACATTTTGGGGCGAAAGGTCGATCTGGCACGTCACAATGGTGATTCCATACGCCGTTTTGTGGAGCGCACACACACTACCGACCAGATGGTATTCTCCTCGATAGGAAACCTCTCGGTGAAGAGCGTAGAGAGCATCGTTTGCCGATATTTAGGCGACAGGCAGACCGCAAAAAGAGCTTTTTCGCGCTCAACGCCGTGCAATATATCGCCATTTGAGAAGATCATAAACAAACACACCCACCAGACTCATTGCATAGTGGGCAGCCGCGCATACGACATCAATGCCGAGAAGCGACTACCACTCTCGCTGCTGGTCAACTTCTTGGGTGGACCATCGGCAAACTCGCGTCTGAATATCGTCCTGAGAGAGAAAAACGGCTTGTCGTACAATACCGAAGCGGTATATACGCCTTATAACGATTGTGGTGCTGTGGCGATCTACTTCAGTTCGGACCACAACAACGCCGAGCAATGTAGAGAACTGATCGACAAAGAGTTATTTTCGATCCGCACAAAGAGACTTTCGACACGTCAGTTATCACAGACCAAACGTCAGTTTCTGGCACAGATGGCAATCTCGATGGAGAACAACGAGGGTTATATGCTTGGCGCAGGCAAAAGTTTTCTGGTACACAATGAAATCGACACTATGGAAGAGGTCTATAAAAAGGTGATGGGCGTAACAGCCGACCAAATTACAGAGGTGGCAGAGGAGATCTTCGCCAAGACCTCAACGCTGATTTATCAATAAACCGCACAGATTTAATGATATGGATGCTTTAGAACGATATATACACGATAACTCGTCCGCTGAAGCGGAGCTTTTGAAGGAGCTGGATCGCGAGACACATCTCAGAGTGATCAATCCTCGCATGATTTCGGGACATATTCAGGGAAAGTTTTTGGAGCTTTTGGTCAAGATGTACCGCCCCAAAAACATCCTTGAGATCGGCACGTTTACGGGTTATTCGGCACTCTGCATGGCGGCAGGACTGGAAGAAGGGGCTGTGATTGACACCTGCGAGGTGGATGATGAGTTGGAGTCAATAGCGCAATCGTTTTTCGCTCGCTCAGCGCATGGGCACAAGATCCATCAACACATCGGCTCGGCTCTGGAGATAGCTCCACGTCTGGGCAAGCAGTGGGATATGGTCTTTATAGATGGTGACAAGCGAGAGTATCCCGCCTATTATAATATGCTGATGGATCAGGGGTTGGTGCATAGTGGCTCCATACTCTTGGCAGACAATATATTATGGTACGGCAAGGTCGTTGAAGAGGTACACCACAACGACCTACATACCAAAGCTCTCATCGAGTTCAACCGCATGGTAGTCGAAGATGATAGGGTAGAGAGCGTAATCCTCCCACTCAGAGATGGAATAAATCTAATCAGAGTTAAGTAAACTCAAGAGCCTGTCTATCAAAAAATGACAGGCTCTTGAGTATTAAATAGTTTCTGTTAATTTATTTCCTAATATAAGTATCCTGAAGACTAATCTTGATAGGTATAGCCTGCATAATATACTTCTTCTCGAAATCTTCAAGCGATGCAAACGGTTGTTTAAACGAACGCTGCGCCAACTCTTCTCGTAATTCATCAAAAGCAGCATGTATTTCAGAGAGCATTTGCAAATATGCACCACAACGTGTTTCACGAGTCGTTACAATAGACACAACTCCATTGCTTACTGGATAATGTACTTCACCATTATTACGCTTAATGGTCTGCCACGTAAAATCAGAATAATGAGGGTTTTTCACCTGGCGTTTACCGTCCACATGTTCTGAATTATCAATAAATTGCTTGACAATTCCCCTTAGCTTTTCAATCTCCAATACACCCTCTTTTCCATCAGGATATCCAGTCCATATTTGACCCTGAGAATTCATAAATACAGGAAGTAGATTATGTTCTGCAATTTTCGCATCAGAGATCACATTAATCTTTTCCGCTTTAACATCTATCGGTGGCAATACCTCTAAAATCTCTTTTGGCGAAGAGTCAAATTGTATTCTAAATACTTTTGCCTCGCGAGCCGCATATTTCACATCTTGAAGAATCCCAACCTTTGCTTCATTATCGGCTTTAATTGTCAATACAGCAGATGCACCTGCTTGCTCTCGCCACTTAGCAAGCATGGCTTGTAAATCTTTAATATCCACGATCTTGCCATTCAACATAATTTTTCCATCTGCAGAGATATAAACAGTTGACTGGTCTTTATCAGACTGCTGTTCAATAGCGTCAGGAGCTGGAGTTTGTTCAACTGTTGAAGGGGTAGGATTCTTAGCTGTCGCTCCAAAAGCAAAAATCATTGCAGCAAAAAGTGGGAGTGCGGCACATAGGCGCAGCAGAGAGGATCTCCCTTTGAAAGTTTTGGTCATCATAATAAATCGTTTTTTAGTTTTGTGATTGTGCAACCCACAGGCTATATCCGGATTATAACCAAAGAGCTGACGAAATATGATTTTTCTATATTCTGTGATATCATAACCTGCGCTTAGCACATCTTTATCCGCCTCCCACTCATGCACTTCGCTCAGCGAAGAGCAATAGAGCCACATAAAAGGATTTACCCAACACAGAGAACGCGTAATTTCAAGCGCAACACGTTCCAATGTGTGATGATGGAAGATATGACTTAGTTCATGGCTAAGAACTTGGTCGCGTTCAGAGCCTTGCAACTGAGAATTAATATAGACCGTACGTCCAAACGAGAACGGCTCACGAATCTGATCGCTTATCGCAAGGGTATAACTGCGGAAACGCTCCAAACGAGATGAGCGATAGATTTTATGCACTTGATACCAATTCCACGCCAGACGCAAGAGATTGAGCAACACAATAATTCCGTATAACGCCAAAAGAATTATAGTATAGTCGATCTCCGTAGGCTGAGCCTCACTCTCTACAACAGCCGAAAGGGTAGTTTGCGGTGCTGCATCGATCGGAAACCCCATGGCAGGCTCAGTTAAAATCTGAGTCGCGGAACTAACCTCAGGCGCGTTTTGGGCAGGGTAGAGTGGGATCTCCAAAGCAGGGATAATCAAGCCCAACAAAGCCGTCAGGATAATATACCATGCCGAAAAGCGATGCGCCACGCGCCCCTCGATAAATAGCTTATAGAGAGCATAGAAGAGTCCGCAACAGAGGATGGATTCCAATATATAAAATAGATACTCCATACTATTTCTCCTTGTTTAACATTTCGATAATTTCGGCAGTCTCCTCCAACGAGATAGAACGGTTGGAAGAGAGAAAAGATACCATCTGTGACGCCGAGCCTCCGAAGAAGTTATCCAAGACGCTAACCATAAAGCTTTGTGTATAGCTATTACGATCGACCAGAGGATAGTATTCATGGCTCTTACCATAAGAGCGATGCGCCACAAAACCCTTCTTTTCGAGGATTCTAACGATGGTCGAAACGGTATTGTAGGCAGGTTTAGGGTCGGGTAGTTCTGCCAAAACATCATTTACGAAACCGCGCTCAATTGTCCAAAGAATCTGCATAATCTCCAACTCGGCTTTGGTCAACTCCTGTGTCTTCGTCTTTAATTTCTCTACCATTTTATCTTTTTGTTTTATATTTATAATTCTGTTTTACTCGATCAACTAAGGTTTTAGTTGATATCGGTAGTGCAAATATATAACTAAATTATTAGTTTTACAACTAAATCTTTAGTTTATTTCTCAGCAAAAAAAATTACTAAATACAAGTATTTAGTAAAAAGAGGGTAGCACACAAAAAAAGAGCGTACTCTCACGCAGGGAGTACGCTCAAAATTAGAGAAAGGGTAGTCTTATACCAACTTCAGATCCTGCTTAATAGTCTCAATCTTGTTATCGAGCTTAGCAAGAACCTGATCGTAATCCTCAACCTTAGCCAAAGGCTCCTTAACACCGAAGTAGAACTTGATCTTAGGCTCAGTACCCGATGGACGAACCGACACGATAGTACCATCGGCAGTTACCCACTGAAGCACATTGCTTGAGTCCTGATCAATCTTCACGACCTCGCCCGAAAGCAAGTTCTTCTCCTCCAACGACTTAAAGTCACGAACCAAAACAACATCCGATCCTGCCAAAGCCTTAGGTGGGTTCTCGCGGAAGTCAACCATCATCTTCTGGATCTCCTCGGCACCCTCCTTGCCCTTACGAACAACCGATACCAAAGACTCGCGGAAGAAACCATACTTTACGTACAACTCCTGCAACCACTCATAGAGCGTAAGTCCCATAGTATCCTTAGCCCATGCAGCAGCCTCAGCAGCCAAAGCACAAGCCGACACAGCATCCTTATCGCGTACATAGTCACCAGCAAGATAGCCGAAGCTCTCCTCGCCACCACCGATATACTTAGCCTTGCCCTCATTCTCGCGGATGATCTTAGCAATATACTTGAAGCCTGTCAAGCAGTCGTAGCACTTAACACCGAAATGCTCGGCAACGGTGTTTGCCATGGTAGAGGTAACGATAGTCTTAACAACATACTGATTGCCGTCCAACTCGCCACGCTCTGCCCAACGAGTAAGCTGATAGCTAAGAAGCAGAGCCAAAGTCTGGTTACCATTCAGCAACACATACTCGCCCGCACCATTACGCAACGCAACACCGATACGGTCTGAATCAGGATCGGTAGCCAACACTAAATCGGCATTCTGCTCACGACCAAGCTCCATAGCCATAGCCATAGTCTTGCGCTCCTCAGGGTTTGGAGACTCAACGGTAGGGAAGTTTCCATCGATTACAGCCTGCTCAGGCACTACATATAAATTGGTAAAACCGAAGTTCTTAAGCGACTCAGGAACCAAGCGTACACCAGCACCATGAAGTGGGGTATAGACAATCTTCATATCGTGGAACTTGGCAACAGACTCAGGCGAGAGCTGGATATCCTTCTTGATGCGCTCAAGATAGAGTTTATCGAACTCCTCACCCAAGATAATGATATTTTCAGCATTCTGACCTGTCAAGACCTGAGAATTGTCGGTAATCTTACCAACCTCCTCGATGATATTTACATCGTGTGGAGATGTTACCTGCGATCCATCGGTCCAATATGCCTTATAACCGTTATACTCCTTTGGATTATGCGAAGCTGTGATCACAACTCCCGAGTGGAGTTTAAGCTCGCGGATAGCGAAGCTCATCTCGGGTGTAGGGCGCAACGAGTCGAAGAGATAAACTTCAAAATCGTTCGATGCAAAGATATCTGCCACACGCTCGGCAAACATACGCGAATTATTGCGGCTATCGTGTGCCACAGCAACCTTCACCTTCTCGCCAGCAAAGTTCTTCTTCAAATAATTAGCTAAACCTTGAGTAGCAGTACCTACTGTATAGATATTCATGCGGTTAGTACCAACTCCCATGATACCACGCAAACCGCCTGTACCAAACTCCAAATCCTTGTAGAAGCTCTCGGTAAGCTCCTTCATGTCGTTATCCATCAGGTATTTAACCTGATTTTTGGTAGCCTCATCGTAATCTCCGTCAAGCCACTGCTGCGCCTTGGATAAAACAATCTGATCTAATTCGTTTGCCATAATGCTATAAGTTTTAATTATTGATATTATTTACATACACTCAAAATTCTGATAGACAAAAGTACAATTTTTTTTTCAATTATTCAATATCAGCAAGTTAAAAAATCGCTCTAAAAAAAGTGTTGTTTTTCTATATATAAAAAAAGATAAAAAACAAGCGCAAAAGAGAATTATTTTAAATAATTTATTCACAACTTTGCATTGTCAAAGAACAAACAATCTAAGACAAGCGAGAAGCCGAAAGGCGGGAGGGGTGACAAGACGTTACCAATCCTTCAAAAGATGAGTTTGTATATAAGGCGAAAGACCGAATAGCAGGGAGGGGGCGCGCAAAAGCCGATACCGCTATTTACGTTATATAAATTCTACTTATAAACAGACTCATGGGCAAAACTCGCTCCAAAGATAAATAAATTATTAGAAACTAAGAACTGTTTATAGAGAATAATGGCTAACTCTCATACATATATAGAAGTATGGCAGACTTGCTTGAACCGCATCAAGGAGCAAACCTCACACGAGGAGTACTCTAAGTGGTTTGCACCTATCAGACCTTTAGCGTTTGATGGTACAAACTTGCGTTTGAAGGTGCCCAACGAGAGTTATGTCAAGCACATCGAAGAGAACCATCGTAAGATCTTCTCGCAGGTGATCATGCAATTCTACGGTCAGCAGACACGTCTTTTCTATGCTATCCCAAGCAGCGAAGAGAAGACCCCTCTGCCAGCCAATGCCGCAGCTACACCTGCACCACAGTTCTCACCAGCATCTGACACTCAGAATCTGCCACTTAACCCATTTGCCATCCCAGGGATTCCTCGCCGTCTGGCAATTGATCCGCAGCTCAACGCAAAATACACCTTCTCGACTCATATCGAAGGAGAGTGCAACCGTTTGGCGCGTTCGGCAGGTAAGACTGTAGCTCTGAGCCCTGGTACAACTCCATTTAACCCTTTATATATATATGGAGCTTCGGGATTGGGCAAAACCCACATCGTGCAGGCTATCGGTCATGAGGTAAGAGAGCGTCATCCAGAGCTTCAGGTGTTGTATGTCTCTACAAACAAGTTCCAAGCGCAGTTCCAGACTGCATACAAAAATCACGAGATCAACGATTTCATACGTTTCTACCAAAAGGTGGATGTATTGATCATTGATGATATACAGGAGATTGCAGGCAAGGCAGGTACACAAAACGCCTTCTTCAACATCTTCAACCACCTTCAGCTTGCGGGTAAGCAGATTATTATGACTTCGGATAAGCCACCCGTAGAGTTGAAGGATATTGAGGAGCGTCTGCTCACTCGTTTTAAGTGGGGACTCTCTGCCAAGATAGATACTCCAGACTACCAGACCAAGCTCAAGATCATCCGTTCCAAGGCTGAAAGCATGGGTATTCCAATCACTGAGGATGTCGTGGTATATCTGGCAGACAATATCTCTGCAAATATCCGCGAGATAGAGGGTGCATTGCTTTCACTCAAAGCAAACGCATCGTTCCTCAATCGCAGAGTATCTACATCGCTGGCTAAAGAGGTATTGAAAGCATATGTTCATATGACTCAAAAGGAGATCTCGATCAGCCGCATCACTCAGATCGTATGCGAATACTTTGAGATAGATGAGCAGAACTTCAACTCAAGTAAACGTACTCGCGAGGTGGCTCAGGCTCGACAGATAGCAATGTATTTGGCTAAGCAACACACCAAATCGCCATTGGCAGCTATCGGAGCAGCAATCGGAGGTAGAAACCACGCTACGGTACTCCACTCATGCAAGGCTGTGACCAACATGATTGAGACCGACAAGGTATTCAAGAATCAGATCGAGGAGTTAGAAAAGCTAATCACATCGAACAAATAAGAAAATCCCGAAGCTCTATACAGAACTTCGGGATTTTTCTCATTTAACGGACAAAGGCTTACCACTTGCGATATTTATATTTGTCGGCAGTAAGCTGTTCGATAGTATAGTTTTGATATACAATAGTATAACCACCGCCCGATGTATTGCAATGAGTCTCCTCCTCGAAGAGGAAACCAATCGTTTTATTCTTCTGAAGGCACATTGTAGAGTAGGCTGAGCCCAACTTTGTAGCCTGATAACATCCGTCCCAGTCCTTAGCGACAAGCTCAGGAGTCACAGGCTGAGAAAAGTCAAACTCCTTATAATATATACCAACATTACTGCGTCCAGGACCAAGCGGCACTGACTGAAGCATCAAATGTAACTTCTTGCCATCCTCCTTACGCACCACAGGCAGCAACATAACTTCGCCATTACATGCATTATCTACGGCACTTGTTCCATTGTTACCCTTTGCCGAATATGCCATCTCAGCCCATGCACCATCACGTGTCGAGCCATCGGCGAAAGTATAGATATTAAACAGACGTCCACCCCAAGCTCTCGAACTAATCAAAACCGAGCCATCGGGCAGCTCCTCCACCTTAGGCTCATCACCATGTGTCGGGATCGGACTCTTATCGACACCACCCAAAACAGACCATGTACCACCGAAATCATCTGAATAAAGCACAAAATTGACGTTCTTACCAGCTACATCCTTGACCAGAGCCGCACAATAGAGACGATAATAATCTCCAAGTTTAACCTTATTACTCTGAACTATTTTACCTGAGCCGATAAACATTGCTCTGACGGGTCCCACTTGCGAATTATCGAATTGAGAATAGATGCTTTCGGCAACATCCACAGGCTCTGACCATGTTTTGCCGTAATCCTCGCTATAAAAACAAGCGATATTCTGATGATTCTGGCGAGTACCTGCTGGGAATGATACATTTCCACCACAACTCACCACCAAAACTTTGGCACTCTCTCTGTCTGCTACGATACATGGATCACCAAAACCAACATGCATAAAATCCTCTGATGCAGCACCCTTGCCCTCTACGATAGGGAATATTTCACCCCAAGTATTACCCTCATCCGTACTGATTCGGGCGTGTAGATCAATACGTCCATTGGGTGCCATACCGATATCACTACGACTATGTCGATAATCCACAACAGCAATCAAATCGCCATTTGAAGCCGCAGCAATAGCTGGAATACGATAGGGGATAGACTCAGTGGTTTGGGTAACAAACAACTCCGCCTGAGGCGCAGGCTCAACCTGACAAGCGGCAAGCAATGCCAGCGAAGAGAAAAGTGTAATAACTGTTTTTTTCATAATATAAGGTTTCAATAATTTTTTCGTTTAACCATAGAGATTCCAAACATCACACACTCCAGTCTGCGATGTAGAATGACTTAAAGCATCGGACAATAGCAAAGTACAAATTTCAGCTCTTTAATCATATAAAATTAAGCAATTTTCTAAGAAACGACAAAATTATCATGCAAATTCTTTATATTTGTACTCAACCAAAACTCATATTAACCACATGGATCAGCCAAAGATAGAGAGGATGTTGCGCCTGATGAAGATTCTCACCGCAAACACACTATATACGGTAGATGAGATCGCCGAGCGACTCAGCATGTCAAGACGTACGATATACCGATATATAGATACTTTTCGCGAGGCGGGATTCGTGATTAAAAAGAGTGGTAATCATATCCGATTAGACAAGGAGTCTCCTCACTTCAAGGATATCTCACAATTGGTGCATTTCACCGAAGAGGAGGCGGTGATCTTGAAGCGTGCCATAGAAAATATTGATGACACAAACCTGCTGAAGCAGAACCTTAAACGCAAGCTCTACTCCGTTTATGACAATAAAATACTTGCCGACACTATCGTGCGAGGCAGCAATTCGAACAACGTACACGCCCTAATCGAGGCAATCGAGGAGCATCGTCAGGTAGAGCTGGTAGGTTATCGCTCGGCGCATGGTGGCGCGGTGAGGGATCGCCACGTGGAGCCTTTTGCCTTTACCACCAATTATGTGCAAGTGTGGTGCTACGACATCGAGAGTGGCTCATGCAAGCTATTTAAACTCTCGCGCATCGAATCAGTCAGAGTGCTTGATGCGGAATGGCAACACGCAGCAGAGCATGAAAAAGCTCAGATAGATATCTTCCGCATGAATGGCAAAGAGCCAAAGAGCGTAAAGTTGGAGCTTGGAATTTTGGCTCACAACCTTATATTGGAGGAGTTTCCACTCTCGGAAAACTACTTGACTCCGATCGGCAAAGACAGATGGCTACTGCAAACCGAAGTGAGAAATTATGCTGGAGTGGCTCGCTTTGTCATAGGATTGATGGATGATATCAAGATCGTTGATACTCCAGAATTGGAGCAATATTTAGCCGATTACGTGGCAAAATATTGGTCTAATGTCATAAAATAGACAAAAAATCTCATATTTTTTCAAAAAGTTTTACTTTGTGTCACAAGTTGACACAAAGGGGTGGTTACTTTGTATCGTGAAACAAATTAAACACCTGTGATATGTTATTTGCAGTTTTATGTTTTATCGGACTTGCTGCCGAAATTTTGGCTTACATAACAGGTCATGACAGAAATTGGTAAAAACAACTAAAACTTTAAAAACTATGGGAATCGCGTACAAGATCAAATGCAAACATTGCGGCGCAGAGTTTGCGTACAGCCAAGATCAGACATTTGGAATGATGCCACGTTGCGTGGGTTGTGAGGGTTATGTGGAGACCGAGTCTCCGATTCGTTGTCCAGCATGCTCCCGCAGATTAAACCCTTCACAAGAGGAGTTCAACGAGCAGGTGCAGACAGTGATGATGTGGGACTAAGAGCTTCAGATTACACATACAGACATTCGAGCAGATACTTGCGCCGAGATAAAACTTGGGCAAAGTGTAAAATTTCGTTCCAAAAAGTCTGTTTTTCGCAAAAAAAGTTATTAACTTTGAGTAATTATTGCTCTTTAACAGAAAATGAATCTATGGCAACACTAAAAGTAGGGGATTTAGCTCCAGATTTTACCTCTCGTACCGAAAAGGGCGAAACATTTTCGCTTGCAAACCTGAAAGGTCAACCGACCATTTTATACTTCTATCCGAAGGATAACACATCGGGTTGCACGCTTGAAGCAAAGAGTCTGCGTGACGGTAAGGCGGAATTGGCTAATAGAGGATACCAAATAGTAGGAGTAAGCCCCGACAGCGAGAAGTCGCACCAGAATTTCTGTTCGAAGCACGAACTAAACTTCACACTCCTTGCCGACACAGACCATTCGGTTTGCGAAGCCTTCGGGGTATGGGCAGAGAAGTCGATGTACGGCAGAAAATATATGGGAGTAGTGCGCACAACATTCATAATCGACAAAGAAGGAGTAATTACTCACATTTTCAACAAGGTAAAGACAGCTGAACATTATCAGCAGATTATTAACGAATTAGACAAGAAATAGATATGGCAGAAAAAGTACAGGTAAATCCCGACAAGCTCAAGGTATTGAGCGCGGTGATGGATAAGATCGAAAAGGACTTCGGTAAGGGTTCGATCATGAGAATGAGCAGCGAGGCTGTAACCGATGTACCGGTAATTCCTACTGGTTCAATCACATTGGACGTAGCGTTGGGCGTGGGAGGTTATCCCAAAGGTCGTGTAATCGAGATCTATGGTCCAGAGTCGTCTGGTAAGACAACACTCGCCATACACGCCATCGCAGAGGCTCAGAAGGCTGGTGGTATCGCAGCATTTATTGATGCTGAGCACGCTTTCGATAGTTTCTATGCTCAGAAGTTGGGCGTGGATGTAGATAACCTGCTTATCTCGCAGCCTGATAATGGAGAGCAGGCATTGGAGATTGCCGACTCGTTGATTCGCTCAAGCGCAATTGATATCATCGTCATCGACTCGGTAGCAGCACTTACCCCTAAGGCTGAGATCGAGGGTGAGATGGGTGACTCAAAGATGGGTCTTCAGGCAAGATTGATGTCTCAGGCTTTGCGTAAGCTCACAGCAAGCATCTCTAAGACCAAGACCGTATGTATCTTCATCAACCAGCTTCGCGACAAGATTGGCGTGGTTTATGGCAATCCAGAGACCACCACAGGTGGTAACGCCCTAAAGTTCTATGCAAGCGTGCGCATCGATATCCGCCGCGCCTCTATCATCAAGGATGGCGAGGAGCAGTTGGGTACACGTACAAAGGTCAAGGTTGTAAAGAACAAGGTTGCACCTCCATTCAAGCGTGCCGAGTTTGACATCATGTTTGGAGAGGGTATCTCAAAGATCGGCGAGATTGTCGATTTGGGTGTTGATTACGGTATTATCAAGAAATCAGGATCTTGGTTCTCATACGGCGACAAGAAGATCGGACAAGGTCGTGACTCGGTAAAGGAGTTACTCTCAACAAACGAAGAGTTGAGAGATGAGATCGAGACAAAGTTACGCGAAGCAATGACCTCTAAAAAGGAGTAGCTTATGAATTATACTGCAGAGGATGAGAAACTTATAGAGATTAAATGGAATGAGTTGAAGGAGTCTTGCAAGAAGATTTTCAAGAACGAAGAAGATCGAAACCTCATCAACCGAGCATTCTTCCTCGCAAAAGAGGCACATCAGGGAGTAAGGCGCCGTTCGGGAGAGCCTTACTTCCTGCATCCTATTGCAGTAGCTAAAATCGTAGTAGATGAGATCGGCTTGGGCGTCAAGTCGGTCGTAGCTGCTTTGTTGCACGATGTGGTCGAGGACACCGACTATACGGTGGAAGATATGGAACATATCTTCGGTCACAAGATCGCCACGATGGTGGATGGTCTGACAAAGATGTCGGGAGTATTCAATGCCGACACATCTAAGCAGGCTGAGTATTTCCGCAAGGTTTTGCTCACACTCTCGGATGATGTCAGAGTGATTCTCATTAAAATTGCCGACCGCCTGCACAATATGCGAACATTGGGCGCAATGCCCCAAAACAAGCAGATCAAGATCACGGGCGAGACGATATATCTCTTTGCTCCATTGGCATACAGACTCGGACTCTATGCTATTAAGACCGAGTTGGAGGATCTTTGCATGAAGTATCGTTTCCCAAAGGAGTACGAGGAGATCACCCGACAAATCAACGAGACATCGGCAGCTCGAGAGGAGTACATCCGTAAGTTTAATGCTCCTATCATCGAGGCTTTGGATCGCAACGGCATCAAATATGAGATTTCGGGACGCATAAAGAGCGTATATTCAATCTGGACCAAGATGGTGCGCAAGCAAATCCCATTCTCGGAGATATACGATTTGTTTGCTATCCGCATCGTATTCCAGCCTCTGGAATTCCCTTCGGAAAAGACTCAGTGTTGGCAGGCTTATTCCTCTATCACAGATATTTACACCCCTAAACCAGACCGTCTGCGTGACTGGATCAGCATCCCTAAGGCAAACGGATACGAGGCTCTGCACTCTACAGTAATGGGACCTGACGGAATCTGGGTTGAGGTGCAGATACGCACTCAGCGCATGGAGGATATCGCCGAGCGAGGTTTTGCGGCACATTGGAAATACAAGCACTCTTCAATCTCACACGATGAAGATGAATTTGACAAGTGGCTCAAGATGATACGCACGGCTTTGGAGAGCCCAACACAGAATGCCATTGACTTCCTGGATAACTTTAAGTTATCGCTCTATACTTCTGAAATAGCGGTATTTACGCCTAAGGGTGAAGCTCGCCGTTTGCCATACGGAGCCACCGCGCTTGATTTCGCATACGATGTTCACACCAAAATCGGCAACAAAGCCATCGGTGCCAAGATTAACCATAAAATCATGCCTATTACCACCACACTCAGTAGTGGCGATCAGGTAGAAATTATCACATCCGAGTCGGCAAAGCCAAAGGCGGAGTGGTTGGAATATGTATCAACTTCGAAAGCTAAGCAGGCGATCAAGAATTTCCTTAAGCGCGAGCAGGAGCATAACCATCAACGTGGTATGGATATGCTCGAGGAGCGACTCGCACAACTCAATATCACGCCCAACAATAGAGTTATACGCAAGTTGACAGCAGCATACGGCTCTAATAGTAAGGATGAATTATATACAAAAATTGGTGCAGGCATCGTATCGCTCGATAACTTAGAAAAGATCATCAAGACCAATTCCAAGAATAAGATCTTGAAGTT
The DNA here is from genome assembly GCA_017531305.1 of Alistipes sp. GTDB lineage: Bacteria > Bacteroidota > Bacteroidia > Bacteroidales > Rikenellaceae > Alistipes. Next base: position 20,166 of record JAFXLG010000052.1, read on the forward strand.
TTGGACTTTGTTTATCAAGGATAACGATAACGACAATGAGGATGATAATCCAATAACAACTCACAAAGAGAACACACCTCAGCCCGACAGCAGAGAACAATTGGCAGTTGCCGAGTGTTGCCACCCGTTACCTGGAGACAAGGTGGTAGGATATAAAGATCCTATCACACATCAAATTATCGTGCATAAAGCCTCGTGCGATGAGTTGAACCGTTTGGCATCACAGCATGGTGAGTGTATCGTTAAGGAGGAGATTAAGTGGTCGCAGTTTAAGACCGAGTCTTCGTTGGTAAGCATCGAGATTGTCGGCATCGACCGCATGGGTTTGTTGGTTGATCTGGCAAATGTCGTCACAAACGACTTCAGCATCAACATGCGACATATCAACATCCAATCACACGATGGTATTTTTGAGGGGACGCTCAGCCTATATGTGCGTGATGCAGAGAGTCTTAACGACCTGCAAGACCGTTTGCGCAAAATCAAGGGTATGGAGAGCGTAAAGCGTCAAAACATTTAATTCCTCTAAAACTGAGACATAAACATGAACAGAGCCATACGTATCATCATATCTATCATATCCGCTTGGATTTTGATAGGATTAACAACAGCTCATTGCTCCACACTTTTCAATAAAGGAAAGAGCAAATATGTAATCGTTTTGTGTCAAAACCCATCGCAATCGGAGCAAACCTCAGCACATGAGTTGCAGGACTATTTGAAGCAAATCGGTGGGGTTACAATCCCCGTAATTGGATACAACCAACTTCAGGATGGACAGAAACATATATTCGTGGGCTTTAATGAGAAATATGCCGCCTCGTGTGGGGTAGAACGCCCCCAAGAAAAAGATGAGTCATACGCATACCGCACCATAGGAGACAACATCTGGATATACGGAGGAAGCGAGCGAGGTACGATGTATGGCGTATATTCATTTTTGGAAAATGAATTGGGCGTAAGATGGTACACCAAAGATTATACTCGTATCATACCGCACAACAAATGGAGTTTCAAGGAGTTAAATCATAGCGAGACTCCACACATAGGTCTTAGATTTGTGCAATATTACAACGTAGAGCCTCACAAGGAGTGGCTGGCACACAATAAATGCAACTCGGTATGGACAGCCCAAGAGAATGAATACGGAGGTTTGACAGCATATTGGAACGCTCACACGTTTGAGCAATTTATCCCCTCAAACGTATATTTCAAAGAGCATCCAGAGTATTTCAGCCTACGTGACGGCGAGCGCAAACCTTACACACAATTGTGCTTGAGCAACCCCGATGTTTTGAAGATTTGTATCGAAAAAATGAAGGGTGCAATAGCGGCAAATCCGCTTTATTGGGTTTACAGTATGTCGCAGAGCGACAACCAATTACCATGTCAGTGCGAAAAATGTAGAGCCATAGAAGAGCAGTACGGCGGTCATTCGGGTTTAATGGTATGGTTTGTTAATCAAGTGGCAGACGCCATCAAACCTATTTACCCTGACAAGTACATCGGAACATTCGCTTATCAATACACTCGCAAAGCACCTAAGGGCATAACTCCGCGCGAGAACGTGGTTATCCGCCTATGTAGCATCGAGTGTTGCTTTGCTCACCCGTTGGAGGAGTGCGAGCATAACAAACCATTTATAACCGACATAAAGGAGTGGTCTAAAATCGCGCCACACTTGTTTATATGGGATTACGTGGTAAATTACCACCAATATTTGGCTCCATTCCCAAATTTCGGTGTATTAGCCGAAAATATCAAGACTTTCAAGAAATACAACGCCATAGGCATCCAGGAGGAGGCTCAGTATGAGTCCATTGGAGGAGAATTTTCGGATATGAAGTCATGGGTGCTGGCAAAGTTGTTGTGGAATCCTGATTTGGACACATTCGCGCTGGTTAGAGAGTTTATAAGCAACTACTACGGCGCAGCAGCCCCCTATATCCAGCAATATTTTGACCTTTGCCACTCACTCATCAAAGATGATACGGTAATGGGTATATATATTAATCAGCACAATCCTCTTTATACCGATGAATTTGTCGATGAGGCTCAGGCAATACTCGCCAAAGCTAAAGAGACAGTGGCTGATGATAATGAACAGATGCAATTAAGGGTTGATAAGGTCGTGCTTCAGATAAAATACCTATACATGATGCGCAAGCCTCAGCAAGCCATCGCTGACGGTACACGAGATTGGGTATTTGATTTTATACGCAAGCACGGAATTTTAGTTAATGAGCCACTTAGCATCGAGGAGGCTATAAAGAGATATAACGATCAATACGACACCAAATAATGAGCAATTTTTGGCTAATACTACTTATATTCGGCGTAGTCGCGAGCTTTTCACGCAAAAATGAGAAGCGCAGCGGTGTGCCTGCGCCCGAAACAGACGAAAATGAGCAGGATGTTCAAACAGAATGGGAACGTAAGATAAGAGAGCTTCTTGGTGAAGGAGACCCCGTCACTACGCCCCAATCCGTAAACAACACCCCAAAACAGAGTGTAAATCCTACTCACTCCACCCAGACATCTTTAGCAAATGAGCGCAAGGGAAGCTATACACCCCTTGCTCCACAGCAAAGCAGGGTAGTAAGAGGCAAAAAGCAGCCTACTTCAACTATTTCAGCCAAGTCAAAAGCCTCCGACAAGCACATGGATAAGATAAAAGAGGGTGAAATTGGCTCAAATGATGAAATTAAGGCGATCCTAGACGACTTCAGTATGGAGAAGGCTGTTATATACTCCGAAATACTCAAGCCAAAATACGAGGAATTATAATCAATTAAACAGATACAGAGATGGCAACTATTTTTTCACGAATCGTAGCAGGGGAGATCCCAAGCTATAAAATCGCCGAGGATGAGCGTTACTACGCATTTCTCGACATCAATCCTCTTGCAGAGGGACACACATTGGTAATACCAAAAGTAGAGGAGGATTATATCTTCGACTTGGATGATGATACATTGGCGGGGTTGGTATTGTTTGCTAAAAAGGTAGCGCACAAAATCAAGGAGCAAACATGTTGTAAAAAGGTGGCAATGATCGTTCTTGGACTTGAAGTTGCTCACGCACACATCCATTTAATACCGATGAATAGCGAAAATGATGTCGATTTTAAGGCAGAAAAGCTACTTTTAACTCCAGAAGAGTTCGAGGAAATCGCACAGGCATTGAGAGTAGAGTAGGGTTATTAACAGCCATATAACTCATTGTAAATTAATAGGATGGTCGAGAAAACGACTATCCTATTTTTATATTATTTAACATAATGTTCGCAAATTCTGGTAATCAAATAAAAATTTAATAAAAGTAGTGGAGTAGGGGTTAATTTTGTGAAAATTTCCGATGGGTATTTTACAATTGTCAACATATTTAATCCGTTTTACAGTTGTAAATTCACAGTTTTATCACATTTGTAATTGTTGACAATGATTACATTTGTTAATTGTTACATTTGTAGGGTAGTCCGACAAGGTGTGTAATTGGTTAAATTCGGGTAAGAAATAATAAGTTAAAATCCTAAACAAATAGATAGTAATACTAATATAATCAGTGATTTACGAAATTTACCTGCACTAAAACCGCGTTAAACAATGATCTTGCATCATAATTGGATATTTACCCGATATATAGCAATGATAAATACGTTATATACCAATAGACCAACACTTTAGACTATATTAAATAAAGTTAAACTTTAATTAAAACAAAACAGGGCGTTTAACCATAATTTACAAAATTACAATTGTAAACATTGTTAATTGTTCCCGTTGCTTTACATTTGTGCATTTTATTTGTTTACAAAAGAAAAATGATTTATATTTGTGAAAAATTAACAATATGCACGAAAAATTACCAATTTTGATGAAATCTGAAGGGTTGACTTCGAGTCGACTTGCAGAACTGCTGGGAATACAGCCGTCAGGAATTTCGCATCTCATATCTGGAAGAAACAAACCGAGCTTCGATCTGCTACAAAAAATACTCAGACGCTTTCCGAATATCAATCCCGATTGGTTGCTGTTGGATAGCGAAGAGATGTATCGCAAAGAGAATAACACTGCGACTAAAGGAGATCTGCTTGATGCATCAAAATCGGAAACGCCAGCCTTTTCGGCAAATCAAACCGAGGAGACAAATTCTACGACTGAAAGAAACAATGAGACAAAATCAAGAGCAGATGTTGCGACCATTTTGAGCGCGCAGACAGATGGCGGCTCGCAACGAAAAGTAAAACGTGTGATCCTGCTCTACAACGATCACTCATTTGAAAGTTATGAGATGAAATAACCCTCGCGGAGAATTTAACATAATTATATTGAATCCTATCAAACAAACGGCAACGCGCCAACAGTTGATAGGATTTTTGTTAAAACGATTGTTAGTGCATTTTTGACACTCGATAGACACATTAATTTTGTAAACCTCACTTGTAAGACTCCCAAGAGGGGATATTTTTTCGATTTGATGTAATATGTATATTATGTTAAATCGCATGGTGCGTGGAATATAATTAGAGGTAACACAAATTGAGGATTTACGAAAAAGCTATAACATAAAAGGATTGAACAGCATGTCAAGTAGCACTATATATACACTTTAAGTCTTTGTTATCAAAGAAACGAGGTCAGAACAAAATCTGACCTCGACTAACATTTCTATCTTCTACGATTACGTGTAAGCATTCAAAGCTTTCTGAATGAATAGCAATATTACCATCAGAATCTGTCGTTGTTGTATTTTTGCCATCATAAGCGTATTTCGCAATCCAATGACAAATATAGTAAATATATTACTAAAAAATAATTTTTCGGTGGCAAAATTGATCGGAGGAACATTCTACGAAAAAATAGTTGTATATTTGTTGTATAATTTACGTCATTTATACCTTAATATAAATAGAGATTATGGATCAGATCATACACTTGATAACTTCGATGGCACCATATCTGCTGCTGGGATTCCTGCTGGCAGGACTGATGCACGCATTTATTCCCGCAACGCTTTACAATAAGCATCTGAGTCAAAGCAATTTTCGATCCACATTTCTGGCTGCCATGTTTGGTATTCCCCTACCCTTGTGTTCGTGTGGAGTGATCCCGACAGCGATGTCACTCCGTAAAGAGGGAGCATCGAAAGGGGCAACGGTCTCATTCCTGATAGCGACACCGCAAACAGGCGTGGATTCGATCATGGCGACATACTCACTTTTGGGTTTGCCATACGCTATTTTACGCCCGATAGCCGCAATATGTACGGCATTATTTGGCGGCACAATGGTCAACCTGCTGCAACATGATACCATAACATCAGCCCCCAGCAATAATTACACAACAGACAAACGTCCTGCAGGGGTTTGGGAGCGCATAGTTTTAGCTCTGAAGTATGGCTTTGTGGAGATGATGCAGGATATAGGTAAGTGGTTGATACTCGGACTCATAGTTGCAGGAATTATCACAGTAGCAGTACCCGACAGTTTCTTTGAATTATTCAGCCACAACTCGTTACTCAGCATGCTGATAGTATTGCTGTTCTCAATCCCTATGTATCTCTGTGCAACAGGATCTATTCCTATCGCCGTAGCATTGATGCTCAAGGGGTTAAGTCCCGGAACGGCATTAGTTTTACTTATGGCTGGACCTGCGATAAATTTTGCTTCGATGTTGGTTATAGGCAAGGTCATGGGGCGCAAAACTCTGATAATCTACATCACATCAATCATCCTCGGAGCGATGACATTTGGGCTTGCGATGGATCATTTGTTACCTCGCGAGTGGTTCACTTCGCACCTAATGTCTGCTTCGCAGCAGGCATGTCACCACGCTTCATGGCTTGACTTTAACACGCTGTGTTCCATTGCATTGATAGCGTTATTAGGTAACGCAATGATACAAAAATTCAGAACTAAACATAGCGAAACCTGCTGCTCATGCGAGGGCAAGTGCGACTCTCAGACAGGAACTGAGGCAAAGCATGAACAGATTTACCACATCGAAGGAATGCGATGCAACCATTGCGCTGCCAATGTCGAGAAGGCGTTATCGGCTCTACCCCACGCAGAAAAAGTTACGATTGAGCTACAACAGAAACGCGCGATAATAGTCGGCAAGGTGGATGCCGCAGAGGTTGAGAAGGCTGTGAAGGCACTGGGTTTTGAACTGAGAAACAACTAAATAAGCAAGAATTTATGAAACGATTAATTGCAATTCTCGCTCTCATATTGGCACTATGCCACACAAATCAGGCAATGGCTGAAGTGCGGGTAAAGACAGTATATAAGAGCTTTAATACACATAATCAGGGAATTATGCGTGAGTACAAGCTCTATCTACCCAAAGGCATGAAGAAAAATGCTCCGCTGATATTCGTTCTACATGGATACAGCGGAAACTACAACCTCGACCACATAGGATTTAACGAACTTGCCGAAAAGCACGGCATAGCGATCTGCTATCCACAAGGCTCAAAAGATAAAAGAGGTAAGAATTGCTGGAACGTGGGCTACCCTTTCCAAGATGATATGAAGGTCGATGATGTTCAGTTTCTTTGCGACTTGGCTCGACAGCTCCAAAAACAATATGGATTAAGCCGTAAAAACACATTCTGCACAGGTATGTCGAACGGTGGAGAGATGTGTTATCTGCTGGCATACGCCGAGCAGAAGGTTTTTAAGGCGGTAGCACCAGTAGCGGGATTGACAATGGCGTGGATGCCAGAGCGTTACTCCCCTACTCGCCCTATACCGTTGTTTGAGATACACGGTACTGAGGATCGCACCTCGGAGTGGACTGGCGATCTAAAGAACGAAGGCGGTTGGGGTGCATACATCGCCGTGCCAGATGCAATCGAAATATGGCGAAAAGTCAACCATTGCAAGGAGAGTATCTCTACCCCATTGCCACTAAAATCTACTGATTCAAACTCTGTTACGGCACATAAATTCACACATGGCAAGAAGCGTAGTCAGGTGTGGTTATACGAAATAAAAGGAGGAAAACACACTTGGGGCAACAAAGATATCGACACACCTGCTGAAATTTGGAAATTCTTTAGTAACTTTGTACGCTAAATCAGACCTTTATGATACGAGGATCATATAAAAGTGTTGTGTGGTTGGGGATTTTTGCCATTGTCGCAATGATCGGATTTACTATGATGACAGGTTATGGCGATGGACACGTGGCGATTAAGCAGGAGTCCGCTATTGCCAAAAATACGATGAGCTACAATGACTCGCAAATGGATGTAATCTACGAGCGAATGATGAATGGCAAGCAAGATTGGCTCCACCTAACGGTAGATACAACATATCACAAGGTAGGTAAAGGCGATTACACCTATAAAGTTCTTTGTAACAGAGAGTTTTCGCTCAGAGCCTACGACTCGGAGTATGAGGATTGGGGCAACGGCTACAAACATTGCTTCATCGAAGGCGAAGGGGTAAAGGAGTGGAGAGTGACAAGCGAGCAGGCTAAATCGTTTTTGGGCTATGAAACCCGCGTGGCTGAGTGCTGGAGTAATGAAAACAGATGGCAAGTACAATACACCGAGATGTTGCCTCACATTGAGCAGGGAGCTACACCAACGGACTCGTACAGAGGATTGATTCTCGAGGCTACAGATCAGGGCGGAGAGTATCAGATAAAAGCAAAATATATAAATTTAAATATTGGATAACTTTTTAAGAACAAAAAACCATGAAGAAACTTATTTCAATTCTTGCTGCAGCAGCTATCGTGGCTACTTCAGCAACATCATGCCAGAAGCCTAACACGCTGACAGCAGCTGAGGAGGCTGAGGGCTGGCAGTTGCTCTTTGACGGTGAGACACTCAACGGTTGGAGAAGCTTTAACGAGAAGGAGCTTAAGGGTGGTTGGGCTGTAGTTGACGGCTGCATCCAGGCTTCAGGTGAGGGCGGTGACGCATCAGGCTACATCGTAACTGACAAGAAGTATGCTAACTTTGAGCTTGTATGGGACTGGAAGCTTACAAAAGGTGGTAACAGCGGTATGTTGTACCACGTTGTAGAGCACCCACGTTTCTCTGTACCTTACGTTACAGGTCCTGAGTATCAGTTGATCGATGTTGAGGGTTGGGAGGAGAAGAACGCTCCTGCTAAGTTGGAGGATTGGCAGAAAATCGGCGTAGATTACGCTATGCACTTGCCAGACTACAGCAAAATGCACATCAACCCTGTTGGAAAGTGGAACTCTTCTAAGATCGTTTATGACAACGGTCATGTTGAGCACTGGCTCAATGGCGAGAAGATCCTTGAGTTCGAGGCATACACTGACGATTGGTTTGCCCGCAAGGCAAGCGGTAAGTGGGGTAACGCTACTGAGTACGGTTTGGCTCACGAGGGTGTAATCTGCTTGCAGGATCATGGCGACCCAGCTTCTTTCCGTAACATCAAGATCAAGGAGTTGCCTAAGAAGGATAAGGGTTCAGTAAGCCTCTTCAACGGTAAGGATCTTACAGGTTGGGAGCTTTTCGGTTCTATGCGCGTATCTGTTGACGAGGAGGGTAACTTGGTAACTGAGAACGGTACTGATTTGCAGTATGGTTACCTCGGTACTCGCGAGTATTACAAGGATTTCGACCTTACAGTAGAGTTCAAGCAGTGTTCTAACGGTAACTCAGGCTTGTTCTTCCACTCATTTGTTCACGGTGGTTACAAGAGCAACGTGGTTAACGGCTGGCAGTGCGAGGTTGCTCCTAAGGGCTATGATACAGGTGGTGTATATGAGTCTTATGGTCGCGGCTGGTTGAAGCAGATCCCAGAGGAGAAGGAGTCAATCATCAAGGAGGGCGAGTGGAACACATTGCGTCTGAAGGTTGAGGGTAACAAGGTACAGACATGGCTTAACGGCGAGGCTATGATGGAGCTTAATGATGAGTTGATCGGCTCTAAGACTGGTCGTATCATGTTGCAGATCCACGATGGTAACAACATCAAGGTGCTTTGGAGAAACTTCAAGCTCAAGAATTTGTAATAGAAGGCTTTGAGTCTGAAACTGAAAGAGCATATCTCTCGATTGTGAGAGATATGCTCTTTTCTTTGTGGATTATTGCCTACTTATTTACTAATTAGAAGTCGTAACCAACAATATTATCAGCGTAGTTAGACCAACCCATATATACCTTGTATGAATCAACTGATGCTGTAGGTACATATATCACGGTTTCAACATCATATTCACCAAACGCAAGATTGCGAAGTGTATAAGGAGTCTTAGATTTGCTATATACGCTTTCCAGATCGCAACCATAGAATGCTCCCTCATCGATAGAAACTACCCCCTCTGGGATTATTACACTACTCAGTAATGAACAATTTAGAAAGGCATAGCTTCCAATTATTGAGATTTTGTCGTGGAGATTGATTTTCTCTAATCTATTACAATCAATAAATGCCCATTCGCCAATTTTTGTCACATTGCTTGGAATCGTATATTCGGTTACTCCTGCTGGTGCAAAATCGTGCATCACATTATTATCAATCAAACAACGCTTATCTTCTGACGTATAGTAACCATTAAATTCTTTAAGACTACTGCATCCACCAAAAATTGCAAATCCTTCAAAAGTAATTTTATCGCTTAGAATGTTTACTTTCGTAAGGTTCTTATTATAACTAAATGCGCCATTGCCCAACGAAGTGATATTTGCGGGGATAGTCACTTCGCGCAAATCGCAGCCAAAGAAAGTATTAGGCTCAATTTTACTCAACTTTTTAGGAATATCAAAACTTTTCAGACTCGCACAATCCTCAAATGCAGATTTACCTATCGTTGAAACATTTTCATGGATTTTAATATCTGTTAATTTTTGACAAGATCTGTATTTACAACCAGTTATTACTCAATATTTTGCGAGTAATAAGTCAGAAATATGGTCATAACCTTTAAGGGCGCATTCTAAAAGGTGAAGATTTAACGTTTTTATTGTTTCTTAACGCTCAAAGCGTATCAATAAAGG
>JAFXLG010000053.1 GCA_017531305.1 Alistipes sp.
GAACTTTGAATTTTGAATTTTGAATTAATTCGTACCTTTGTAAATATGATTAAGGCACACGACATACATAAAAGCTACGGAGAGCTGGAGGTTCTGAAGGGCGTTTCGCTGGAGGTGAAGCCCTCGGAGGTGGTATCCATCGTAGGACCAAGCGGTGCGGGTAAGACTACCCTACTGCAGATTCTCGGCACACTCTCCAAAATGGATAGCGGCTCGCTTACGATTGACTCGGAGCAGGTTGGCAAGCTCGGCGATGATGCTTTGTCGGACTTCCGCAACCGAAAAATTGGATTTGTGTTCCAATTCCACAATCTTCTGCCAGAGTTTACGGCTTTGGAGAATGTGATGATTCCAGCGTTGATAGCAGGCAGAGATAGAAGCCAAACGGAGCAGGAGGCAAAGCGTCTGCTCGATATGATGCAGCTCTCGGAGCGCACCACACATAAGCCCAGCGCGCTGTCGGGTGGCGAGCAACAACGTGTGGCGATAGCTCGCGCCTTGATCAACCGCCCAGCCCTGCTTCTGGCTGATGAGCCTTCGGGCAATCTCGACTCGAAGAATAGAGAGGAGATTCACTCGCTCTTCTTCCGTCTAAGAGATGAGCTGGGACAGACCACCATCATCGTAACTCATGACGAGAAGTTAGCCAAGATGGCAGACCGCCAGATCGTGATGCAGGATGGAGAGATCATTAAAGCCTAAACCCATAAAGACCAAGCCCAAAATGGAGAGAGAAGAACTCAAAGATCTGTTGGAGCATCTGCACGACAAATATAATAGAGTGGAGTTTATCGAGCCCGACCCAATCAGTATTCCTCACTCGTTTACGGATAGACACGACAAAGAGATCGCAGGATTTTTGGCAGCAGCTATTGCATGGGGCAATCGCAAAGCGATAGTCAAAAGCGCACGCCGCATGATAGAGTATATGGACAATGCTCCTGCGGATTTCGTGCTAAACGCCTCAGAAAAGGAGCTTAGCCACCTGAAAAGCTATGTGCATCGCACATTCAACGGTCAGGATTTTACAGATTTTATACTTGGCATGCGCCACATCATGCAGCGTTGGGGCGGAATGGGCGAGTTTTTCGAGAGCCAATATGAGCAGAGTCAGGATATTGCTGAAGTACTATCTACGCTAAGAAAAGAGTTTTTCTCCGTACCACATAACCCCCACTCAGAGAAACACCTATCTTCGATAGACAAAGGAGCAGCGTGCAAACGTCTGAATATGTATATCCGTTGGTTTGTAAGACGCGATGAGAGAGGTGTGGACTTCGGTTTGTGGCAAAAAATTCCTATGTCGGCACTCTATCTGCCATTAGACGTACATACGGGCAACATGGGACGCGCTTTGGGGCTGCTCAAACGCAAACAGAGCGATTGGAAGGCTACCGTGGAGATCACCGCCATGCTCAAGACTTTCGATGCTAAGGATCCTGTGCGTTATGACTTTGCACTTTTTGGGGCTGGCATTGATGGATTTCTAAAGGAGTAGGGTTATGCGCCGAGGAGGTTTTACATTCAAGCAATTTCATATCGACCATAGCCGATGTGCCATGAAGGTCGGCACCGATGGTACTCTACTTGGGGCGTGGGCAGCACTTCCGCCACACGCCAAAAAGATCCTTGACATAGGGACTGGAAGTGGATTGATAGCCATAATGGCGGCTCAACGTCATCCCACAGCCAAAATCACGGCAATAGACATAGATAAAGATTGCGTCATGCAAGCCACCGAAAATGCCGTAGCATCGCCATGGGCAGAGCGTATAGAGGTGATCGAAAGTCTCTTGCAGGAGTATTCCCCAGAAGAGAAATTCGATGTGATAATCTCCAACCCGCCATACTTCGCCGACTCGATGCACTCGCCCGACAAGCAGCGAACAACAGCCCGCCACACGGCTTCCTTATCGTTCAAGGAGCTGACCGAGGGAGTGTTAAGGCTACTTGCCGATGATGGTTTGTTTGCAGTAATTCTTCCTACCGCAGAGAGCGAGCTGTTGCTTTCGGCTTCGCGCGGAAGGTTATTTACGTGGCGGCGTTGCGAAGTGTGGTCAACTCCCGAAAGTGGAGCAAGGCGCATCATGCTTGAGCTAAAGAGAGAGCCACCAAAGGATCTCGCCCAAAAAGAAAAAATCATCATCGAGCAGGGAGGAAGACACGTTTACAGCGAAGAATACAAGGCTCTTACGGCTGATTTTTATCTAAATTTTTGATTTTTCGCGAAAGTGAAGTATATTTGTGATAGATAAGTGATTAAAAAATTACTAATTATGAAACGCATTTTTACAATTTTGGCTCTGTCGCTGTTTGCGATTTCGAGCGCAACGGCACAAAGCGATATTTGGAAAGCCGTAGTAGGACCATATAGCAACGCCAATGGAGAGATCGTAATCTCTGATCCTCAGACAGTAATCGCCGTAGATTACACCGTTGAAGCAGAGCAGACCATCGTAGGTCCTTATGCACGCTACGCCATGAAGCTTTTGGGCGTACGTCCATCATTGGTTGAGAAGACAATCTATTCGATTAAGGATATCAAACTCTCTATTGCCTGCAACAAAGCCTTGATCTCGGCTCAGCCTAAAGCAAAGAGTCAGACTAAGGTTGCATCATATTTGGGTAGTGCGGATGAGTTCGCTAAGGTTTCACCCGATCTTATGAGCGCATCTGCAATCTCTCCCGAAGAAGTTGCAGCACAAGCAGCACAGGCAATCTTCAACATCCGCAAGAGCCGCAACGATTTGATCACAGGCGAGGCAGGTGAGAATGTATTTGGTGCAAGTCTGAAGGATGCTTTGGCAGCATTGGATGCTCGCGAGCAGGCTCTCATGGAGCTATTCTTCGGTAAAAAAATTATCACAACTACAACAAACCGTATTCTTTGCTATGCGGAAGAGGGTGTGACAGAATACCCTATTGCCAAATTCTCCTCTTCGAAGGGCATGTTGCCTTCTTCGGCAGCAGAGGGTGATGTGGTAAAATTGACACTCACAGCAAAAGATGCTCCTAAGTTAGCAAACATCGCAGAGGCTGATCCTCGCGACAAGACCACACTTCAGGTACGCCTTGCGGCTAAGACCGATTGCGTGGCATCGGTGGGTGACAAACAGTTGTGCGTAGCAACATTGCCTGTATTTGAATTGGGTCGCACGGTGAATGTTGCAAATTCAGGAGCACTAAAGAGATAGATAGAAGATTTTTAACTACATAGGGTTGCTTGCTGAGAAGGTTGGCAACCCATTTTTTTGAGTGATATGGAGAACAACACATCGAAAATGGTCGCTCTCTTGAGCCGAATGCGTAAGGAGATGAATGGAGCTGTGGCGGATGCAATGTTTTGCTACGGCAAACCTTATGGACTGAACTATGGAGTCAGCCTGCCAACCATACGCATGATCGCTCGCCAGATAGAGCCGAATAACGACTTGGCGCAATACCTATTTAAGCAGCAAGTACGAGAGTTGCAACTTGCCGCCATGCATATTGCTCAGGGCGATCAGCTAACCCTCGAAGAGATTGAGACTTGGGGCGATGGGATAGTGAACTCCGAGATTGCCGAGGAGATGGCATTCACAATTCTGCGCCACCATCCTCAGATTGGCAAGATTTTCCAATCATGGGGAATGAGCGAGAACGAATTTAAGGGTTACGCTGCGCTCTTGGCTGCCGCAAAAAGCAATTCGGATATATTAAAGAGCTGTCTGGATTCTATCACAAAGATCATTGCCCTATTCCCTTCATCACGCCCCATTGCTCAGGGGGTAGTGGCTCTGTTGGATAGTGCATACGCTCAGCAAGAGTTAAAAGCCCCCGTCAAGGAGCTTTTAGCAAGTCTTGAGGACTCTCCAGCATCGGATTACATCCGCGAAGAGATGGAGTGGCGCATGGACTATTAATAATAGACCTCGGTACGTTGCAGTTGTCGGACCACATCCAGCATCTTTTCGAGCGACATCACCCCACTATTACGCCACAATATGCGCCCACTTCGGAATAGCAAGAGAGTCGGGACTGACATTACACGATAGTGATCGACAAGTGGTTGACTATCGTGCAGATCCACATCAACGCCTAAAAAATCCACCTCGCCACCCATACGATCGACAAACTCCTTGACTATGGGTTGCATGACTCTGCATGGTCCGCACCACGATGCAAAAAAATCGACCAACAAAGGTCTATCAACCGAGATTATATTCTCGAAATCCGACAATTTCATAATATATAATTTATTTTAAGATTCTCCCTCGCCAAGAGATTACAGCGCGAAGTGAAGACGTTTACATTCCGCTGAAAAACAATAATTCCCTTCAACTACTGCAGTTGAAGGGAATTATATCCAAAATCTATACCACAACGCTACTCGGTAAAGAGTGCTGGTGGCAACTCGCCTATATTGTTTATATATACGACCTCTATCCCCTTAGGCACCTTCATGGTCTTACGCAAGAATCCCGACACGATGATACGCCTAAAACCCAACCTCGCTGCCTCGCTGATACGCTGCTCAGTACGTGGCGCAGGACGCACCTCGCCCGACAAGCCAACCTCACCAGCACAACATACGCCATCCATTACGGCACGATCGTAATACGAAGAGACAACCGAAGCGACAATAGCCAAATCAAGTCCTGGATCTGAGACTCTAAAACCGCCCGCGAAGTTCAAGAAGACATCTTTCTGATACATCTTCATGCCTACCCTCTTCTCCAGAACAGCCAACAACATACCCATGCGGCGAGGATCATAACCCGTAGCATTGCGCTGCGGAGTACCGTAGGCAGCATTGCTCACCAGAGCCTGCACCTCTATAAGATAAGGTCTTAGACCATCCACCGAAGCCCCTACCGCTATACCGCTAAGTGGCTCATCATAATGCGAAAGAAGTATCTCCGAAGGATTCTCCACCGAGCGTAATCCGCAATCCTGCATCTCAAATACGCCAATCTCGAAAGTCGCTCCGAAACGATTTTTTATTCCTCTCAGGATTCTATATACATTATTTCCATCGCCCTCGAATTGCAAAACCACATCTACGATATGCTCCAGCACCTTAGGTCCTGCAATGGTACCATCTTTGGTGATATGACCGATGATAAAGATTGACGTTGAATGAGTCTTGGCATACTTGAGCAGAGTGGCGGCACACTCTCTGATCTGAGAGACACTTCCCGCCGAAGAGTCCAACATCTCGGTATAGATAGTCTGGATAGAGTCTATGACCACTATGTCGGGCTGATACTCGTTTAACTGATTGATGATATTTTCAAGCAGGGTTTCAGAATAGATGTAACACTCTTCGTTACCCATGCCCAAACGCTCGGCACGCATCTGAATCTGCTCTGGCGACTCCTCGCCCGAGACGTACAAGGTCTTATAACCATGCTCGGTCAGAGCCAGCTGCAAACTCAGGGTGGATTTACCTATACCTGGTTCTCCGCCAAGCAGAACCAACGACCCAGGCACCAATCCGCCACCCAAAACTCTGTTTACCTCGGCATTATGAAGATCCATGCGGCTAAGCTCAGTACGCTTAATCTCGCTCACACGCTGAGGTGGATTCTGCGAAGCAATGCCCACCACGCTCTTCGAGGGGGCTGTTGAAGTGGATATGACCTCCTCTGCAAATGTATTCCACTCGCCACATGCAGGACAACGCCCCAACCATTTGGGAGCTTCAAATCCGCAATTTTTACAGAAATATGCCTTCTTAACCTTTGCCACTTTGATCGAAGGAAGGTATTATTTAAACAATCTATAGATATCATTACCGTTGGCAAAGATCAAGAGTGCCAACAAGATCATCAAACCGATATACTGCATGATCTCCAAGAACTTCTCGCTTGGTTTGCGTCCTGTAATCATCTCCCACAATGTGAATAGAGCATGACCTCCGTCCAAGCCCGGGATTGGCATCACATTGAGCACCGCCAACATGATAGAGAGGAACGCAGTCATAGTCCAGAAGTGCAACCAATCGAACTCCGATGGGAAGATGTTACCGATGGCGATAAAACCACCCAACTCCTCATACATCTTGGTCTTGGGGGTAAAGATCAACTTCAACTGCTCCCAATAATTGGCGATGGTCTGTCCCGCCATCTTAATGCCCGCAGGGATAGCCTCGAAGAAGCTATACTGACGAGTATGAGGCTGGATCAAATCACCACGGAAGAGTACACCCATCTTACCCTCATCATTGAGTGGAACGCTTAGCTCAACGACTGAGCCAGCACGATTGACCTTCAACGCCACACTATCACCCTCGATCTGAGGGAGAAGCTCAGTCACAATCTGCACTGCATCGACACCCTCCACGCCGTTGAAAGCGACAATCTCATCGCCCGACTGGATACCTGCCGCCAAAGCAGACTCTGAGGCAACGCTATCTACGATAAATGGGAAACGCAACTCATACAGAGTCTCATAGTCGCGATTTCGGCGCATCTGGAGCAGATCATCAAACGAGATATCGATCACTTTGCGCTCGCCGCCACGATCAACCTCAACCTTACGACCACCCTCAGTAAGAAGCAGCTTAGTTCTTAGGTCATTCACTCCATCCAACTCTTCGCCATCTACCGACAGAATCTTATCGCCATCTCTAAAACCGAGTCTTTCACCCGCCTCAGAGAAGGTATAGCCCCACTTGGCATCCTCATTTCTGAGATATGACTCTCCATACACATAACGAACTCCCGTATAGATCATCATCGCCAGCAACACATTCATCGTAACACCTGCCAACATCACCATCAGACGCTGCCATGCAGGCTTGGCACGGAACTCATAAGGCTGAACGGGAGCCTTCATCTGCTCCAGATCCATACTCTCGTCAATCATACCTGCGATCTTGACGTAACCGCCCAATGGTACCCAACCAATACCATACTCCGTTTCGCCTCGCTTCCACTTAAAGAGCGAAAACCAAGGATCAAAAAAGATATAGAACTTCTCTACGCGGATCTTAAAAATTCGCGCAACGATATAGTGACCAAACTCATGAATCGCTACAAGTAGCGAAAGGCTCATCAGAACCTGAACAATTTTGATTAAAACTTCCATTATAACACGTTAAAAATTACTTCAATTTCAAATACTCTGCCGCCAACGCTCTTGACTCTTCGTTCGAAAGCTCATAATCGCGTAGCGTAGGCTTCTCAACGAAGGTTGACTTTGTCAGAGCATACTCAATCGAGGCTGTGATCTCGGTAAAGCGACATTTACCAGCCAAGAAAGCCGTCACAGCCACCTCATTCGAGCCATTCATCACACACGCTGCATTACCTCCTCGGCGCATACATTCGTAGGCTATATCCAACGCTGGATATTTCACTCTATCTGGCTCAGAGAATGTCAGAGTAGGATTTTTCAAAAAGTCGAAACGCTCCTGTGGTCTTGATGCACGATAAGGGAACATGAGTGCATAGCTGATCGGCATATGCATATCGGGAGTACCGAGTTGCGCTTTGATGGCTCCATCTTCAAACTCCACCATGGAGTGAACGATGGATTGAGGATGTATCAAGACATCAATCTTCTGGGCTGGCATACCGAAAAGCCAATGCGCTTCGATAACCTCAAAACCTTTGTTTACCAACGTAGCCGAATCGATGGTAATTTTAGCACCCATACTCCACTGCGGATGCTTCAATGCTCTTTGGGGTGTAACATCGGCAAGTTCCGACATCGGCACATCACGCAATGCGCCACCACTACAAGTGACAATCAATCTGCGCACAGGTGATTTTTCGCCTGCCAGAGATTGGAAAATTGCCGAGTGTTCGGAATCAATAGGCAAAATCGGCACGCGCTTCTGCTCTGCCAAGCGCATCACCAAATCTCCTCCGACAACCAGACTCTCCTTATTTGCCAAAGCCAACTTCTTACCCGCCTCAATAGCGGCAATGGTAGGATGCAAACCAGCATAACCTACCAAAGCATTAACCACTACATCGACCTCAGAACTCGCCACCACTTGGCATATAGCATCGCTGCCTGCATATACTTTAATCGGATAAGAAGCCAACGCCTCCTTCAAAGCGTCATATTTCGACTCATCACCGATAACTACACTATCCACATCAAACTCAATGGCCTGTCTC
The DNA here is from genome assembly GCA_017531305.1 of Alistipes sp. GTDB lineage: Bacteria > Bacteroidota > Bacteroidia > Bacteroidales > Rikenellaceae > Alistipes. Next base: position 8,112 of record JAFXLG010000053.1, read on the forward strand.
GCCAGAAGTTCCCAATTACGCCCTGCCACGAGTGACGTAACCTCAAAAAGTTCGGGATTTTCGGCTACTATATCGAGTGTCTGCACGCCGATAGAACCTGTCGAACCGAGTATTGATAGACGTTGTTTCATTCAGAAATATCTTACTTAAGGGTTAGAATACAATATAAATTTCGGGATCTACGACCTTGCCTTCGTTCCAGATCTCCAACTCGATCTGAGGGTTGGTCTTATCGCCTACCCCTGGCATGGCGTTATAGCCGATAACCTGACGGCTTTTCAAGGTCTGCCCCTTCTCGACCAAAACCTGCGATAGATTGCGATATATAGATACAAAACCATTGAAATGCTGCACAGAAACTACCGTACCCTTATCTCCCGAAAGCACATCCACCACCGTACCATCATCAATCGAGGTGACAGGGGCGTTGGGTGAAGCCTGAATCGTAACACCCAAAATATCTTCATCACGCGAAAAATGGCGTGTAATGATACCTTCGGCAGGAGCTGCAAAGACCAATTTGTTACCACCCTGCTCCTTACTTCGCAGAGTACGCGCCAAAGAGTATTCGCCATCGCCCTCCATCTCAGCCCTCAGCAAAGAGTCAAACTCTGATGGCGGAACCAATGTTTTATCTACTTTGGTGGTATCCGAAGCCCCTATCGGAGTGCGTGCCACAGGGGTACGACCCTCCATAATCATTGCCACGTTTTCGTTATAGGTAAGCATATCGGTCATGCGTCTTTCCAAAGAATCAATACGCATGATATTCTGCACCAGCTCATCATGCGCACGCTCGGCAGAGGTTCGATAACCTGGGAAGATATCCAACACAGGAGTATATGCCACCAATACCAAAGCCAAAAGGAACAAAAACAACACGAATGCTGTCACACTGCCCAAGAGTCCAGCGGCAGAGATATGCACATTCCAATCCTCCTCACCACGAATCGGATCGCTCATACTGAATCGCTTACGGCGAAACAGATTTTTTATTTTATCATTTAATCGACCCATCTTCCTTTTTTGTTTTAACTATAACCTTACAAAGGTACTCATTTTTTCGACAAACGACCAATTCTCAGGCAATAGTATTCAACAAATATTAATTTTATAAGGTCAAAACAGATAATAGTGTAAATATTTAGCCGTAATCTGATGTCAAATGGTTTATTTTTGTTACATTTGCAAGAGGTATAAGAATAATCATTTTAAAATATTAAAAATATCATGGTAAAACCTACATTACTTGTATTGGCTGCTGGTATGGGTTCACGTTACGGTTCCCTGAAGCAGATGGATGGTGTTGGTCCTAACAACGAGGCTATCATCGACTACTCAATTTATGACGCAATTCGCGCTGGTTTCGGCAAGGTGGTATTTGTTATCCGCCACTCATTTGCAGATGCATTTACTGCCGTATTTAACAAAGAGCGTTTCGGTGGTAAAATTGATGTTGAGATCGTATATCAGGAGTTGGATTATCTTCCTGAGGGATTCTCTGTTCCAGAGGGTCGAGAGAAGCCATGGGGTACAAACCACGCTTTGTTGATGGCTAAGGATGCTATCAAGGAGCCTTTCGCAGTAATCAACGCAGATGACTTCTATGGTGCTGACGCTTACAAGGTTATCGGCGAGTATTTGAGCCAGCTCGGTGGCGAGTCTAACCACTATTGCATGGTAGGTTACGAGGTTAACAAGACTCTCTCTGAGAACGGTACCGTATCACGCGGTGTATGCGAGATTGATGAGGATCGTTTCCTCACCTCTATCGTTGAGCGCACCAAGATCGAGCGTAACGCTGAGGGTACTATCGTATTCCACGACTTGGGCGAGGATGAGGCTTTGGAGGAGAACACTCCTGTATCAATGAACCTCTTTGGTTTCACTCCAGACTACTTTGCTCACTCTGAGGAGTATTTCAAGGCTTCTTGAGCGATCCTGCAAATCAGGCAAACCTCAAGGCTGAGTTCTTCATTCCACTCATGGTTAACGAGTTGGTTGGCAAGGGCACTTCTAAGCTCAAGGTTTTGAGCACTACAGCCAATTGGTTTGGTGTAACTTATCAGGCAGACAAACCTCAGTTGGTAGCTAAGATCGAGGAGTTGATCGAGGCAGGAGTTTATCCACGTAACTTGTGGGGTAAATAATCCTTAGCAGAGAATATTTTTTAACAGAAGGGCGAGTCTATCGCTCTTCTGTTTTTTGTTAGCGTACAACACGATTATTTTTCTCTGCAAAATTTTTTAATTCAGACGAAAAAAATATATTTTTGTAAAGATAAATTAACCTGAAACCTATTTAATTTTCAAAGCATATATGAAACGATTAATTTTGTCTCTGATCTGCCTTATTTCCTGCCTCAATCTGTCGGCTCAAGACCTAACCGATAGTATTACTCAAAGCTTAATGGGACACGCCATGACCATACGAGATTTTGGTCGTACGGTACCTCAGGAGAAGGTATATCTGCACTTCGATAATACGAGTTATTATCAGGGTGACAAAATTTGGTTTCAATGCTATGTGGTCACAGCCGACCAGAATAGATTATCGAATTTGAGTAAAACTCTCTACGTGGAGTTGCTCACACCTGAAGGTAACATCCTCCAGAAGCGCATCCTACCTATCATCAACGGACGATGCAACGGTAATTTTGAGCTTAATCAGATCCCATTCCATTCGGGATTCTATGAGATTCGTGCATATACAAAATATATGACTAACTTCGGTGACGGCACCATCTTCTCAAGAGTATTCCCAGTATTCGATCAGCCAGAAAAGGAGGGTGATTTCTCGAAGCGTAAAATGATGCGTATGCAGAATGTGAATGCTCAATACCAGAGCCGCCGCGAAATGATCTTTAGAAACGAGAAACTGAACGTCAAGTTCTACCCCGAAGGAGGAAACTCGGTGCTTGGCATCAATGCCCGTATGGCGTTTGAGGCTACATCTTCCAACGGCTCACCTGTAGAGATTGAGGGTAAGGTTGTCGATAAGTTCGGTGTCGAGGTAGCTACCTTCAAGGTTAACCACGAAGGTCGAGGAGTATTCGACTACACCCCAACCGAAGGAGCTAAGGCTAAAATAGAGTATGGCGGCAAAAGTTACTCATTCGATATGCCAGAGCCTCTCAAGGAGGGTTTTGCAATGACTGTGGATAATCTCTCGTCAGCCGACAGTATCAAAATCACGGTAAACAAGAGCAAAGCTCTGCCAAACACTATGTTGGGCGTTACGCTCATGAGTGGAGGTAAACTTTCGGGCTACACCATCGTAAACTGCGAAGGCAACAAGCCTACCGAGTTCTCTATCGCCAAGAAACGTCTACCTGCAGGTGTTGCGCAGATCGTTTTAGCAGATGCATCAGGTCAGATTATTGCCGACCGTCTGATATTCTCAAATGCTAACCTCAGACGTGCCAACATCGAGGTTACTCAGAATGCCGAGACCTATAACCCTCACGATGCTATCAACCTCAAATTCAACGTCAGCAACGCAGCTGGTAGACCTTTGCAGACCACTATGTCGTTGGCAGTACGCGAGGGCGAGAGCTTCTTGGAGTCGGGCAATAACATCTTGACCGATCTGTTGCTCATGTCCGAGATCAAGGGTTATGTGCACCGTCCAGAATATTATTTTGAGGCAGATGATGAGATCCATCGTCAGGCATTGGATGAGTTGCTGATGGTGCAGGGCTGGAGACGTTATAATTGGAAATGGTGGGCAGGAGTCGAGAAATTCGACCTCAGATATATCCCTGAGCAGGGTATTGAGGTACACGGCAAGGTGCTTAAGGTAGGATCCGAGGAGCCTATGACCGAGATTATGCTCTCGTCATTGCTCACCTCGCGTGGAGATGAAAACTACAACTCTGTAAAGGCCGATATTAAGGCTAAGGCTGAGGCAAGGAAGACCGCAGCGCAGAATGGTCAGACAATCGAGGAGGAGCAGGTCAGCGATGAGGATAATGCGCACATGGGTGTTATCGAGGTTGACAGCACAGGTAACTTTGAATTTATCGGTAACTTCAACGGCAAGTGGAACTTGGTATTTGCCGTAACCAACGATAAGAATCGTGCTAAATCAAGCCGAATCATATTGGACAGAAAGTTCACACCTAAACCCAAGACCTTCACCCCTTCAGATATGCAGGTACGCATGACCGAGGAGGAGCGTAAGGCTGCCGAGTTGAAGGCTAAGACTGAGAAAGAAGCATTGTTGGATACTGTGGGTGGCGGTTTGATCGCCTTTACCGATCCTGATGAAGCGAAGAAGGATCTTGAAGATCGTGTACACAACATAAAGGAGGTTGTTGTCACAGGCGAGGAGACTCCCGAGCAGGCTAAATACAACGCTCGTTCTAACGCCGTGATCTATTATGATGTCGCTGCCGAGTTGGATGCGATCCGCGATGAGGGTGACAACGTGACCGACCTTAACGTATTATTGGGTCGTCTGAATGAGGATTTTATCGTGACAAGAGCTACACGTTTCGGTAATATTGTAAAATCCGACTCTACAAATGTCTTTGGCGCGCAGGGTGCAGGAGCATTCCTTGAGCAGGGTGCAAACTTTAATGCCAACAATAACTCCATTACATTCACCCAAACCACTACCGATGAGGAGACTGGCGAGGAGGTCTCAGAGACCATCACAACCGTGAAGGCAGCAGGAGCGACAAGTGCCATCGAAAAGGAGTGGAATATCACATACAAGGGTAAGGAGCCACTCTTTATCGTGGATTATGAGCGTGATTACCTCACCAACGTCACTCAGAACGAGTTGGCTAAGCTAATCAACATCAAGTCAATCTACGTCAGCGAGGAGGTTGATGCTATCACCAAATATGCTAACCCTGACCTCTATTCACACCTCGAGGCACTTAACAAATACTCTTGCGTGGTATTTATCGAGACCTACCCTGTGGGACAGATCCCTACAGAGCCTAAGCGTGGTGTCAGACGAACATGGGTTGATGGCTACAGCGAGCCTGTTGAGTTCTACGCTCCCGACTATGCTATTCTGCCAAAGGATGTGGATTATCGCCGTACGCTTTATTGGAATCCTGAACTTAACACCGATGCTGCAGGTCGTGCAGAGGTTGAATTCTACAACAATAGCCGTTGTAAGAAGATCAAAATTTCTGCCGAGACCATCTCTAAGGATGGCTCTATCGGTGCCACTATGTAGGGCTTCGAGATAGAATCCTGATTAATAGAGTGGGTGAATAGGTCGATTCACCCACTCTTTTGGTTAATCTACAGATGTTAATGCTCAGATACGAAGTTTTAGACTTATATTTGTAAAAAAATTTAAGAGCCATGACTAAAATAAAATCTTATTTCCTCAGCTTTATAATACTCACATTCTTTGCCTGCCCGACAATGGCTCAGAATACGACTGACTCTCTGACGCGCAGTCTGATGCAGCATGCTATTACGGTCCGAGACTTTGGTCGTACGATTCCACAAGAGAAGGTATATCTGCATTTTGATAACACGAGCTACTATCAGGGCGACAAAATTTGGTTTCAGAGCTATGTCGTATCGGCAGACCAGAACCGATTGTCGAATCTGAGTAAGACGCTCTATGTCGAACTGCTCAATCCAGAGGGTATCATCATAGACAAACGCTCGCTCAGAATAGAGAAGGGACGTTGCAGTGGTAATTTTGAGCTTAACCAGATACCGTTCCACTCAGGATTCTATGAGATTAGAGCCTACACCAAATATATGACCAATTTCGGTGAGGGGACTATCTTTTCGCGCATCTTCCCTGTGTTTGATCTGCCTCAGACAGAGGGAGATTACTCCGAAAGACGTATGATGCGTATGCAGAATATCAATGTCAAATCGCAGAATCGCCGCAATATGGTATTCCGCAACGAAAAGCTCAACCTCAAGTTCTTCCCTGAGGGTGGTAATCTGGTTGCAGGTCTTGTTTCGCGTATCGCTTTTGAAGCAACTTCAGCATACGGTACGCCTATTGAGATTGAAGGTCAGATTGTCAACAAACAAGGCGAGGCTATCACCAATTTCAAGGTAGAGCACGAAGGTCGAGGAGTCTTTGAGCATACGCCACAAGATGGCGACAAAGCCGTTGTCGAGTATAACGGTCAGAAACACACATTCCCACTCCCCAAGCCATTGGACAAAGGATTTGTGATGAGCGTAGATAACATCTCCTCTGTCGATAGTCTTAGGATTACAGTCTGCAAAAGCCCTCACACTCCCGCCATGCCTTTGGGTGCAACGATCATGAGTGCTGGCAAGCTATACAACTATGCCATCATTAATTGCGAGGGAGAGGCGGCTTCATCACTCTCGGTTGCCAAGAAGAAAATCCCAGCGGGCGTAGCACAAGTGACTCTTTCGGACGCCGCAGGCAATATCGTTGCCGACCGCTTGATATTCATTCCCAATACCAAGAAGGCAAACATCACGACCGAGATTTCAAATCGAGAACTTAAGCCTCACGATGAGATTAAGCTGAAATTTGGTGTAAGTAACAACTTCGGTCAACCCGTAAAGACCACAATGTCGGTTGCAGTCAGGGATGGCGAGGAGTGTATCCTCTCGGAAAACAATATCATGACCGATCTATTGCTCATGTCCGAAATCAAGGGATATGTCCACAATCCTAACTACTACTTCGAAGCAGACGATGAGCCCCACCGCAAGGCTCTGGATCAGTTGCTGATGGTGCAGGGTTGGAGACGCTATAATTGGAAATGGTGGGCAGGAGTCGAGCCTTTCGACCTTAAATATATCCCTGAGCAGGGTATCGAGGTGAGGGGTCAGGTACTGAAGGTTGGCTCGGATGAGCCTATGACCGAGATACAACTCTCCTCACTGCTTACCTCTCGAGGCGAGGAGGAGTACAATGCCGTAAAGGCAGAGATCAAGGCTAAGGCTCAGAATGGAGTTGTCAGCAACCCAAGCGACAATCCCGAAGAGAATGCACACATGGGAATCATAGATGTCGATAGCACGGGACACTTCGAGTTTATCGGTAACTTCAACGGCAAATGGAACCTTGTTCTTGCCGTCTCTAACGATAAGAACCGAGCCAAAGCCAGCCGTATCATCATCGACCGCACACACACTCCTAAGCCTAAGGATTTCACTCCTTCGGATATGCAGATATGTCTGAGCAAGGAGGATCAGGCAAAGGTTGAGGCTAAACAGGAACTAAAACGCTCTAAACGCGAGCTACAAGATACCGTTGGCGGTGGACTTATCGCTTTCACTGACCCCAACGAGGCTAAAAAAGATATGGAGGATCGCGTACACAACATCAAGGAGGTTGTGGTCGAGAGTGATGAGACCCCCGAACAGGAGAAGTACGAAGCTCGCGCCAACTCCGCCGCATATTATGATGTAGCTACCGAGATGGATCACATACGCGACATGGGTACAAATGCTGCAAATATAAGTTTGTTGCTGGCTCAGATAGACGAGAACTTTATCGTATCAAGGACTCAGTTGGCTGGAGCGCAATTCCAAGCCGAAAAGAACTCCGAATTTGAGGCTCAGGGCTCAGGTGCAATGGAAGCAGAGCAGGGATTCTCGCTCGAGGAGAGAGAGTGGTATATATATTATAAAGGTAAGGAACCTCTCTTTATTGTCGATTACAAGCGTGATTATGGCGAGGTCCCACAACAGGAGTTGGTGAAACTCACTGCGGTAAAATCGCTCTACGTCAGCGAGGAGGTCGAGGCCATAGCCAAGTATGCCAACCCCGACAAATACTCTCGTTTGGATGCTCTGAACAAATACTCATGCGTAGTATTTATTGAGACCTATCCCGTAGGTCAGATCCCGATTGAGCCAAAGCGTGGTATGCGCCGCACTTGGGTAGAGGGTTACACGCAACCCGATGAATTCTACTCACCCGACTATTCACAGCTGCCCAAGGATGTGGATTACCGCCGCACACTATATTGGAATCCTGCGGTTGAGACCGATGATAAGGGTAAGGCTGAGATTCGATTCTACAACAACAGTCGCACAAAACGCATACAGATCTCGGCTGAGACCGTCACAAGCGATGGCTCGCTGGGTGCGATATTACAATAACTTAGGATCCTGAGAGCAATCATTTGACTTATAACCAAGTGACAACCACGATATAAAACATAAAAAGTATTGAAAACAAAAGTTTTTATAACCGCACTTTATCTCTGCCTCTGTATAGTGGTTCAAGCGCAAAATCACAAAAATGAAGCACCAAAGGGAAAAGCGATTATACAGGTCTTCGGGAATTTCCACACAGGTTTCGGAGCTGAAAATAATGACCGTGGATTCGAATTAGATAGAAGTTATTTCGGATACCAATATGCAGTGACTCCCAATCTGGAAATTAAGGCTGTAATGGATGTTGGTAAGTCGAGCCATGTGGATGATTTGCAACGTGTTGCATACATCAAAAATGCTCAGGTTAAATGGACAAAAGGGAATCTGACTCTCAACGGAGGTTTAATATCAACCACGAGTTTTAAGATTCAAGAGGACTTTTGGGGATATCGCTACATGAAAATGGTATTGCAGGATTACTATAAATTTGCCAGTAGTGCCGATTTAGGACTCTCAGTCGCATATAAGTTTGCAGAATGGATTTCGATGGTTGCAATAATAGTAAACGGTGAAGGATATAAGAAAATTCAAAAGAATGATGGGCTGCAGTATGGTTTGGGAGCAACCTTTTTTCCCGTAGAGGGAGTGACTATGCGCATATATGGTAGTATCAACGAGAGATCGGACAAAAGTTTAGAAAACAGCAACTTGTACGCCACCTTCATAGGCTACAAGCACGAGAAATTCTCAATCGGTGCAGAGTACAACCGCATCGAAAATATGAGTAATATCGACAACCATAACCTAAGTGGTGTATCAATCTACTCTACTATTAAATTATGCAACAAAGTTAATAGCTTCCTACGACATGATAACATCTGGTCGAAAGATGATTGGAACGTCAACAAAGATGAGGCTACATATATGACTGGTATAGAGTACAGCCCCTGCCGATACGTAAAAATCGCGCCCAATTTCCGCTATCACCATGCTAAAAGCGCGATTACGAGGAATAGATCAATGGCTTATATAAATTGCTATTTCGGATTTTAGCAAGAGAAACGACCAATTTATTGTATAAGTCTATAGTCTGTCGTGCTTCTCTCACATCATGCACCCTAAGGATTGATGCTCCTTGACGCAAAGCCTCCCAATCTAGAGCCACCGTACCAGCAAGGGACTCCTCGGGAGTGATGCCCAAAGTGCGATATATCATCGATTTGCGCGACATGCCCACCAACACAGGATAACCCAATTCGGACAAAGCTGACAAGCCTCCGAGCAACTCAAAATTCTGCTCCACGCTCTTAGCAAAGCCAAATCCTGGGTCAACGATCAGATTCCTGACTCCTTGCTGGCGCAGATACTCTGCTCGCTCGACAAAATAGCGACAAACCTCCTCGCAAATACCCGTGCGATACTCCGTAAGTGATTGCATGGTCTGCGGTGTACCTCGCATATGCATCGCAACATACGGAAGATCATGGCGTGCTACCACCTCCACCATCTTCACATCCGCCTCGCCTGCCGAGATATCGTTGACTATTATATCGCCCACCTCTGCTACAGCACGCTCGACAATCTCGCTACGAAACGTATCTATCGAAATTGGGATATGCTCCGATACCCCTCGAATAGATCTTAAACCCAACTCGACACGTCTCCACTCCTCTTCTACGGGTACGTCCTTAGCTCCTGGGCGAGAGGAGTATCCCCCAACATCTATTATGGAAGCCCCCTCCGAGATAGCTTGCGCAACACGCTGACAAATGGCACTCTCCTCCACATTACGGCTGGCTGCGTAGAACGAATCATCCGTAACATTTAGAATCGCCATCACCTGACGCTCGCAGGGATCGAAATCTCTACCGTTTAGATTCATACATATACCTCTTATGCAACTGCTCGACATCACTTTCGAGATAATCCATACGCAGATTTACCACACATTGATCTGATAGGCGATGCAACTCATCATCGCTCATCTGATTGGCGATTCTTTGCATCACCGCTTCGCGATCTGCACCGTCTCGCTGCATAGCTCGGCGCACACGCTCCTGCAGCGGAGCCATGACTGCCAAAGTAGTATCTACCTCACTCTGGAATCCTGCATCAAAAAGAATGGCACTCTCCAAAATGACATATGGCGCAGACTGCTCCTCTGCCCAACGTCTGAAATCGGACTTTACAGCTGGATGAACTATCGAATTAAGGCGTTGCAGCTGCTCCTTATCGCCAAAAACACGACTTGCAAGATATCCACGATTCAATCCCTCGGAGTTATAACAATCCTTGCCAAAGGCTTCGATAAGAGCCTCTCGCAAAGTCTGATCTTCGTTCATCAGACGCTTTGCTTCGGCATCCGAATCATATACAGCCGCACCATATTCTGCCAATAATCGGCAAACGGTACTCTTACCACTACCTATACCGCCAGTAATACCTATTTTATACATATAAAAGGATTTTCATTAGATGACTATCATTCCTATCATCACTCGCCTCACGAACTACTCTACCGCCTGCTCAGACTCAGACTCCTGCTCTGCGCCCTGCTCATGCACAATCTCCAAGCGAGGGATATCGCCCAGCGAAATGATCTTGATATCGCTATAACGTACCGATATGGCACTCTGAACGCTCTGAGGATCGAGAACATACCACTCACGAACCACGCCATCATCCTCTGGACTGCGTTCCTGCTCAATGGTGTACTTAAGATCTGAGAGCGACACCTTCTGCTCCTTACGATTAAGACGATAGCCTACCAGATACGAACCTTTGCCTTCGACAAGGCATGGGACCTTAAGACGCTCGCCATCGACACTCAGATAGGCATGAAAGTCTGTCGTATAGATATATTGCAACTTCAAGATATACCAAAAAAGAAACGACACACACATAAATGAGATGAAGACTGGAGAGATCCAACTCTTCAGACGCCGCCAACCAATTTTTACTCTATCAAGAAATGTTCCCATAACAAAGACAAAGTTATAAAAAAATAGGTTGCAACCCAACAAGATTGCAACCTATTTTACACTACAAATTCAAATTATTTCTTAGCAACCTTCTCCTTACGGCGCAAAATGTCGTAAGCGATAGGAGTCGCAACAAATACTGAAGAGTAAGTACCGATCACAACACCAAGCAACAATGCGAAGATGAAACCACGCAATGTCTCACCACCAAAGATGAAGATAGCGAGCAATGTTACAAGAGTCGTACCTGAAGTATTCATTGTACGAGACAATGTAGAACAGATCGCCTGGTTGATGTTTGTACGCATATCGCGCTTAGGGAAGAGCGTGATATACTCACGGATACGGTCGAAGATAACCACTGTATCGTTAATAGAGTAACCGATGATAGTCAGGATCGCAGCGATAAATGCCTGATTAACCTCCAAGCTAAATGGCATAACGCTATACAACATTGAGAAGATACCGATCACAAGGAACGCATTGTGTGCAAGTGCTGCTGTAGCACCTGTTGCCCACTGCCAGTGCTTGAATCGAACAGTGATGTAGAGTCCGATAGCGATGAGTGAGAACAATACAGCATAGAATGCGTTGAAGACCATATCCTTAGCGATTGCAGGACCAATCTTCTCTGAAGAGATAATACCGTTAACATCCTCCTGAGTAGATACAAATGAATCCAAAGTGATAGGATATGAGTAGAAGCCCTTAACTGCCTCGTAGATCAAAGCATCTACCTCGGCTGTAGTCTCCTCAGAAGTATCATCAAACTTATACTGAGTCATGATACGCATCTGGTTCTCATCACCATACTGCTTAACCTCGAGTGATGACATGGTAGCATCATCTGAAACCAAAGTCTTCTCCAAAGCTGAACGTACCTCCTCGGCAGATACAGTCTGATCGAAACGTACTACATATGTACGACCACCAGTAAAGTCAACACCTGTATTAAGACCGATAGTTGCCAAAGAGATTACAGACAAAAGGATCAACGAACCTGAAAGGATGTATGAAGACTTACGCTTACCGATAAAGTCGAACGATACATTTGCCAACCAATTCTCTGACCATGAGCGAGAGAATGAGATGTGACCCCACTTAGCCTCAACCCACTCGATAAGCATACGAGTGATGAAGATTGCGCAGAAGAGTGATGTCAAGATACCGATAACGAGTGTAGTTGCAAAACCCTGAACAGGACCTGTACCAAATACGAACAATACAATACCTGTGATGATTGTTGTCAACTGACCATCGATGATAGCTGAATATGCGTTAGAGAAACCATCCTTGATAGCGGCAGAAAGACCCTTACCTGCACGCAACTCCTCCTTGATACGCTCGTAGATGATAACGTTGGCATCCACAGCCATACCCATTGTAAGTACGATACCTGCGATACCTGGCAATGTAAGTACAGCACCAAATGATACCAATACACCCATCAAAAGGAAGATATTAAGGATCAATGCCAAGTCAGCCAACCAACCTGCAGTCTTGTAGAACAAGCCCATGTAGAAAAGTACCAACGCAAATGCCAAAAGGAATGAAAGCATACCAGCATTGATAGACTCCTGACCAAGTGATGGACCTACTACTGTATCCTGAATGATACGAGCTGGAGCAGGAACCTTACCTGACTTAAGCACGTTAGCCAAGTCCTGAGCCTCCTGGATAGTGAAGTTACCTGTAATAACAGAGTTACCACCCTCGATCTTGTTACTTACGTTTGGAGCAGAATATACATAGCCATCCAATACGATTGCAATTGGCTTACCTACGTTCTGACCTGTAAGCTGAGCCCACTGTGAAGCACCATCTGAAGTCATTGTGAGGTTAACCTCGGCAGCAGAACCATTCTGAGAGTAGTTCTCCTGTGCAGTAGAAACTGCAGCACCATCCATCGAAGGCTTACCATCAATTGAACGAAGTGCATAGAGCAAAAAACGACCACCTGCGTACTCCTCACCCTTAACGCCCCACTTAAGCTCCAAATCAGCTGGCATGAGGTTCTTAATCTCTGGGCGAGCCAAATACTCGTTGATCACTGCACGATCGGCAGATGTAGCAGCACCTACGATGCAACCACCTGAATATGATGGATCCAAGAGTGCGAAAAGTGGGTTCTCCTCACGTGAGAAACGTGATGGAACCTCCTCAGACTCAGCGTCTGCAGCCTCGTTAACCTCAGCAGCCAAGCCCTCAGCCTTCTGCTCACCCTCCTGAGCTGGCTCCTCAGAGCCCTCTGCAGACTGAGTACCCTTCAAAAGCTGATCAGCCTCTGCCAAGATAGGCAATACCTCCTGAGCATTGTATGCTACCCAGAACTCCAACGATGCAGAACCCTGCAAAAGCTTACGTACACGCTCTGGCTCCTTAACGCCTGGCAACTCAACCATAATACGGTTAGAGTTTGGCAAACGCTGGATATTTGGCTGAGTAACACCAAAGTGGTCGATACGGCTACGCAAGATGTTAAACGATGCAGCGATAGCAGCATCTGTCTCACTGCGAAGAACCTTAACTACCTCATCGTTAGAGCTGTTAGGAGTGATATCCTTACGGTCTGGGCTAACGAAGATAGCAGCCAAAGAGCCACCGTTAGAAGTCTTCTCATAAGCCTTTGCGAACTCACCGATGTAGTCGTTTGTACCAGCCTTCAAAGCCTCATTAGCCTGAGCCAAAGCCTCTACGAAAGCAGGATCCTCCTGACTCTCACCAGCCAAAGACTTAACCAAGTCCTGAACCTCGATCTCGAGCATTACGTTCATACCACCCTTCAGGTCAAGACCAAGGTTAACCTCCTTCTCCTTACACTCCTTGTAAGTAAATTTCTTCAAACCCAAGAGGTTAAACACTGGCTCATTCTGGACTGAATCCAAATAATAAGCCTCCTTGGCAGCCTGCTCTGACTCATCAAACGCGGCTGCATACTCAACAGCCGCTTTCTCTACGTTTCGTGTAACAAACGAGAACGAGAGCTGATAAATACATCCAATCACTAATAGGATTGCGAATAATTTAACTGCACCTTTACCTTGCATTTTCTTTAAAATTTTTGTTTGTATTTAATTATTTGTTGTTTTATATCCTTCGAAGCCCAAAACAAGGCTCGCATAATATTCGGCAAAGATAAGAAAAAAAGTCTGAAAATCTAAACCTCTCGGTCGATTTTCAGACAATTACTTAAATATTTTAGGTATTCGACTACTTAAGCGTCAATGTTACCACCGATTTTGCAGGTAAAACCACCTCAATTTGACCCTTTGCAGACTTAAATTCATCAAACGTTTGAGTTTTGATATTATCGGGATTCTCGAATGTATTATGCTCACTCATATTCTTGGCAGTGAGAATCTCTCCGCTAATCTCATACTTGGTCTCATCGTCCAATGCAATAACCACCTTGCACTCCTTCTCGAGATCAACATTTACCATCGAGAGTGTCATCACGCCATCCTTGCGCGATGCAGTAGCCGAGAAGAGCTCCACCTCACGGCGATTCACATCTCTAAGGCTTGCTGATTCGTAATGCATTGGCACAACGGTAGCATCCTGATGAGGGACATACATCTTGAAGAGGTGATAGGTAGGAGTAAGAATCATCTCATCATCGCGAGTAAGGATCATCGACTGCAAGACGTTGATCATCTGAGCGATATTTGCCATCTTCAGACGGTAAGTATATTTGTGGAAAATATTGAGCGAAACGGCTGCCACCATAGCATCGCGCAATGTATTTTGCTGATACAGATGACCACGAACCGTACCCGGCTCCTCATCCCACCAAGTACCCCACTCATCCAAAATCATATCAATCTGGCGGCGAGGATCATACTGATCCATAATATCGCAATGACGCTTGATAACGCTCTCCACCTCTGCGCACTTTCCGATCACTGCATACCAATCATCTGTATTGAACTTAGTAGCAGAACCTTTACGTCCCCAATCAAGCACCGAATAGTAATGCAACGACAAGCCCTGCATCTGACGACCGACCTGATTCATCAACACATCGGTCCAATTATAGTCATAATCGCTTGCTCCGCAGGCAATTTTATAGAGATGGTTGCCGCTATAATTCTTACAGAAAGTAGCGTAACGGCGATAGAGATCAGAATAGTATTCAGGACGCATATTACCACCGCAACCCCAATTCTCATTTCCTACGCCAAAATACTTCACCTTCCAAGGCTTGTCGCGACCATTCTCACGGCGTAGATTTGCCATAGGGCTGTCGGCATCCGAAGTCATATACTCAACCCACTTAGCCATCTCCTCTACCGAGCCACTACCTACGTTACCATTAACGTAAGGTTCACAACCCAGCAACTCGCAGAAATTCAAGAACTCATGAGTACCGAAACTATTATCCTCTACGGTGCCGCCCCAATTGGTATTAACCATCTTTGGACGCTTGTCATATGGACCGATACCATCCATCCAATGATACTCATCAGCAAAACAACCTCCGGGCCAGCGCAATACAGGCACCTTCAACGCACGCAACGCCTCCAACACATCTACACGATAACCCTTCTGATTAGGGATAGGCGAATTTTCACCAACCCAGATACCGCCGTAGATACAGCGTCCTAAATGCTCGGCAAATTGACCATAAATCTCCTTAGGGATAATCTGCTTTTCAGAGCTTTGATTATGCAATGTAAGGCGCACCTCATGCTGAGAAGACACATCACCCTTTTTATTCTGCGCCGAAACGCTCCACACTCCTCCAAAAGCCAAAACAGCAACTATGGAAGCCGCCGAAAGTAAAAGTTTTTTCATATCTGAATCAATTATTAGTTATTAGCTTGGTTATGATATACAAATATAATTGTTTTCGGGCAATATACAAAAAAAGATCGCCCACCTTAGGTGAGCGATCCTTCGATATATACGTTAACGATCTTGTGCTAAAACCTCTCGGTCAACCACATA
Organism: Alistipes sp.; assembly: GCA_017531305.1. Taxonomy (GTDB): domain Bacteria; phylum Bacteroidota; class Bacteroidia; order Bacteroidales; family Rikenellaceae; genus Alistipes. Next base: position 24,118 of record JAFXLG010000053.1, read on the forward strand.
GTCCGATTACTTAACCTCCTCGAACTCTACATCCTCAGGCTGCTGCTGAGCACCACCCTGCTGACCTGCACCAGGGTTCTGCTGCGCGCCACCCTGTGCCTGCTGCTGAGCCTGCTGAGCTGCGTAGAGATCCTGAGATGCTGCCTGCCATGCTGCATTAAGCTCGTTGATGGCAGTATCGATAGCTGCAACATCCTGATTCTTGTGAGCCTCCTTGAGCTTAGCGAGCGCACCCTCAATAGCTGACTTCTTATCAGCTGAGATCTTATCGCCATACTCCTTGAGCTGCTTCTCGGTAGCGAAGATGTTTGAATCGGCAGCATTGATCTTGTCGATGCGCTCCTTCTCAGCCTTATCCTTCTCCTCGTTTGCCTTAGCCTCGTCACGCATACGCTGGATCTCAGCATCGGTCAAACCGCTTGAAGCCTCGATACGGATCTTCTGCTCCTTGCCTGTACCCTTATCCTTAGCCGACACGTTCAAGATACCGTTAGCATCGATATCGAATGTAACCTCGATCTGAGGCACACCACGTGGAGCTGCTGGGATACCATCCAAGTGGAAGCGACCGATAGACTTGTTATCGCGAGCCATAGGACGCTCACCCTGACATACGTTAATCTCTACCGATGGCTGATTGTCGGCTGCAGTAGAGAAGACCTCACTCTTGCGTGTAGGGATTGTAGTGTTAGCCTCGATGAGCTTAGTGAATACGCCACCCAAAGTCTCGATACCGAGTGAAAGTGGAGTTACATCCAACAAAAGCACATCCTTAACCTCACCTGTCAACACACCACCCTGAATAGCAGCACCGATAGCTACAACCTCATCTGGGTTTACTGACTTGTTAGGAGCCTTGCCGAAGAACTTCTCAACAATCTGCTGGATAGCTGGGATACGGGTTGAGCCACCTACCAAGATAACCTCATCGATATCGCTTGCTGAAAGACCAGCATCACGCAATGCTATCTTACATGGCTCGATAGTCTTCTGTACCAAATGGTCGCACAACTGCTCGAACTTAGCACGTGTAAGTGACATCACCAAGTGCTGTGGGATACCATTTACAGGCATGATATATGGCAAGTTGATCTCTGTAGTAGTTGTCGATGAAAGCTCGATCTTAGCCTTCTCGGCAGCCTCCTTCAAACGCTGCAATGCCATAGGATCCTGACGCAAGTCGATACCATGCTCAGCCTTGAATGCCTCTGCCCTATAGTCGATCAACACATGGTCGAAATCGTCACCACCAAGGTGAGTATCACCATTGGTTGACTTAACCTCA
>JAFXLG010000054.1 GCA_017531305.1 Alistipes sp.
GCTTCTCGATCTCAGCCAAGATGTCGAAACGCAATGGTGGTGGAACCAAGATACCATCTGCGTTACGAGTACACTGCTCTGGCTTGAACTTGTTAGCACCGTGTGAAGTACCGATTGAGATAGCCAATGAGTCAACACCTGTCTTAGATACGAAGTCAACAACCTCCTCAGGACGTGTGTAGTGAGCAACCTCTGAAGATACCTCATCCTCAACACCTGCCAATACACCGAGCTCACCCTCAACAGTTACATCGAACTGGTGAGCGTAATCTACAACCTTCTTAGTAAGAGCAACGTTCTCATCGTATGGGAGGTGTGAACCATCGATCATAACTGAAGAGAAGCCCATGTCGATACAGTTCTTACACAACTCGAAAGAGTTACCGTGGTCGAGGTGAAGAACGATAGGAATGTTCTTACCCATCTCCTTAGCGAACTCAACAGCACCCTGTGCCATGTAACGCAACAGAGTCTGGTTAGCGTAGTTACGTGCGCCAGAAGATACCTGAAGGATTACAGGTGAAGAGCACTCAACACAAGCAGAGATGATAGCCTGCATCTGCTCCATGTTGTTAAAATTGAAAGCTGGGATAGCGTAGCCACCCTCGATAGCCTTAGCAAACATCTCACGAGTGTTTACAAGACCAAGATCTTTGTAAGAAATCATAGTTTTACTTTATTGAAATTAAATGAAATAAATCCTCTTTCCTTCGCCAGCACCCTGCTCAAACCTATCAAAGGTCTCGAATTGGGCACTTTGCGTTGCAAATATAGTAAATAATTAGCTGATTAGAAAAATTTTTTGCACATGAAGTGGGCACTTGGTACAAATTATTCTGTCGTCAAGGGTTTATTGTCCCAAAATCCACTCGGCTATATCGCTTAGAACCTCCTCAGAGATGGTTTGCTCGATCGAGGCATACTCACTCACATCACCCGTAGCGCATGGCTGGAAGAGGTGATTAAGCCCTTCATACTTCTTGGCGGTGAGTAGTTTTTGTAGATTCGGTGCACTCTTCAGAACATTCAAATTATCATCGGCTAGAACTTGCACATCAAGGCTTCCGTTCAGAGCCAATACGGGGCATTTGATCTGCTTAATGTCGCCAATAGGGTCGTACGAGAGGAAGAACTTCATCCACTCGGTTATTGTTGAAAGTGTCTTCTCGAAATTCTGAATAAGAGCAGGAGGCAAATTCTGAGCCGAATGTTTTGCGATAAGCTCATCCACAATCTTTTTTGCAGATTGTCGCAAATCACCCACCTCGCGCTTTTGGGTCTCATCGAAGATGGCTTGCGTAACCTCAATGCACTTGTTTTGTATCTCTTCGCTCAGACCGGTAATGGCTATTGCGCGGCGATTCTGCTCCTGTAAGCATTTGTCGCCAGCTACTGCCATGCCTGCCAATGAGACTATGAAATCAATCTCCTTGTTTTGTGCAGCGCACATAAAAGCAATGGTACCGCCTTCGCTGTGACCGATAATGCCGATACGTTTGCTATCAACTTTGTCGATGCTTTTTAGAAACTCCACTGCTCCCAATGCGTCGTTGGCGTAGTTGCGAGAGGTTGCTCCCTCGTATTTTTTCGAGGCAAATTCGCGGTCGTCATATCTCAGAACGATAATGCCTTGGCGAGTCAGATAGTCGGCTATGACCTTGAAAGGTTTGTGCCCCAATAGTTCCTCGTCTCGGTTTTGTGTACCACTGCCCGATACCAATACAACGGCGGGATATTTACCACTCTCTTTAGGCAGTGTCAGAGTGCCGTTTAGCTCCACGCCACTATCCACGGATGGAAATTTTACCTCTTCTGTGTGGTAGGGGTAGGGTGGTAGTGGCTCCTGTTTGCGACATATGGTAGCCGAAGTGCTTGTACGATCCATTACCAAAGGTAGCTCTATATTGCCTTGAGTAAAGTTGGCGGAGTAGGTTGTACCACTGATCGTACCCGCTATGGTGACTGCCAAGCTGGGTACGCTAATAGAGAGCATTTTATTTTCATACTTAACACTCTCGACCTTGATTCCGATAGCGTTTTGTTGTGGGCTATCCATCAAGGCTTTATATGTGCCATCTTCTTGCCAGATGCGAACCACAATCGGCAGTTCTGTACCTTGCACCGAGAGCGAACCCTTCCATGTGCCTATGACTTCCTGCGCCGAGAGGGATGTTACCACAAGCGTGAGGCAGAGGAAGAGGAGTGATTTAAAGAGTCTGAAAATTTTCATAATCTCACTGTTTAATTTTATCTATCTTTAAATTAATTTTATTAATACAAATATAAATAATGTTAAATTAAAATCAAAATAAATTCAACGAGGGATATGGGTTTAATGATATTTTGTACATCGCAGAGCTAAAGTCCAATACCTTTTTGTTGCTTGGTAGAGTTAATCTGTCAATATGTATTAAAGTAAGAGGGCACTTAACCATTTTGTTAAGCACCCTCTTAGATTCATCGTTTTAGCACCTTATAGATTACGCTGTGGAGTGATGATGAAGTTAAATGTATAGTCCTGATAAGGTACGCGGTACTGTGGAAGAGGCATTGCACCCCAAGAGTTTACGCAACCCAATCCCATCTGCTTAAGATCGAAGCAGAGGTAAGTCTTGTCACCTGCCTTCAAGTCGCCAGAGTGACGCTGAGCACGACCTACCGATACATCCATATTCTCGATAGAGTAGGCGATAGCCGATGCAGAGAACGCAGTCTCAGCCTTGATGCTAAGACCAGCACCTGCAGTATCCTCTACATTGTAATAACGCAAGTCAGAACGTGTACCAGACTCCTGAGGACGAACATAAGTCTCGCAATACTGCTCGCTTACAGGCTGGTAGTAGATGCCTAAGTCGGCGCAGCTCTTGCGGTCAACATAGTTCTCAACCTCACCACGACCGTAGTACTCTACGCGGCTGAAGCGTGCAGGAAGCTCCATGCGCATACCGAAGCGGAACATCTCCGATACCTTAGCCTCCTTGTCAGCAGTCATCTTCTGCTCAACCTTAATCTGACCCTCGCCGTTGATTGTGTAGGTAAGCTGCAACTTAGCCTTTACTGTTGGCATGTCGTATGATGCAACCACTACTGCTACACCATTCTCAACCTTGTAGTCGAAACCTGTGCGGCGCAACTGTGGATCGCGCCAAGCTGCGTAACGATACTGCAATCTTGCACCCAAGTCGTTCTCGGTAGGAGCGCGCCAGAAGTTAGGACGCAATGTAGCACCCTCAGCCATGAGATCCATCTGACCATACTTCATCTGGCAGATATATCCCTCGCGGTCGAATGAGATGATCCAATCGTAACCCTCTACGGCTGTAGCCTTCTCGAAACGAGTGATCTTCACAGGACGTGCAGACTCCTCCAATGCAAACTCTGCCTTAGTGTCGTACTCCTTCATCAGAAGCTGATTCTCAGCTACTACATAACCAATGTCGAGCAAAGGCTTCTTCTCCTTAAGCTCGTAGCGTACGTTTACTGCAACCTCCTTAGCCTTAGGGCAGATGTCTGCTGCGGTGTAACCCAACTTGATCTGCTTGCGCTGCTGAGGAGCAACGTCAAGCGACTCGATGCGACCAGCCTTAGTCACAACTCCATCCTGCATCAACTCCCAGCAGAGAGCGTATGCCTTAAGGTCAGTGAAGAAGTTCTCGTTGTAAACCTCTACAGTAGCTGCGTTAAGATCTGCGGCTGAAGTCCAGATTGACTGATACTGACGCTTTACCTCGTAAGCCTGAGCGTGTGGACGGCGGTCTGCTGCGATGAAACCGTTGTTGTTGAAAGAGTTGTCGGTTGCATCATAGTTGTTGTAGTCACCACCATAGTTGAATGATACCTTACCGTCAGTCTCGTAGCGCATCAAACCCTGATCCATGAAGTCCCAGATGAAACCACCCTGATAGTGAGGGTACTTGCGGATCAAATCCCAATACTCTTTGAAACCACCGAGTGAGTTACCCATTGCGTGAGCATACTCGCACTGGATAAGAGGGCGGTTAGGATTGCTCTTAGAGTAGTTCTCACACCAATTATAGTCTGCATACATAGGGCAAACGATATCGGTAAACTCGCCACGACCAGCCTGCTCATAATGTACAGGGCGTGAAGGCTCGTTAGCGTGGATCCAACGGTAGCACTCCTCGAAGTTAGGACCCATACCTGCCTCGTTACCCATACTCCAGATGATTACTGAAGGGTGGTTCTTGTCGCGCTCTACCATGCGAGAGTTGCGCTCCAAGTGAGCCTTTGCAAAGAGTGGGTTTTTAGCCAATGTATGCTCGCCGTAACCCATACCGTGCGACTCGATATTAGCCTCATCCACAACGTAGAGACCATACTCATCACACAAGTCATACCACTCAGGAGTGTCTGGATAGTGGCAAGTACGCACTGCGTTGAGGTTGAACTGCTTCATTACTGTGATATCCTGAATCATACGCTCACGTGACATCACGAAGCCTGTCACAGGGTCGATCTCATGGCGGTTAGCACCCTTAATCAATACTGGCTGACCGTTAACCAAAAGCTGACCACCCTTGATTTCTGATGAACGGAAACCTACGCGCTGAGCATAAGCCTCGGTTGTAGTCTTGCCATCAGATACTGTTGCAACCAATTTATAGAGGTTAGGTGTCTCGGCAGACCACTTTGCAGGATTCTCCACATCGAATGTAAGCTGTGCCTTGCCCTTGACTGGAGTGACCTTACTCTCGGCTACAACATTACCTGCTGCATCCAAAAGCTTAACCTCAGCATTCTTGGCTGTAGCTGTGAAGCTCATGTCGATGTTGAGCTTAGCGTTCTTGTACTCAGAATCCAACTCAGGGATTGCCTTAAGGTCGATCATGCGAGCCTTAGCGCGAGCCTCCAATGTTACATCACGAGTGATACCGCTCAGACGCCACTTATCCTGATCCTCAAGATATGAGCCATCGCAGAAGCGGAAGATCTGCAATGCGATGAGGTTCTCGCCAGCCTTAACAACCTTCGTCAGGTCGAAGCGTGCGCCCAACTTGCTATCCTCAGAGTAGCCGACAAACTTGCCGTTAACCCAAACATATACGTTTGAGTCTGCACCACCGATGTTGAGGAAAATATCACGTCCGATCCACTCCGCAGGGATGTTGAATGTACGGCGGTAAGAACCTACGTGATTCTGCTCGGTAGGAACGTTTGGTGGATCGTTGCGGAAGTTACCACGCCAAGCGTAACCTACGTTTACGTAGATAGGGTCGCCGTAGCCGTTCATCTCCCACATGCCTGGAACCTCCAAATCATCCCAACCCTTGTCGTTGTAGCCAACGACAAAGAAGTCGGTAGGGCGCTGGTCAGCATTCTCTACCCAATTGAATTTCCAAGTACCGTTGAGTGACTGGTAATAAGGATTCGACTTGTCGCAATAGACGCCTGTTGCCTTATCAGCCGAGTCGAAGATCTTGAATGAGGCGTGCATAGGTACACGATTGATCTCATTCACATTAGGATCCGACCACTCGGTGAAGCTCTGTGCCGAGAGCGTCATGGTAGCAATCGAAGTCAAAATTAATAATGAAAGTCTCTTCATCTTGTTAGTTTTTTAATTTAATTATGTTAATGTTTGTAGAATCTATTTCTTATCCAGTGTGACGCGTATCATTACAGGGTAGTGATCCGATGGGCAACGGTGGATATGCTTCTCGAAGTTGATCTCCTGAGGTGCAGCCTCGCCCTTGATTGTCCCCTTAGTGTTAGGATTAGGAATCCAATAACCATCGGTCAGAACGGCGTAGTTACTTACCTTCACATGCTTTGTGACGAAGATGTGGTCAATGCGACTGTCGGTATAAAGATTTGGATTGAAACTGTTGAATGTACCTGTGCGGTTATATCGTTTTTCAGCTTTCTCGAAAGAGTCGCTCAGAACGCCCTGCGAAACGATAGTTTTATAAGCCTCGTTATGCTGATCTACGTTGAAATCACCCGATACCATAGCAGGCTCGTTTCCGCACATCTGAGTGATCTTGCGAGCGATGAGCTTGGCTCCCTCGCGGCGTGCCTCTACACCTACATGATCCATATGCAGATTGAAGAACCAGAATTTACGCTTTGTTACCTTATCCTGCAGGCGAGCGTAAGAGCAGATGCGAGGCAATGCTGCATCCCAACCCTTTACTCCAACCTTCTCGGGCGTTTCCGAGATCCAGAACGTGCCTTGATCGAGGAGCTTGAAGCGGTCACGCTTGTAGAATACAGGTGAGAATTCGCCCTTGTCCTTGCCGTCATCACGACCTACACCTACATAGTCGTAATCCTCCAACTCGCGGAGCATATCATCTATCTGATTGCGCTTAACTTCTTGCGCTCCAAATACATCCACATCGTTCCACTCGATCTGATCGCAGATTACAGGGCAACGCTGCACCCAACCATTACCGCGCTGGGCATCACCTTGATTGTCGTTACGGATGTTATAAGATGCGACCACCAACTCCTGAGCCGAAATGCTCAGAGTCGAGAATAGGATTGCAATTAGAATATATATCTTTCTCATAGTTATATTAGGTTAAATTTTATGCCAAAAGTGGTTTAATTACACCGAAAAGCACCCAAGCTACGATGAGCGTTACCACGATGTTGAAGCCCTGAGCCGTGAGGAATGCCCACATTGGACGGCGATTCTCCTTTGAGAAGATGTCGGCAAAACGAGTCTCAAGACCTACGCATACGAATGCGATGCTGAAGAGTGTGTTGGTGAAGCCTTTGGTGATTTTACCTACGCTCTTGGCGCAATCCACATCCAGCAGGAAGCTGAAAACAAGTGAAGCCAAGATGAAACCTACCACAAACTTGGGGAAGCGATCCCAGATCACCCCCAACGTAGGCTTCTCCTCGTGTACCTCACCCTTGTAAGTCCACATCAGCGAGATGATGAATGCTGCGATACCCAACAATACGTTTTGTGAAGATTTCACGATGATGGCAGTCTGTGCTGCAGCCTCGCCAAGCATAGTGCCCGAAGCGGCAACAGCTCCTGTGGTGTCGATAGTACCACCCAACCAGGCACCTGCAACCTCTTCATTTAGACCTATCAGATTGGCGATCCATGGCATAAGATACATCATTGGGATGGCGCATACCAAAACAAGTGAGATGATGTACGAGAGTTTCTTGTTGTCACCCTTGATTACGCCTGCGGTGGCGATGGCGGCAGAGACTCCACATATTGAAACCGAACTTGCCAACATGGTTGACATCTCGTCATCGACACCCATCTTCCTTGATATGCGGTAGGCGAAGAACCATACGCAGAATACTACGATGAGCGCTTGAGCCAAACCGAATACTCCCGATTTGAGTACCTCGCCAAATAGGATTGTCGAACCTAAGCATACGATGCCGATCTTGATATAGAACTCGCTTTGTATGGCTGGTTTAAGCCAATCGGGCACACGGAAAAGATTGCTCACGATGAGTCCGAAGATCACCGAGAAGAATACCGATTCCAGACCCCACTCCTTGATTATGGGGATGTTGGCTACA
>JAFXLG010000055.1 GCA_017531305.1 Alistipes sp.
ACACCGCGCACAGCGTAACTATAAGGACTAATTTGACGTTAAACTTTAATTTTAGAACACAATGAATTTTACATTAAAGATATGGCGTCAAAAGGACGCTAAATCGAAGGGCGAGTTCAAGACATATCAGGTCGAGAACATCTCTGCCGATACTTCATTCCTCGAGATGCTCGACATCTTGAACAACGATTTGGTACACAAGGGTGAGGAGCCAGTAGCATTTGACCACGACTGCCGCGAGGGTATCTGCGGTATGTGTTCATTGCATATCAATGGTCACGCTCACGGTCCATCACAGGCTGTTACTACTTGCCAGATGTATATGCGTAAGTTTAAGGATGGTTCTACCATCACTATCGAGCCATGGCGTTCGGCTGCATTCCCTGTAATCAAGGACTTGGTAGTAAACCGTGGTGCTTACGATCAGATCCTTCAGGCTGGTGGTTTCGTATCAGTTCGCACAAACTCTGTACCTGATGGTAACGCAATTCCAATTCCTAAGGCTGACGCTGACGAGTCAATGGACGCTGCAGCATGTGTAGGTTGTGGTGCTTGCGCTGCTACATGTAAGAATGGTTCTGCGATGTTGTTCGTTGCAGCTCGTGTTTCATCACTTGCTAAGTTGCCACAAGGTCGCGTAGAGGGTGCTCGCCGTGCTAAGGCGATGGTTGCTAAGATGGATGAGTTGGGCTTCGGTAACTGTACTAACACAGGTGCTTGTCAGGCTGAGTGTCCTAAGCAGATCTCTATTGCACACATTGCACGTCTTAACCGCGAGTTCTTGGCTGCAAAGTTGAAGGACTAAGCGTATAAGATACCAATAATTTTAGGGCTGTTGACGAAGGTTGACAGCCCTAATTGCTTTTCATCCCAAGCCTTGCATTTCAACGCGCACAACGACTCTCTCTGTAACATCTGAATATAGTCTACAACTACGCCTACATTCAATCTTCCAAACAAAAAAGAGCAATTCTAACAACAACAAATTAGGTGTTTCAACCCCAGAAAATGGCTTTTCACCGAAAAAGTGATACAACTATCGGGTTAGTGTATTATTTTTGCCTGACGAAAACGAAAGAAACACAAAATTGTTCAATAAGATGAGAAAATTAGTTTTATTTTTACTATCGACTTTCGCATGTCTAACCACATACGCACAGTCATCAAAACTCACGGCAACTATTATCGACAGCAAGACCAATAGTGGTATTGCAGGTGCCGTAGTCGAGGTTGTACTAACCGCAGATAAAGGCTCTGAGGGTAAATCTAAATTCTACACATCGGGCTTCGAGGGTTCACTCTCGATCGGCGGTCTAAAGAAAGGCGAATATACCTTTTCTATATCATTCTTGGGATACCAGACAAAGGAGATGGCGGTATTCGTTACAGGCAAAGCACAGGATCTTGGCAAGATCTCACTCGAAGAGGAGGCTACCAAGATCGAGAGCGTAGTGATGGAAGTACAAGCCATCCGCACCTCACAGAAAGGCGATACGGTAAGCTACAATGCCGATGCATATAAGGTTGCCAACGATGCCGATGTAGAGGGTTTGCTAAAAAAGATGCCTGGTATCACGGTTAAGGATGGCTCGGTAGAGGCTCAGGGTGAGAGCGTCAAGAAGATCTTTGTCGATGGTAAGGAGTATTTCGGCGAAGATGTATCGACTGCCATCAAATCATTGCCTGCCGAGGCGGTAAAGAATGTGGAGATCTACAACAAGCTCAGCGATAATGCCGAGTTTTCGGGTATGGATGATGGCGAGGGATATAAAGCTATCAACATCGTAACTCGCGGCTTCATGCGTCAGGGTGTATTCGGTAAAGTCTATGCAGGTTATGGCTATCAGCCTCAGACCGATGATATTACATCGGAGCATAAGTATATGGCAGGCGGTAACGTAAATATCTTCCAGAACAAAACTCGCGTTACGGTCACTGCATTGCTCAACAACGTCAACCAGCGCAACTTCGGATTTCAGGATATCTTGGGCGTAGCAGGTGGCGGCATGGGACGTGGCGGCGGTATGGGACGCGGCGTAGGAGCCTTCATGGGTGGCGCACAGGCAGGTATTGCCAACGTGGCGTCTATCGGTAGCAATGTGACAACTTCGTGGGGTGAGGATGATAAGTTCCGCTTCGAGGGTAGTTACTTCTACAACCGCACCAACACGGAAAATCTGTCGCGACAACTCAAGTGGTATGAGGCTCCATCGCCTATCGACACATTGCAGACTTCTGGTTACAGCCAGACGCTGAACAACAACCACCGTTTCAATGCTAAATTCGATTGGGATATTTCGAAGAACCAATCGTTGATGTCGCGTACCAACTTCAGCTTCCAAGGCAACGATCCACTCAGCTCTACACTCGGTAATCAGAGTGGAGAGAGTGGTTACAACCTGATCAGCAATGGTTCTGACGGCAAAAACCGTGGTTACAACTTCTCGGAGTTCCTCCAGTATCGCGCTCGTTTGGGTAAGGCTGGTCGTACAATCACCATTGATGGTCACATCAACTATATGGACAATACGCAGAATGATTCTCGTAGCTACTCCAATATGGCGACTTTGCCTCAGTATGATGGCGCGGGCAATATCACGGGCTATGAGCCTCAGTTGCGTTATCTCTACACTACATCTCCTTCGGAGAGTATTAACGTGCGTAGTGGCTTTACATATACCGAGCCATTGGCTCAATATACTCAATTGGCTTTGCAGTATAACTTCAGCTACAACGATCAGGAGCGCGACAAGCGTTCATACATCGCCAACAATTCGGCGTACGACATTACAGGCGTATCACCCGACACATCTCTTTCGAACAGCTACAACAGCACCTATACCACTCATCGCGTAGGTCCTGGTATCCGCTTCTCGAAGGATGGAAATACCATTGTCGGAAATCTCTTCTATCAATACTCTGTACTCAACGGCGTTACTTCCAAGGAGCAGATCAAGCACTCGTACAATGATCTTACTTACTTCTTGATGGGTAACATCAAGTTCAACTCACAGAATACGCTCCGAGTATTCCTTAATTCGATGACCGAGAACCCAAGCATCACACGTCTGCAGGGAATCTACGATGTCTCAAATGCTCAGTTCATTTCGCGCGGTAATCCAGAGTTGAACCCATCGTACACCAACCGTTTGATGATGCACTTTATCAACTCGGACATTGAGCGAGGACGTACCTTTATGTTCATGGCGATGGTTCAGAACTCATCTGACTACATCACACAGAGTACCGAGTACAACAAGACGATCGAGGTCGAGAGCGATGGCAAAATCGTAACATACAAACCTCTCCAATACACCACATACACCAACTTGGACGGATATTGGAGCGTAATGAGTAACATCAGCTATGGACTCCCCATCGGATTCCTCAGCTCTAACCTCAACGTCAATTTGGGTGTAAACTATAGCGAGACTCCTACGCTTATCGACCTGAAGAAGAATGTTGCCAGCACGATGGGCTACAACGGTGGTCTGGTGTTGGGAAGTAACATCTCAGAATATGTTGACTTCACGCTCTCATGGAACGGTAACTACTTCGAGTCAAAGAACTCTTTGGCTAAGGGCGGCGGTGCCAACCGTTACTTCAACCATACGGCTTCTGCCGACATGAAGTTCACCTTCCTCGGCGGATTCACATTTACAGCAAGTGCAGCCTATAACCAATATGTGGGTTACACCAACGACTACAACGAGAGTTACGTACTCTGCAACGCATTCTTGGGTCACAAGCTCTTCAAGAATCAGTTGGGAGAGGTGCTGCTGGGTATAAACGATATCTTCGATCAGAACACTGCTTTCAGCCGCACTTCAGGTTCGGGTTACACGCAAAACATGTGGAATAGCGTAATCGGTAGATACGTCAGCCTACAGTTTACCTACAACCTCCGACTCTTCGGTAAAAAGGGATCTAAGCAGATCTCAGACTACGACATGTCCACATTCCGCGGCATGCCAGGCATGATGCCTCCAGGAGGTGCAGGTGGAGGTCCTGGCGGCATGAGATAATATCTAAATCATAAAGAAAGGTTTCCTCTCGGTGCAAAGAGGAGACCTTTCGTGTATAAACACTTAAAACCTAATCCATGCAAAAATTTATACCGTTACTGCTTACACTCTGCTCCATCTTTACGCTCAACGCTCAAGAGCATAGCGACAACTACACGATGGAGGATCTCTGGTGCGCCTACGATAGTTTCAACGCTCAGTTCCTCGATCCACACAAAGGTATCTATAAGGTCGATACCTCGTTTGCTCATGCCACAGACAGGTGGAATGGAGCCGCTGCCATTTGGTGCCAACCCATGTTTTGGGATATGGCTATCAATGCTCATCAATTAGCCATAAAGACAAAGGATAAGTCACGTGCCATGCGATATGAGGAGTTGGTAAAAAAGATCTATCAAGGCGAAAAGAGCCACTACGCAGGCTTCGACTTCGATGACAACAACGAAAATACAGGATGGTTCATCTATGACGACATCATGTGGTGGACAATCTCACTTGCTCGCGCCTACCAGATTTACGGCAACAAAGAGTACCTTTTACAAGCCGAAAAGAGCTTCAAACGCGTATGGGAAGGCTCTGAGCGAGTTGGCGATACGGGATCTTACGATGAGCAGCAGGGCGGCATGTTTTGGCGTTGGTACCCGATACAAAACCCCAAGCCAAATCGCTCGACAGATGGCAAAATGGCGTGTATAAACTTTCCTACGGTCATTGCAGCGATGCTTCTGCATGAATCTACACCCCAAAAGCGAAGGGACCCCTACCCCACAAGCAAAGAGTACCTCAGACGCGCCCAAGAGATATACTCATGGGGCGAGAAGAATCTCTTTGACCCAAGTACGGGACGTATTGCCGACAGTCGTCACGGCTCGCAACGCCCCGATTGGAAGAGTCACGTCTATAACCAAGCTACATTTATCGGGGCATCTGTTCTGCTCTACAAGGCAACCAGCCAAAGACGATACCTCGACAATGCCAATAAAGCCGCCTCATACACCATAAATGTGATGTCAGCAAAAGATGGTGTACTCCCTTTCGAGCGAGGCATTGAGCAGGGCATATACACCACAATTTTTTCGCAATACATCCATCTGCTCATAACCGAAACGCAACAGAGGCAATACATACCTTTCATATATAAAAATATCATGATGGGATGGCAAAATCGCGATACGAAACGAAATATTTGCAGCGGCGAGTATCACAAACCCACCTCACCGATGAGTGTGATCGACTCCTACTCAGCTTCGGGAATCCCAGCTCTGATGTTGCTTTTTCCACCCGAAAATTGGCAATCGGAGCTGAAAAATGGACGAAAAAACAAATAAATGTCAAAAAAAACGCAAAATATTTTGCAGAATTAAATTTTCTGCCTACATTTGCACACCCGATTGAAAAATTGGATGCCCAGATGGCGGAATCGGTAGACGCGCTGGTCTCAAACACCAGTAGGTTCACCCCTGTGCCGGTTCGACCCCGGCTCTGGGTACAGAGACGGAGGAAAGAAGTTTCTTCCGTCTTTTTTTTGTGTTTTATACGACTGAGTAAACAAACTAACACTTAACACGCATATGAGAAACTTTGTAACATTTGCTATTGCGCTTATGATGACCTTCACTTTGTCGGCTCAAGAGTCAGAGAGAAAACTCCTCACAATAGAGGATGTTGTTCTAAATCGAGAGCTATCTCCTAAAACATTCCCCGTACAGTGGGTAGGTCAGAGCGACAGCTACTCTACTGTAGAGGGCGACAATTTGGTTGCTACCGATGCACGCAACAACAAGAAGCGTACAATAATCACGCTAGAAGAGCTGAACAAATTGCTTTCGACCGATTTCAAGCGTTTCCCTGCATACGCTTGGGAGGATGACAATTCGCTGATTGTCAACGCCCACAGCCAGCGTAACGTGATCGACCTGAAGCTCAAGAAGGTAGCTGCAGCATACAAAATCCCCGTAGGAGCCAACCTCACACGCCAGAGTGGCAAGGGTGGTATATACGCCTACACCAAGGATAATAATCTATATTGCTATGACGGCGAGCGCGAGCATCAGATAACAAACTTCGAGGACAAAAACATTGTCTGCGGACAGAGCGTAAGCCGCAACGAGTTTGGTATCTCAGGAGGTATATTCTTCTCGCCTGACGCCAAGAAAATCGCATTCTACCAGAAGGATGAGTCACGCGTAACAGATTTTCCTCTGCTCGACATCAACACCCGCACAGGTACACTCCGCAACATCAAGTATCCGATGAACGGTATGGACTCGGAGCATGTGAGCTTGGGAGTATATGATATTGCCTCGGGCAAGACCACATACCTCAACGTAACAGACTTTGACGCAGAGCGTTACCTCACTTGCATCACATGGTCACCAGACTCTGAGCGCATATACATTCAGGTGTTGGATCGCGCCCAGAAGAACGTACACCTCAACTCATACAACGCTTCGACAGGTCAGATCGACAAGCAGATTCTTACCGAGCATAACGATCGTTGGGTAGAGCCTCAGTATCAGCTCGTGTTCCTCAAAAACGACCCATCACGTTTTATATATTCAACAGACAATCGTGACGGATTCTGGAATCTTTACCTCTGCAACAACGAGGGTAAGGTTGAGCGTCTAACAAAGGTTGATGCCGATGTAAAATATGTGGCTCAGGATGATAAATTTGTCTATTACACTTCGGCTGAGGTCTCTCCTGCCGAGAGCCATCTTTTCAAGGTTGAGATCTCTACAGGCAAGACAACCCGTCTGACTAAGGAGGCTGGATGGCACGATCCTGTGATGAGCCAAAGCGGCAAATTCTACCTCGACACATACTCTTCACTCAACGTGCCACGCGTAGTGGATTTGGGTCGTACCGATCTTAAGCCATCACGCGAATTGTTCCGCGCCGAGGATCCTACCGTAGGTTACAACTTCTGCAACATCGAGTTGGGTAAGATCAAGAGTGCCGATGGCAAATTCGACAACTTCTATCGCTTGATTAAGCCTCTGGATTTTGATCCTTCGAAAAAATATCCTGTAATCCTCTATGTTTACGGAGGTCCTCACTCTCAGATGGTCAAGAACAACTATCAGGCATCGTTGCGCCGCTGGGAGATGTACATGGCACAGCACGGATATGTGGTATTTGTGATGGATAATCGTGGTACTCAGAATCACGGTGCCGAGTACGAGAAGGCTATCCACCGCCAGTGCGGTCAGGCTGAGATGGAGGATCAGATGGTCGGTATGCGTTGGCTCATGTCGCACGACTGGGTTGATCAGGAGCGTATCGGTGTGCATGGCTGGAGCTACGGTGGCTATATGACTATCTCGTTGATTACCAACTATCCAGATGTATTTAAGGTAGGTGTAGCAGGTGGTCCTGTGATAGACTGGAAGTGGTATGAGGTGATGTATGGCGAGCGTTACATGGACAACACTCACAACAACCCTGAGGGCTTCGCCAAGACAAGTCTTATAAACAAAGCCACAAGCCTCAAGGGCAAGCTCTTGATTTGTCAGGGCGCGGTGGATAATGTGGTTGTTTGGCAGCACTCGTTGAGCTTTATCCGCGAGTGTATCAAGAATCATGTACAGGTTGATTACTTCCCTTATCCATGCGCCGAGCATAATGTCTATGGCAAAGATGCTGTTCACCTCTACCAAAAGATTACTAACTATTTTGAAGATTATCTTTAATTATCACAAATAGTTTTTTGTAACAATAAAACCGTCACGATTTTAAGTCATGACGGTTTTTTTATGCAACAGTTGTATATATAAATTTTTATTTGTATCTTTCGGGGTGAAAAGTGACTTTAATAAAAATTTAAATAATTTATAAACTGAAATTACTATGGAACTATTGTTTGTCGGAGGTCTTGGAACTTCGGAGATTCTATTGATCGTACTTGCTTTGTTGCTTCTTTTCGGTGGTAAGAAATTGCCTGAGTTGATGCGTGGTGCAGGTCGTGGTATCCGTGAGTTCAAGGACGCTATGAATACAGCTGTTGCACCAGAGGAGGATGACAAGAAGCCTGAGGCTACGAAGAAAGAGGAGAAGTAATTTTTAGGCTGACGTACCACCCCAAAGATGAGTAAAAAGCAGGCAATAAACAGCGAAGCAGAAATGACCTTCGGAGAGCATCTTGACGAGATTCGCAAGATACTTATCCGAGTAGCAATGGTATTTGCAGTCCTTTGTATCATTCTGTTTGCATACAAAGGCATCGTGTTGGACGTTCTCTTTGCCCCCATACGCGAGACATTCCCTACCAACCGCCTATTCAACTGGTTGGCAACATTGATGGGATCAGACGTATTGAGGATTCACCCAGAGAATGTGGAACTCTTCAACAACAAGATGGCAGGACAATTCTTGTTGCACATCAAGAGTTCTATTGTCGGTTCATTCATCATTGCATTCCCATACCTGATTTGGGAGTTGTGGTTATTCGTCAAGCCTGCACTTCCACCACAGCAGCAGCGTCAGAGCATACGTTACGTCATCGAGACCCCCATTTGGTTTTTGATGGGTTTGGCGTTTGGATACTACATCATTTCGCCATTGGCTATCAACTTCTTGGGTAACTACTCGGTAAGTGAGCAGATCAGCAACATCATCGATGTATCCTCATTCATGACTACCGTCATGAGCGTGTCTTTCGCAGGAGGTATCGCATTCCAGCTACCACTGCTGATCCGCTTATTAGCCACAATGGGGCTTGTCACATCGGAAGGCATGCGTCAATATCGCAGGGTAGCGGTAGCAGCACTGCTTATTTTTGCCGCTATCATCACTCCTCCAGATGTTGTGAGTCAGGTGCTGATTTTCATTCCTTGCTACGCACTCTACGAGTACGGTATCGGCATAGCAGCCAAGATCGAGGCACGCCGAGCTAAGGAGGAAGCGAAGTATCAGGCTAAGATGGAGGCAGAGAAGGCTCGCAAGGCAAAAGAGGAAGCAGAGAAGGCTCAGGAGCAGGAGACCAAGCAGGAGGAGTCAAAGGATGACAAGCAGGACGGCAACAATGAGCAGGACGCTAACGAAGAATCATCTGTAGCCGAGGAGCAGCAGGACTCAGAGGTAGAGTCGAGCGATGATACTGAAGAGCCTACCGCAGAGCAGAGCGAGGAGCCAGAAGAAGACTACGAAGCTCGCGAATTGCGCCGCAGCTACGAGCAAGCAGCCGACCCCGCAGGTACATCAAACCCTGAGCGTGAGGTGATATACGAGGTTGTCAAGGATGATCAGGCTGAGCCATACAACGATGTTGTGAGCGAGTTGGATCGTCAAGATATGGATAACAAGCCTAAGGCATAATCGAAACGTCACTCGATGGATAGATTAGGGTTCTTCAAGCATGGACTTGGGCGCATTTTAGAGACCGCGCAATCGATGATCGGACTCAAGCAAGCCGTAAACTCCTTTACCGAGGTAGTGGATGAAGCGTTGAGCGAGATCAAAAGCGACATGGGTCTGCACCTTCCTACATTGGATGCTTTGGTATATGAGAATGCCGAGCAGGCGATGCAGGAGCTGCAAAGAATGGGATTTACCGCGATAGAAGTGGGATCTTACTTCTTCGGCAAGGTGCACTACAAAACGCCTGAGGAGTTTCGAGCATTAGCCGACCGCTACGGCTTGAAGATAACCTCGGCACACCTAAACCACCTCTACGAATCCCCCACCCCAGAAGAGGGTGCCGAACAAGAGGGCAAGGAGGGCACAGAGAGCAAGGAGAGCAAGGAGAGTGCAGGGGGAGCAGAGGGCGCAGAGGGCATAACAAAGCAGGTGGAGATAGGACAAGAGGGTGCAGGACAAGAAGGTGCGGAATATAAGGAGGTTGAACGCGAGGAGGTTATCGTTGCAGAAGGAACTAATAGCTCAGCCGATATTGAGCCAACTTCGGAGATTGACCCCAACGATAAGTGGTGGAGAGAAGCCATAAAGGCTCATAAGATATTGGGATGTAAATATATCACCATGCAACGTATGCCTGCCCAGATGACTCCCAAAGATGCAGAGTTTTACGCAGGCTACTTCAACCGCATCGGTGAACTTTGCTTGGAAGAGGGGATGAAATTCCAATTCCACCCCACCAAAGAGCTGTTAGAAGCCTCATCCGAGCACGAGTCACTGCTGGATATCATAGCCGCAGCAACAGATCCCGAGAAGGTGTGGTTGCAGATCGACAGCTTGGAGTGCCAGATGGCTAAGGTAGATTGCCTTGCGCTGATCCAGAGATACGCCGACAGAGTGTTGACAATGCATCTGCATGACTACGGCACCACAGGCGAGAGTGGCGACATAGATTTTGAGGAGTTGATATCTAAAGCCATCAAACTCAAGGTCGAGGAGCTATATATCGAAGTAAACAACTTCACTCTGCCACCAATAAATTGCGTGGAGCGAAGTATAAATAACATGATGTCGCTGCCGAGCGTGAGGTATTAATTATATAAGGTAATTGACTCAAACTAAGACTCCCTAAGGTGAGCAAGTAGCTAACTGACGAAGATCTCAGTGTTAAGGGTAAAAGTGAAATAGAGTCAACGGCACATAGGCAGAAAGAGAGAGAGAAAAAGTAAATGATAAGATAAAGGGTAAAAATCTTAAATTTAAAACATATTATTAACCTAAAAAATTTTCGTTATGACAAAGAAAATTTCAAGAGCTGACTTTTTGAAGGCTTCTACAGCAGGTCTGGCAGCTATGACTGTAGTCCCAGGTAATGTAATGGGTGCTGCTTTTGGTCACAAGGCTCCATCTGACAAACTCAACATCGCTGCAGTAGGTATCGGTGGTATGGGTAACGCTAACATCAACAATGTTAAGAAGACTGAGAACATCGTTGCATTGTGTGATACTGACTGGCACTACGCTAAGAACGTATTCAACGCATTCCCTAAGGCTAAGAAGTTCTGGGATTGGCGCGAGATGTATGACAAGGCTGCTAACGAGATCGATGCTGTGATCTGTGCAACTCCTGACCATACTCACGCATTGGTATCAGCTCACGCTATGGAGCTCGGCAAGCACGTATATTGCCAGAAGCCATTGACTCACTCAGTATATGAGTCACGTCTTTTGACTAAGCTCGCAGCTAAGAACAAGGTTGCTACATCTATGGGTAACCAGGGTTCATCAGGCGTAGGTGTTGAGACTGTATGTAACTGGATCTGGAACGGTGAGATCGGTGAGGTTACTCACGTTGACGCTTTCACTGACCGTCCAATCTGGCCACAGGGCTTGATGGTACCAAAGGAGGTTCACGCTATTCCAGAGACTTTGAACTGGGATCTCTTCCTCGGTCCTGCTAAGTATCGTCCTTACAACAATATCTATCAGCCATGGAACTGGCGTGGTTGGTGGGACTTCGGTACAGGCGCATTGGGTGATATGGCTTGCCACATCTTGCACCCTGTATTCAAGGCTCTTAACTTGGGTTACCCAACTGAGGTTCAGGGTTCTTCAACTGCACTTTTGACTGACTGCGCTCCACAGGCTCAGATGGTTAAGTACAAGTTCCCAGCACGTGAGAAGCTCCACAAGGCTAAGATGCCTGAGGTAACTGTAACATGGTATGATGGTGGTCTTACACCTCCACGTCCAGAGGGATTGGAGCCAGGTAAGAACCTCAACGACCAGGGTGGTGGTGCTATCTTCTACGGTACTAAGGACATCCTCGTTTGCGGTTGCTACGGTGTTAACCCATATTTGGTATCAGGTCGCGTTCCTGAGACTCCAAAGCGCGCTCGCCACGTAGAACTCTCACACGAGATGGATTGGGTACGTGCATGTAAGGAGTCTAAGGAGAACCGTCAGATGACTAACTCTGACTTCTCTGAGGCTGGTCCATTCAACGAGATGGTAGTAATGGGTGTATTGGCTGTTCGCTTGCAGGCTTTGAACAAGGTATTGAAGTGGGACGGCGAGAACATGAAGTTCACTAACATCGGTGCTAACGAGCAGTTACGCATCATGATCGAGGACGGCTTCTCAGTTAACGATGGTCACCCAACATTCAACAAGACATATACAGATCCAGTCAATGCAATAGAGTTTGCTAACGAGATGATCAAGCATAACTACCGCAAGGGTTGGAGCTTGCCAAATATGCCTAAATAGTTGATTGAAATTTACTTTTAACATAAATAAATTAAAATCTAAGAAATGAAGAAAGTATTGATGATGGCAGCAATGGTAGCAATGCTCGCATCTTGCGGTGGCAATGGTGCCAAGAAGTCTGCTGCTGAGGACGATGCAAACACAATTGTATTGTTTGACGGAAGCTCATTGGAGGGCTGGAGAGGTTACGGTAAGGATCACGTTCCTTCACGCTGGACTATTGAGGACGGTTGCTTGAAGTTCAAGGGCTCAGGCGGCGGCGAGGCTCAAACAGGTGAGGGTGGCGACATCATCTACGCTGCTCAGAAGTTCAAGAACTTTGAGTTGGAGTTGGAGTGGAAGATCTCTAAAGGTGGTAACTCTGGTATCTTCTTCTTGGCTCAGGAGGTTAAGAACGCTAACGGTGGTTACGAGCCTATCTACGTATCTGCACCTGAGTGCCAGGTATTGGATAACGAGAATCACCCAGACGCTAAGTTGGGTAAGGACGGTAACCGTAAGTCATCTTCATTGTATGACATGATCCCAGCTAAGCCACAGAACGCTAAGCCAGCAGGTGAGTGGAACAAGGTTAAGATCCTTTGCTACAAGGGTACTGTTGTTCACTATCAGAACGATGAGCCTGTAGTTGAGTATCACTTGTGGACTGACCAGTGGAGAGAGATGATCAACAACTCTAAGTTCTCTAAGGAGAAGTGGCCAGTAGCTTACGAGCTCCTCACTAACGTAGGTGGTGAGAACCACGAGGGTTACATCGGTTTCCAGGATCACGGTGATGACGTTTGGTTCCGTAACATCAAGGTTAAGGTTTTGGAGTAATCTAATACATAACCAAATCAAGAGGGTGCTGACAGTTTCTGTTAGCACCCTCATCTTTTTAGGAGTCGTATAACATGTGGGGGGAGGTAGATAACTTCTATTATTATACTACTTCATTAATGACTGACGATAGGCACGCGGTGAAATACCCTCGACACGTTTGAAATACTTTCCAAAGACCGACTGCGATGGAAACTGCAACTCATCACTAATCTGCTGCACGGTCATTGTTGTCGATGAAAGACAACTTTTGGCATAAAGCACAACATATCGCTCGATCCACTCCAAAGCTGTCATACCTGTATTCTGCCGAAGCAGTGTCGAAAGATATTTCTTGGAGATACATAATATATCGGCATAAAATCCTATATCTCGCTCACGTTTGAAATTACTTGACACCAAATCAATAAACTTTTCACATATATCCACCTGTGGCGTGATTGCCGCAGAGGTGTTCTGCGTGCTATGGACATAATATCCAAGTCCATAATAATATGCCGAGAAGAGATGCTTGATGATTACATCACGATATGGATTATCCTTCTGCCTAAGGATGCCCGAGACCTGACGATAGCACGACATATAGGCATCAATCGCCTCACGAGGGATACTATGGAACTGCGTATTCTTAAGGAATAGTCGCTCTTGCAGACTTACAGGCAGATTCATCGAATCGGTAAAATTGGAACTCATTATCATTCCAAAACCTGCAAATTCATTGTCTGTATCCAAAGACTCGATAACCTGCCCTGGGAGAAAAATCGCCATGGCGGGAGCTCTCAACGAGTAGGAGCGAAAATCAACACGGCAGGAAAAACACCCTGACGTAATGACAATCTGAGTTACTCTGTCGATTTTGTGTGGGAAGCAAAGTCCTTTGACTATAGTCTCATTCTCCAATAGTTTGATATCATCTTCTATCATTGCAAGAGATTTTTAACAAAAATAGGTAAATAAGAATAATTGCACAATAAAAGCGGCGTAATTTCATAATATAAACCACATTTTCGGAATATATGCCCAAAAAGCAAGAAAATCACCCCTTTAATAATGACTCAAGCAGAAGTAACTTTGCACCAGAAAACTACATATAAAAATTACAACATGGCAAACGTAACATATCTTGTGACTGGAGCAGCTGGCTTCTTAGGCTCAAATATCTGCGCACAACTATTGGCGCGAGGTGAGAAAGTTAGGGCATTTGTACTTGAAGGGGATAAAGCAGCGAAATATATCCCCGAAGATGTAGAGATTTTTTACGGTAACCTATGCGATAAGAGCTCCCTTGAACCATTCTTTAACATTGAAAAAGGGGCAAAGAGCATTTGTATTCACGTGGCAAGTATGGTAACGGTAAATCCATATTATCGCAAGACGGTGCTTGACGTAAATGTAGGTGGCACAGAGAATATTGTTGATATGTGTTTGGAGCATACGGAGTGTCAAAAATTGGTCTATGTAAGTTCTACGGGTGCAATACCCGAACTTCCTCATGGTCAAAAGATCAAGGAGGTCAAAGAGGTAAATCTGGACAAATTGGAAGGCTGGTATAGCAAGAGTAAAGCGATGGCTACAAACAATGTATATACAGCCATCAAAACCAGAGGTTTGAAGGCATGCGTTGTATATCCTACGGGCATAATGGGACCAAACGACTACGCTATCAGCGAAACCACATCCACAATTATAAAAATCATCAAAGGTCAGATGCCCGTTGGTATTGACGGCTCGTTTAATATGGTCGATGTGCGTGATCTGGCGGCGGGTTGTATTGCTGCAGCCGACAAAGGAAGAATCGGAGAAGGATATATACTTGGCAATGAGGTGATTCGTTTCAAGACTCTCAGTAAAATTTTGGTACAGGAATCTGGTTGCAAACCTATAAAGTTCTTCTTGCCGATATTCTTAGCAGAGATGATTGCCCGAAGGATGGAGAAGAAAGCTGCAAAAACTGGAGAGATGCCTATGATGACCACATTCTCGGTCTATAATCTCAAAAGAAATAATCAATTCGATTACTCGAAAGCCAAAGAGGAACTCGGCTACAAGACAAGAGCTTTGGATGTGACGCTCAAGGATCAGATTAAATGGTTAAAAGATAATGGGCTTATATAAAAAATATGGGTGCTAACTGATTTGGTTAGCACCCATATTTACATCGAGGATCGGTAATTTAGAATACAAAATCCAATGTTACACCCATTCGGCATGGTTTGCTAGGGTTGAAGAAGCTGTTGCCGACCGACTTGAAATAGAATGTATAGAAATCGGTATTGGTAAGGTTACGTCCCCACAACGAGAGGGTAAACGCACCCTTCTTAAGGGCAATCGAGCCACCCAGCTGAGAGTAAAAATCCTGCTCCAAAGTATTTGCCTCATCCCAATAGATCTTGCCAGCACCCTGCCATGAAGCATTGAATGAGATAAGATCCAAAGCCTTGCCTCCGATCCACAAATCGTACGAAGCACCCAACGATACGGTGTGCTGCGGCGCATAAGGGAGATAGTTGCCAGCATAGTCGTTATTGCCATCATTAAAATCAACAAATGTGGCATGAGTATAACCATAGTTTGCCATCAGACTTAGACGGCTCATCGACATGAGTCGCAATACATCCCATTTAGCTGAGAGCTCCGCACCATAGCTGCGTGAACGTCCTGCATTCGACATCATACGACCTGTAGTCTGACCCTCAGGGAATACTGTAAGTTGCTGATCGCGACACTCGATAAGGAAAGCTGCAAAATCAACACCCAGACGACCATCCTTTGTTGCCAAGTGACCACCCAACTCGTAGTTCCAGCTATACTCAGGATCGTATGTCGTAACCGAAGCCTCATCGTACGATGGCGCAGATGTTGCTCCGCCCTGCTGAGACGAGCCGCCCATAGCACCGCCAGGCATTCCACCGCCCTGACCTGAGCCACCGCCCATGCCTCCGAGCGCACCCATGGCATCTGCCATCATAGCCTTCATAACCTTCTGCTGAAGGATATCGGAGAAGATTTGTGTATTGAAACCTCCCGCCTTATAACCGCGAGTAACCGTAGCATAGAGATCGCCCGCACCAGTGGTGAAGTTAACTGCAAACTTAGGCAGAAGCTCCAAGAAATCGAGCGACTCCTTGCCCTCGAAAGGCACCTTCACGGTACGGAAATCACGAATCATAGGTGGCATCATATACGACAGCTCAGAATAGTTGTTGTAATCCATCTCTGCCTTCTCGTAGTCGAGTCGCAAGCCTGCAGTAAAACGCCAACGCTCGCCAGCCGTCAATGAAGACTCGTGATACAGAGCCAAACCATAGGTTGGGAGATCGAAATTGCTGTCGATATCGAACTGCTCCTCCTTAAACTTCAGCATCTGCTTCAACTGAGCAGGCATATTACCCAAGATAAGGTCGTTGATACCATCCTGAAGGAATGTTACGGGAGCCTCCATGTCGATCTGCTTATAGAAAGCATAAGCTCCTGTGATCCACTGCCAACGGCGTGACTTATCCGCCGTACGCAACACCAAATCCTCGGTCAAAGCATGCTCATGCTGCTCCTGACGCAGAGTAAAGAGTGACTTAGGAGTAAAATCCTGATCCATACGCATGCGGTCATGCATAAATTGGTAGCTTGTGGTGCTGGTAAAAATCAACTTCTCGCCCTTATGCTCCACAACCAAGCCATCGTTCAGATTATAGCGCATATAACGTGCAGGATCGTTATAATTAACCTCCCCCACCACACCTGTATCGGGATCTAACTTACTATACGCATATCCGCCTTCGTAGTTATATCCAAACGAGATGTTGTTGTCGATAGACCAGCCGTTGCCCAACTGCCAGATGGTACGCAGGCGACCACCGCTGCTCTCGCCCCAATCAAGATCCGAACCATCGAAAGCGTTATCGAAATAACCATCTGTACGGCTGTAATATCCTGTAACGGAGAGTGCAAAACGATCGGTTGGCTTCACGTAATATGAAGCCTTGGCACGCAAGCTATTGCCTATAGAATACTCCAACGATGCTCTTGCACCCTGATAATTCAATGGCGAGAGAGTATATACATTCATCTGACCGCCCATCGTATTACGACCATAGAGCGTACTCTGTGGACCACGCAAAAGCTCTACGCGAGCCACATCGAAAAGGTCAAAATCGTAGTTATTTTTATTAAGGTATGGCACGCCGTCAACCGTCATACCGATGATTGGCTGGTCGATACGCGCACCAAAGCCACGAACATAGATCGAAGAGGTCATCTTAGAGCCATAATCCGGTTGGTAGAAGTTAGGCATAATGGCAGAAAGATCCTTCACCGAGAGAATCTTCTCGCGCTCAATATCTCTCATGCCGACTACACTCGATGATATAGGCTCTTGCTTAAGACCAAAATGCTGTTTGGGATTATGTGCAGCTACTCCGACCTGATCGATCTGTAGTTGGTAGATATACGTTGTATCCTGCTTGACTTGTGCCGATACGTTTATGAAGGTAAAACATGCAACAAAAAGCAGTAAAAAAGGATGTTTCATAATATCGTTGATTATAAATTACAATTTTAGCGCAAAGGTATATTACCCAATAGTATATAACAACTATCAAAAGTGATAGTTTTGGGGTTACGATAAATTTAGTATCTTTGCAACATGAACCAGATGAGTAAGCCACGAATAGCTGTCATACACCCCAATTCACTATGTGGAATTGCCATGAGGACGATACTTGCCGATATCGCTCCTTTTGTCTGTATGCTCCAGCAGATTGACATCGTATGCTATAGTTCGATGGAGGATTTCTTGCAAGATGATCCGCATCTGGCTTTCCATTGTTTTGTTTCAAACTCCATTCTGAACGAGAATTCCGAATACTTTGCCTCACAGGCTCGCCGTTGTATCGTTTTACGCGAGGGCGAAGAGCAGGTGATGGAGGGATTTCATTCCATCAATCTCTACGGCTCGGAGAGAGACATGATCAAATCTTTGCTCCTACTGTTCAACAACGCTCACATGGCACACGGCATGAAACACCATCCGCAGCCAACGCAAAGTTCATTGCTGAGCGAGCGCGAGAAAGAGGTTTTGGCTCTCAGCGTCAAAGGCTACATCAACAAGGAGATCGCCGACAAGCTCAACATCTCTACCGCTACGGTAATCTTCCACCGCCGTAATATCAGCGAAAAGATCGGCTCAAAGTCTATCGGACGCCAGACCATCTACGCCGTAATGAACGGCATAGTGGATTACAGGGAGTTATAATCTATAAAATTTATTTTCGACACAAAAAGAGGTTGCCCTAAAGCAACCCCTTCAGCCCATATTCATCACTAATCTTTAATTAAGCGCAAAGTATTCTGTAATATGGTACGTTGATGCTCGTTCACTGATAATTTTCACATTGCCCTTATCATCAACCTCACCCATAACAATCGAGCCATCACTATAACGCAAAGCTGTAAAAAGCATTTTACCCCAAGATGCATCTGTACGTGTTCCATACACCTCATATTGATCTTCTGGAATTTCGTATGGAATCTCCTTTATTTCATAAGTAATAGGATCTAAACTTATAGCGACATCCTTATACAAATTAACCCAATCAAAATAAACGTTAGTTTTGCCAATTATTTTGTAAATATGAGTCATATATCTTAAAGATCCTATCAATTTTTCATCTATCAACTCTATGTCTTTAGGATCATTATAAGATTTCCTCAAAACACATGATTTTCCATCAAACTCATATATATTGTAAATTTGCCCATCATGACCCAACTTTTGAAATAACACTACGCGACCATTAACTGTATTAATTGGAATAAAATGCATGATTTCGCTAAATCCATCTGTAGAAATTTTAGTTACAAATTTCTTTACAATTTCATCATTTCCGACAGGACTCCACTCATAAATAGAGTGTTCTGTATTCCAGAAATCACTCGTATGCTCTTTGTCATACTCTATTTCAATAGAATAAATACGATGATCAACAGAACCAAACATTCGCCATTCAATATCGGTTGGATACAATCTCTTACTACTTGTCATAACTTTTCCTCCACCCTCATAACATTTTCCGTGTATATAATAAAGAGCTTCATTCTGCCCCAAGAAAAAATCAAATGCAGTCTGTCCTTTGGGAAGTAGTCGTTCTGCTGTAATGGATTGAGTAGATATCATATATTTATAAAAGTTTTCCCACCCTAGCGCTGCATAAATTGTTCCTCTTGGATACTCCTCAGTTCGACATTCTCCGTGTAAGTATTCAGGACATTCATATACCTTATTCGTAGTTTTATCCACTAAAACTTTTCCTACTGTTGTGTTAACTATTAAGTAATTTTCCAAAATATTTTCAACAGAGTAGATTTCAATATCAATCTCATTCCCTTCTGTATCTAAAACTTTTAGTTTTACTTCTTCACCATTGACGGTTACTTTCCACACCCCACTTAAATCTTCATCATCCGACTCGCTTCTATTACCTTCTCTTTGGAAAATATAAGCCGCATCAGAGACAGGAATAGAGCCAATCTCACTAAGTTTAATCTCTGCTTTTTCACAAGCAACTAATGATAAACTTAACAATAGACCTACGATAGATCTTCGCATAAAACATAAGTATGACATAACAAACAAGTATTTCCCGCCTTGACTCCTACGGCGGATTAAAAAAAGAAAGTGTGGAGTCGATTAGTTTATCTGAACGAAGGTTGTGGTATGACCTGAACACAAATAAACAATACCCCACACCCGTATTGGGACGTGGAGTAATCCACGAACTATACCAATACAGAGTGATGAGTGTCTTGCCATCCTTGTGTTCATGAAAACTACCACATTTTCGTTCAAGGATAAAAGCTAATACACTTTCATCAAAAAATATGTCTGTCAAAATCATTGACAATGCAAAGATAAAATAAAATTCGTTATATTTGTAATTAGGAAAACCTTAAAATATATAACTATGAAAAGATTATTATTTGCATGGGCTGTTTTGGCGATGGTCTTAACATCGTGTAGCCCTACCACATCTAAAACAACACAACCCACTCAGGACGATACCAATCCCGTAATCGAGACCATCATGTCTCGCCGCAGCATACGCGCCTACAAGGATCAAGCCGTACCACGCGAGATTTTGCAACAGATTGCCGAGTGCGGTATCAACGCCCCAAACGGCATGAATGCCCAGCAATGGGAGGTCAGAATCGTGGATAACGCCGTGTGGATCGCCGCTGCCACCAAATCTTATGTTGAGAGCGTAAAGGGAACTCCATCGGAGAAGATGGTATCGGGCGAAGGATTCAAAAATATGTTCCGCAACGCCCCTGCCGTAATCTTCATCGCACATAAGCCAGGGCACTGCACTCAGGTCGATTGCGGTCTAATGGCTGGGAACATGGTGCTGGCTGCCAAATCACTCGGATTGGGTACCTGCTGCATGATGGGTCCTTTGGGATTCTTCTCTACTCCAGAGGGCAAGGATTTCCTCTCTTCGATGAAACTGAGCGAGGGCTATGAGCTACTGCTCTGTGTGGGTGTAGGTTATCCAGCCGAAGAGCCTGCTGCTAAACCTCGTAAAAAGGAAGTAATTGAATTTGTAGAATAATCCCCATGAAAAGAGTCAACCAGAAATTTATCTTCACGCTGACCGCATCAGCCACAGCTATAGCCTTGCCATCGTGCAAAGAGGCTCAACAAAAGGTCTGCCAGCAACCCAACATCGTATATATCATGACCGATGATCATACGGCTCAGATGATGAGCTGTTATGACAAGCGTTATATATCTACCCCAAATCTGGATCGTATAGCCAGAGACGGAGTGCGATTCACCAATAGTTTTGTCGCCAACTCGCTCAGCGGTCCGAGTCGTGCCTGCATGCTTACTGGTAAGCACTCGTCAGCCAATAAGTTTTACGATAACTCGACTTGCATTTTTGACGGCAAACAACAGACATTCCCTAAGCTCTTGCAAAAGGCAGGTTATAAAACTGCCATCATAGGTAAGTGGCATCTGGAGAGTCTGCCCACAGGTTTTGACCACTGGGAGATTATCCCTGGGCAGGGTGATTACTACAACCCCAGCTTCATCACCATGCAGCAGGATACCATCACCGAGCAGGGCTATCTGACCAATTTGATTACAGACAAGAGTCTAAAATGGATCGAAGAGCAGGAGAAGGATTCTCCTTTCTGCATCTTGATTCATCACAAGGCAGTGCATCGTAATTGGCTGCCAGAATTAAAATACATCAACGAATACGAGGACAAGACCTTCCCTCTACCCGACAACTTCTACGATGAATATGAAGGGCGTGAGGCCGCCAAAAGTCAGGAGATGCATATCCTCAAGGACATGGATCTGATCTACGACAACAAGGCTTTAGCCGAGGGCAAGAATTCGCGTCTGAAGGCTACATATCTGAATTTCATTGGTCGTCTGAGTGCTGAGGAGCGCAAGATATACGATGCTACGTACGACCCTATCACCGATGATTTCTACAAACAGAATCTTCAGGGCAAGGAGCTTGCCGAGTGGAAATATCAGCGTTATATGCGCGACTACGCCAAGGTGGTAAAGTCGCTGGATGATAATGTCGGCAGAGTTTTGGATTATTTGGAGCAGAAAGGATTGCTCGAAAATACGCTTGTGGTATATACTTCCGATCAGGGCTTCTACATGGGTGAGCATGGTTGGTTCGACAAGCGATTTATGTACGAAGAGTCGATGCGCACGCCACTTGTAATGATGCTACCCGAGGGATACAACCATAAAGGCGACATCGAGCAGATGGTGCAGAATATAGACTATGCTCCCACATTCTTGGAGATGGCTGGCGTAGAGATCCCCGAAGATATACATGGCGAATCAATGGTGCCTCTGCTCAAGGGCGAGGATCCTGCCACATGGCGCAAATCGCTCTACTACCACTTCTACGAATATCCTGCCGAGCATATGGTCAAACGCCACTACGGAGTGCGTACCGAGCGTTACAAGCTCATACACTTCTACAACGACATAGACTCGTGGGAGTTATACGATCTGAAGGAAGATCCACAGGAGATGCACAACCTCTACCATAAGGCTGAGTACGCCCCCGTAATAAAGGAGCTGAAAGCCGAGCTATTACGTCTGCAAGAGCAGTATAACAATCCTGTGCGTTTCTCCACCGATCAAGACAGATAACACCTATGGCGCAGGATTTGGTTTTCGGTCGCCCGCTTTATGTGATGGCAAAGCCCGCTGGAGCATCGTGCAACCTCAGATGCAAGTATTGCTATTATCTGGAAAAATCCACACTCACACCTCACCCCAAGCCCATGTCGGATGAGGTGCTGGAGAGTTTTGTGCGCCAATACATCGAGGCTCAGACCACGCTCGATGTAAACTTCACATGGCACGGCGGAGAGCCCCTCCTAAGACCTATATCATTCTACGAGAAGGCTTTACAGTATCAACAGCGATATGCCAGAGGGCGACAAATTTCAAACTGTATACAGACCAATGCTACGCTCATAGATGACAAGTGGGCAGAATTTTTTAGGCAAAACAATTTCCTTGTAGGGGTTTCGATAGATGGACCTCAAGTGATACATAACGCTTTGCGCAAGGATGCCACGGGTGAAGGCTCATACCATGATGTGATGCGAGGGCTCAGAGCCTTAGCCCGCCATGGAGTGGAGTGGAATGCTATGGCGGTTGTAAATTCACTCAACGTGACAGATCCCGTAGGTTTTTATCGCTTCTTCCGCGATGAGTTAGATTGTCGTTTTTTGCAATTCACCCCCATCGTTGAACGTACGAAAACCACCGAAAATAGCACTCTGAGGCTCTGCTCGGGCAGAGAACAAGGCGGAGAGATCACCCCAGAGTCCATTACGCCAAAAGAGTGGGGCGATTTTCTTTGCGGGCTCTTCGATGAGTGGCTCAAAGAGGATGTCGGCAAAGTTTTTGTCCAGCTTTTCGACTCCACTCTGGCTTGTTGGGTGGGGGTCGAGCCCGGGGTTTGTACCATGAGTAAGTATTGCGGTCATGCTGCCGTGATCGAGGCAAACGGAGATCTCTATTCATGTGACCACTTCGTGTTCGAGGAGTTCAAGTTGGGCAATATCCTCAGCCATCGACTCTCGGATATGATGCGCTCGAAGCGACAAAACGAATTTGGCGCATGGAAACATCACTCTCTGCCACGCCAATGTCGCGAATGTGAATGGGAGTTCGCCTGCCACGGCGAATGTCCCCGAAACCGCTTTGTGACCACTTCTAACGAAGAGTCGGGGCTGAATTATCTCTGCGAGGGGTATCGCCAATACTTCGAACACGTTGCACCATATATGGATTTTATGAAACGAGAATTGCAGGCAAATCGCGCTCCTGCCAATGTGATGAAGTGGGCAAGAGAGTAGAATATGAATCGGTGTATGCGTAGATTTTTTAAAAATTTTAATCCATTTTATTCTATTTCTTACAAATAAATTTTGATATATCGACTAAATAGGATATATTTGCCATAAGAAAATTTAGAGTTTATACATGAATACTTATTTCTTCTATAAGCGATTTTACTTTTACTGCACGAGCGGTCAGGTTGTCGTATGCTAATATGAAGATGATTCATGAAGTTATATTGATCCTGACCCTGCGCTAATGTGGTCGGGATTTTATTTTTTAAGTAAAATGTTGAATATAGCCATACAAGGATACGAAGCGTGTTTCCATCATATCGCAGCCATTCAGTACTTTGGTCGCGACATTCAGATCATTCCGTGCGACACATTTCGCGCTGTAGCCGAAGCGGTAAAGAAGGGTGAGGCAAATATGGGATTGATGGCAATAGAGAACTCCATCGCAGGATCTATAATCCCAAACTACAAGATCCTTCAAGACAACAATCTACAGGTGGCAGGCGAGGTATATCTGCCCATCAAGCAAAATCTGATGGTACTGCCCGATGTGGAGTTGGAAGATATTCGTGAGGTGGAATCTCACTCGATGGCACTTTTGCAATGCGATGAGTATCTGGATCAATTTGATTGGAAGCTCATCGAGTCGGACGATACCGCACTGAGTGCCAAGCATATCGCAGAGAAAGGACTACGCCATACGGCAGCCATAGCAAGCGAGTTGGCGGCAGAGATCTACGGGCTAAAGATCATTGCTCCAGAGATCAATACGGTAAAGAGTAATTACACTCGTTTTATGGTGCTTAAACGCTATGATCACCAGATGGATCCACTCTCAAACAAGGCTTCGCTATACTTTAAGACCGATCACGCCGAAGGATCACTCCTCAGAGCATTGAGTCAGTTGCAGGGCATAAACCTATCCAAGCTGCAATCATACCCAATCCCGAGCGAGCCATGGCACTATATGTTCCACATAGATTTGGAATTTAAGTCACTCGATGATTATATTCGCAATCTGAATAACCTGCAAAGCGTAACCCAAGATCTGCACGTTTATGGAGTATATCGCAGTGGCAAATAGATTTAAGACAACAAAAAAGAAAATAATATAATAAACAAATAAAAACAGAAGATTATGGCAAAGGTTGAGATCGCTCCTGCAAGTCGCATGGACTGTATTAAGGAGTATTATTTTTCAAAGAAGAACCGCGAAATCGCAGAGTTGCGTAAGGCTGGTCGTGATATCATCAGTTTGGGTATCGGTAGCCCCGATATGCCACCAGCAGATTCAGTAATCGAGCGTCTTGGCAAAGAGGCACAGCGTCCCGATGTACACGCATATCAGCCATACAACGGTAGTGACCTTTTGCGTCAGGCTTACGCCGACTGGTACGAGAAGTGGTACAACGTGAAGCTTAACCCAAAGAACGAGGTGTTGCCACTTTTGGGCTCTAAGGAGGGCATCATGCACATCTGCATGGCATTCCTCAACGAAGGTGACAAGGTATTGGTACCAAACCCAGGCTACCCTACCTATCGCGCTGCCGTGACATTGGCAGGAGGCGAGGTTGTGGAGTATCACCTAAATGCTGCTAACGGCTTCTACCCTGATTTCGAGCAGATCGAGAAGGAGGATTTGCAGAACGTGAAGCTCATGTTCGTCAACTACCCTAATATGCCTACAGGTACTCACCCAACAGTGGAGCTCTTCGAGAAGTTGGTTGCCTTTGCTGGTAAGCACAACATCCTTTTGGTACACGACAATCCATATAGCTTCGTGAGAAACAATCTCCAGCTCTCGATCCTCTCTATCCCTGGAGCATGGGATGTAGCCATCGAGATGAACTCGACAAGTAAGGGTCACTCTATGGCTGGTTGGCGCGTAGGCGCAGTGGTTGGTCGTTCGGAGTGGTTGAGCGACATCTTGCGCTTTAAGTCAAACATGGATTCAGGTATGTTCTACCCTGTGCAGGCTGCTGCTGCCGAGGCTTTGAGCTTGGGTATGGAGTGGTTTGATGAATTGAACAAGACATACTACGAGCGCGAGGCTGAGGGTTATGCTTTACTCGATGCACTCGGATGTAAGTACGAGAAGGGACAGGCAGGTCTGTTCGTTTGGGCTGCTATGCCAGAGGATTTCGATGGCGATTGCTTCGCATTCTCGGACAAGGTGCTTGATGAGTGTGATGTATTTGTCACTCCTGGCGGAATCTTCGGTTCGGAGGGTAACAAGTATATTCGCATCTCACTCTGCATGCCTAAGGAGCGTTTGGCTGAGGCTGCCGAGCGAGCAAGAACACGTTTCCAGAAATAATTAACGACCAACCTTAGAGAGCCTTTGGCAATGAAAACTGCAATTATCGGGTTGGGACTTATCGGTGGATCGTTTGCCCTGAGTCTAAAGGACAAAGGGCTGAGCGATCACATTTGGGGTGTCGAGCAGTCGGAGCGCAACGCCCAGAAAGCCCTCGAGATGGGTTTGGTGGAGCAAATTTGCACTCTGGAGGAGGCACTCAAGGAGTGTAGGCTCATAGTTCTGGCAACTCCCGTAGATACCATACCCACGTTGGCGATCAAGATCCTGAATCGCATACGTCCCGACCAGATCCTTATGGATATGGGCTCCACCAAACAGGAACTTTGCGAGATGACCATGATGCACCCCAAAAGAGGACGTCTGGTGGCATCGCATCCTATGTGGGGTACCGAGAATAGTGGTCCCGAAGCTGCCATGCACGGCGCATTCAAGGGGCGCACGGTGGTAATCTGCAACTGCGAACAGAGCGATATGGATGCCCTTCAGGTGGTTGAAGATATCTATCGTCAGCTTGACATGCCAATACTCCATATGTCTGCCGAGGATCAGGATATGCACTGCGCCTATGTATCGCACATCTCGCATATCACATCCTTTGCTCTGGCTCTTACGGTGTTGGAAAAGGAGCGCGAAGAGGAGCATATCTTTGACCTTGCGGGCGGAGGTTTCGAATCTACAGTTCGTTTGGCAAAGAGTCTGCCTCAGACTTGGGCTCCGATATTTTTGGAGAATAAATACAACGTGCTTGACGTGTTGCGAGAGCATATTCATCAGTTGCAGATCCTTAGACGCATGATCGAGCGCGATGACAGAGAAGGTCTTATGGAGGCTATGAAGAAAGCCAACAAGATCAGAGAGATTTTGAAATAGAGATATAAAAGTAGGTTTATGGGAAAGTTTACACTTGGGCAAAAACGCCCTTTGATTATAGCAGGTCCTTGTAGTGCCGAGACTCGCGAGCAGACTTTGGAGACTGCACTAAGACTTGCACGTTCGGGTAAAGTTGATGTCATTAGAGCTGGAATCTGGAAGCCACGCACCAAACCAGGCACATTCGAAGGTATCGGCGAAATTGGACTCGATTGGCTTAACGAGGTAAAAGAGCAGACGGGTATTCCTATCGCTGTCGAGATTGCCAACCGCACTCACGTTGAGATTGCTCTGAAGCATGGCGTGGATATACTCTGGATCGGTGCGCGTACCACCGTTTCGCCATTTGCCGTACAGGAGATCGCCGAGGCGTTGCACGACAATAAGGATGTTACGGTCTTGATTAAAAACCCAATGACTCCCGACATTAACCTTTGGGAGGGTGCTGTAAAGCGTCTTATTGCCGAGGGAGTGCCTGAGAAGAACATCGGACTCATCCATCGTGGATTC
Source organism: Alistipes sp. (assembly GCA_017531305.1). Taxonomy (GTDB): domain Bacteria; phylum Bacteroidota; class Bacteroidia; order Bacteroidales; family Rikenellaceae; genus Alistipes. Next base: position 27,070 of record JAFXLG010000055.1, read on the forward strand.
TCATACTTTGGACATAGCACATACCGCAATCCACCTATGTGGCACATGATCTTCGATATGCGAAGCCGCTTCCCTGATATGATGATGATCTGCGATCCATCACACATCTGCGGTTGCCGTCCTCTGCTTTTGGGTATAGCTCAGCAGTCGGCAGACCTGTGCTTCGATGGTCTGATGATCGAGAGCCATATCGACCCCGACAAAGCGTGGAGCGATGCTTCTCAGCAGGTGACACCAGAGGATTGCCTCAACATCATTGACAACATCATGTGGCGTAAGAAGAATGCCGAAGATCCCGAATTCAATAGCGAGCTCAATATCTGCCGTCAGAAGATCGACCAGATTGACTCAGAGTTATTCGATCTTTTGAGTCAGCGTATGCGTACTGCCGACAAGATCGGTCAGATCAAGAAGGCGAGCAACGTGGCGATTTTGCAGAGCAACCGCTGGAACGAGATCACCCGCCGTATGGTATCAATGACGCGTGGTATGGGACTTAGCGAGGAGTTTGTAAATACTGTTTTGGAGGCTATCCACATGGAGAGTATCAACCACCAGAACGAGATTATGAATAAATAGTTGTACCATAGGTTACAAATTGGCGTCAATCTTGTCACAATATGGTGAAAATTTCATAACTTTGTCACCGTAATATGGACAAGTATTTCACATATCAAGGCATCAGGTTGCACTACACCGTTAAAGGTGTGGGGCAACCTTTATTTTTACTTCACGGATGGGGTTGTGACGGTAAGATCTGGGAGCGAATCAGCACTTTTCTGGAGCAACACTTCCAACTCTACACATTCGACTTCGCAGGATTCGGACTGAGCGAGGAGCCCACAGAGGTATGGGGCGTAGATGAGTACACCCGTTCGATAGAGGCTATTGCTCAGAGCGAGGGGGTAAGCAATCCTATTTTGATAGGTCACTCCTTTGGAGGGCGAGTTGCCATAGTGTTTGCCTCACGCAACCAAACCCACAAGATAATACTCACCGATGCCGCAGGCGTAAAGCCCAAGCGTGGCTTCACATACTACCGTAAGGTCTATAGTTACAAACTTTTCAAGCATTTGGCGCATATCTTTTTGGGACATGAGCGTGCCGAGAAGTTAATCGAGAAGCGCAGAGCCAAGTCTGGGTCTTCGGATTACAACAACGCCTCTCCACGTATGCGAGCCATACTTTCGAAGGTAGTAAATGAGGATTTGTGTTACTTGATGCCAAAGATCAAGGCTCCGACACTCCTATTTTGGGGTGATCGGGATACCGCTACCCCACTGAGTGATGCCAAGCGTATGGAGTCGCTCATCGCAGATGCAGGTTTGGTGGTGGCTCAGGGTGCAGGGCACTTCTCGTTTTTGGAGCAGGCAGATCTGTTCTATCGGGTGATAAGGAGCTTCCTAAGCAAAGAGATTAATAAATAAACAGCAATGAATAGTATCTATATCATATTTCTCGTCTGCTACGCTACATTTTGGTTTGCCATTGTGCGCTATGATGTGCAGATGTTCCAGCAAAACTCTTATCGCGAAGAGCGTTATCTGCGTTGGCTAAAGCAACACATCAACCTGCTACACCTTTCACTCATGATTGCGTTTGCAGCGGTGGGTGCAATCTTCTCGGATCAGATATGGGCGTGGAGCGTAGTGAGTGTATGTATGGTCGGTGATGCCATTCGCCTTTTGCGCACCAAATATAAGAAGCCTATTGTCTATACCAATCGTGTGCAGAGACTATTCCTTACGGCAGCTATAATCACGGTGGCAGCTCTTGCATTCACATATTTCGCTGCTCCGCACTTGATTTTGACCGTTGGCACGGGAATGTTGGCATTGCCTGTGATAATGCTTGTGGCAAATCTTCTGAATAAGCCTTTGGAGACGGCAATTACCCGTTGGTACTACAACGATGCTAAGCGCAAACTCAGCTCGATGCCCGACCTGAAGATAATCGGTGTAACGGGAAGTTTCGGCAAGACATCAACCAAACACTATCTCTACCGCATACTCTCCGAGAAGTACAACGTCTTGATGACCCCCGGAAATTTCAACACCACATTGGGTGTCGTTCGTACCATACGCGAACACCTCAAGCCTCATCATCAGATATTTATCGTGGAGATGGGAGCCAAGCAGGTGGGCGACATCAAGGAGATCTGCGATTTGGTACACCCTACGATAGGTATAGTGACTGCCGTTGGCGAGATGCATCTGGAGACCTTCCATTCGGTAGAGAACATCCGCCGCACAAAGTTTGAGCTGATTGACGCCCTGCCTGCAAACGGATATGGAGTAGTAAATATCGACTCGGATCATATCGCAGGTAAGCCCATAGATCATAAATCACATCTGATAACATACGGAGTAAAGAATCACGATGCTGACTATCGTGCCGTAAACATAGATTATTCTGCTCAAGAGACCTCGTTCGACATAGATTCAAGGGGGGATCTGAGAGAGGGCTACACGACACATCTTGCAGGTCGAGGCAACATTCTCAATCTTTTGGCAGCGGTGGCTGTGGCAGACCTGATGAAGGTGCCTGCTTCGCAGCAGAAACGCGCCATGCGTCAGATCGAGCAGATCGAGCATCGACTAAGTGTAAAACGTACGGCTGGCGGCATAAGCATCATTGACGATGCATATAATTCAAACCCTACGGGAGCCAAGATGGCATTGGAGGTGTTGGCTCACTTCAACCGCCCCGCTACAGCTCGTAGGATTGTCATTACCCCAGGATTTGTGGAGCTTGGAGAGCGTCAGGCAGACCTGAACAGAGAGTTAGGACGTGATATCGCTGCAGCAGCTGACATCGCCATTGTGGTCAACCAGACCAACCGCCAAGCAATCACCGCAGGATTGAAAGATGCTGAGTTTGAGGAGGCAAAGATTGTTCTTGCCGACAGTTTTGCTGAGGCTCAAGCTTATTTGGCTGGAGTATTGCGTGCAGGAGATGTGATTTTGTATGAAAATGACTTGCCCGATTCTTTTAAATAGTAAATTGAAGAGACTTAAGATATGAAAAGTAAAATCAACGTAGGAGTAATTTTCGGTGGTCGCTCGGTAGAGAACGAGATTTCGGTACTCACAGCTATTCAGGCTATGGAGGCTATCGATAAAGAGAAATATGAGATTGTGCCAATCTACATCTCCAAAGAGGGAAAATGGTACACAGGCGAAACATTGCGCAAGAGCGACAACTATAAGGATATGGATAAGCTATATGCATCATGCCAAGAGGTGTGTCTGCATCCAACTTATGGCGACAGCAATCTCTATAAGGTTCGTAAATCGCTTTTTGGCAGCGATGTAGTATGCTCGTTGGATGTGATTCTGCCTGCACTACATGGTACAAATTGCGAGGATGGATCGTTTCAGGGAGCAATAGAGATGACAGGCATCCCTTACGCTTCGTGTAACGTCTTGGCATCGGCCAACGGTATGGATAAAATTACCATGAAGATGATCCTCAAAGAGAGTGGCATACCTGTAATCGATTACGCGTGGTTCTGCGACAAGGAGTGGTTCGACAAGGAGGATCAGGTGCTGGAGCGAGTTGAGAACAAGTTGGGTTATCCGATGATCGTGAAGCCTGCCGACTCGGGCTCAAGCGTGGGAATATCGGCGGTCCACAACCGCGAGGAGCTAAAGGAGGCTATCGAGAGTGCTGTATCTTACTCCAAGCGTATCATCGTGGAGCATCTTGTTGAGCAGCTCAAGGAGATTAACTGCTCGGTTTTGGGTAACTACTACGAGTGCGAGGCATCGGTTTGCGAGGCTCCCATACGCAGTGGCGAGATCCTGAGCTACGCCGACAAATACTTAGGCGGAGGCAAGGGCTCAAAGGGCGCAGTAAAGCAGTCAGAGGGTATGCGCTCTACAATACGCGAGATCCCTGCCAATTTGCCAGAAGAGACAACCGACTTCATCCGCACCACCGCTGTCGAGACCTTTAAGGCTCTTAATTGCGATGGCGTGGCACGTATCGACTTCATGATCGATCAGGCAGATGGCAAGATCTATGTCAACGAGATCAACACCATCCCCGGCTCACTATCGTTCTACTTGTGGGAGGCAAGCGGAGTATCGTTTACGGAGCTTACCGAGCGTTTGATTCAGATTGCCTTTGAGCGCAAGCGTGACTCTTCGTTCAAGACAACGAGCTATAAGGAGAATATTTTCAACTACACCATCTCTGGCGCAAAGGGAGCAAAAGGCTCTAAGTGCTAAGAGATAGTAAGTCAACAAAATCAAACACTTAATATATTACAGATATGAAAAAGTTACTTTTGCTTTTGGTTGCCGTAGGTATCTGCTCACAGGTATCGGCAGGTCTGGTTCCACGCTTCCGTTTCGGTGTGAAGGCTGGTATGGATTATCAGACTACTAATTTCAAGTTTTCCGATGTGGTATCTTCCGACTATAAATTTGACCTGAAATCCAACACAGGTTGGTATGCAGGCGTGCAAGGCGATATGACGTGGGGTATCTTCGGAATACATCCTGAGCTTATATATTCACACAACTCATTCGACCTTAGCGGTATGGGCGATAAGATCAAGTGCGACAGATTGCACATGCCGATTTTGGCTCAGATTCGTGTATTGGGCATTTTGGCTATCCAGGCAGGTCCTAACTTCTTGCTTATGACCAACACAGGTGGCAAGATGGAGGGTGTAAACTGGAGCATAAAGAATCCTACTATGAGTTATAGCGTGGGTGCAGAGGTTAAGGTCTGGAAGCTCGCTATCTCGGCACGCTACAACGGAGCATTCAAGCAGAGTCAGGTTGTCGGCATAGAGACAGGCAAGGACAAAGTCGAGGATATTCAGATCGGTTTGGGATACTACTTCTAAGTATATCCCTACCCAAATGAGTAAGGGTGCGAATGATCTTCGCACCCTTACTTGTTTTATAGGTCTTACGTCTTAATTCTCTCGCGCCAACTCCACAGCCTTGGTTGTGGTATAATACTTTGACTTCATGTGAGATCGCTCCCAAGCTGGAATCTCGCCCTGTTTGAGGTAATCCAGATAGACTTTCATCACCGAGCTAAAACGCATCTCGTGAGTCTTGACAATATCCTGAGGGATCACAATTTGCCACTCCTTATCGCCACTCTTCACTGCGCTGAGTTTAGGGTATTGCTTCTCCAACGACTTAAGCGTCTTATTCAACGTAGCCTCAAATGCCGCATCATCAGCACCATTGTTGACCACATAAAGCATAGGCTTATAACCCTGCTCTGCACCCTGACGGATCTCCACATTACACTTCGAGCCCTTGACAACCGAATAGTGAGTATCGCCCGTACCCTCGGTGCCGACCTTAGCCATGAAGTTCCAGATCACACTCACGCGCACGTTAACGCCTTGCAACTGGTAATTCATCTCGCCGTTGGAATATACGTGCAACGTATCGTTTACGATATCCTTCTTCAAGAAATCGGGATACACATCCTTACCCGACACCAAACGGTATTTGTCGATTGGAATCTTGGTAGCCCAACGCTTAGCTGATGTGAATTTGATATCCTTTGTGTAGTCGATCTCCTGCTCAGGCATAACGGTGCACTGCACCAAATCCACCAAGTGGGTAGTCACATCGACCAAACCCTCGCCCTGCTGCTCCACATCGAAATACCACTCAGGGCGGCGCAGAGGCTGACCCGACACATACTTAAAGAAGTGGTGAACACTCTCCTTTGTAATTGCTGGATCTTCGGGCGTACCCTTCTGCAACTCACCAAAAAGCTCAGGTCGAGCGACCAGCACGCGCTGAAGCTCGTTGTTTACCTCCGAACGCTCGGTCATGATATCATAGACCATAACTCCCTTCTCGGCAGCCTCATCCAAAGTCTGCTCTAAGAGTTTAAAACGTTTCTGGTCGATAGCCATTGGTTTGTCCGACAGCACGTTAATACCAGCATCAACCGCAGCCTTAACGTAACCTGTCTTCTTGCCATTATTACCCGCCAAGACCACAACGTTACCCTTCTGCTCCTCGATCATCTTCTGCAGGAAGTCATCGCCCGTGTAGAGTTGCTCATTCCACGATGTAGGACGCTCGGCGCGAGTGTTGTAGATATTGATGCGATCCAAATGCATCTTCACATCATCGCCCTCGGGAGCATAGACATTTACCGTAGGATCTACCTGATCATACATATACATCTGCACCAATGCAGCATGGAAATGACCTGGGTCGAGCGTCAAGAGTTTCACTTCGCCCTGCTTGCCGCTAAATTTTGCATCGCTTTTTGTCTGCTGACACCCTACCAGCGCAAAGGATGCAATCGCTGCCATAAAAATTAGTTTTTTCATTGTATTTATAATTTTACTTATTACACCAAGAATCAATGATCGAACAAAGATACAAGAAATATTGATTTTTTTGGCAAAAAAGTCTTTATAAAATGCTCATTTTTAACATTTTTACTCTATATTTGTGGGCTTGAAAAAGCGAAAAAGGGAGTAAAATCCCGCAACTAATTAATTATTAACATTTTAACGAGCGATTGTATCGCAAAAATTTTTCCACAATGGAAGTATTGAACAATGTAGCAAACGAGAGTTTCGATTGGAACGCGTTTGAGAATGATTTGGATCTCTATGGCGGTCAGTCAAAGGAGGAGGTTTCTGAGGCTTACGGCAAGACTCTCTCTAACATCGCAGTAGGTGAGGTTGTTGAGGGTACTGTATCTGAGATCAACAAGCGCGAGGTA
>JAFXLG010000056.1 GCA_017531305.1 Alistipes sp.
TATTCAGGAATTGTTCGCATGCCTCTGAAATAGTCAGAAGAATTTTGCTGAGGCGCATCTTTGAAAATGACGGTTACGGCCGAATTGTTATATGCATAATTCTCCTCTTTCTGATTATAACTACTGCACGAGATATTGCACAAAAGTAATATTATTATGATTGAATTTAGTAATCTCATAAAAATTACCGTATATTTTATATGTAATCAAGTATGGTAATTCTTATATCAGCGTCATACCCGCCTCTCGGCATGCTTCGCGCATATCTTCGGGCCAAATGCTCGATTGGGTTTCTCCCACATGAGCCTTGTGCAACAAAATCATACAGAGTCGGCTCTGCCCGATACCTCCACCGATGGATTGAGGTAGCGATCCCTCCAACAAACGGCGGTGGAAGTAGAGTTGTTTGCGATCTTCCTTGCCGCTGAGTTTGAGTTGACGCTCCAAAGCCTCTCGGTTTACGCGGATTCCCATAGATGAAAGCTCGATAGAACGCTCCAATACAGGATACCAGATCAGTAAATCGCCGTTCAGCCCCGCCAAACCGTTTGACTCAGATACGGTGGTGTAGTCATCATAGTCGGGAGCGCGGTTGTCGTGCTTTTCGCCGTTGGACAGCTCACAACCTATACCTATAATAAATACCGCACCATACTCCTTGCAGATCGCATCTTCGCGCTCCTTGGCAGAAAGTGTGGGATAGCGTTGCAGAAGCTCCTCAGCGTGGATAAACTTAATCTCCTCTGGCAGGAATGGTTTAATCTGCGGATATGTCTCGCAGATATGATACTCGGTGCGGAGTATTGCGCCGTAGATTCGCTCTACTACACGCTTCAGATAATCCACCGTGCGGCAATCCTCGGGCATCACACGCTCCCAATCCCACTGATCGACATATAGCGAATGGAGATTATCCAGCTCCTCGTCAGCGCGTATGGCATTCATATCGGTGATGATGCCGTAGCCGCAGGGAACTTCATACTCGGCAAGTGTCACTCGCTTCCATTTGGCAAGTGAGTGTACCACCTCAGCCTGAGCCTCTGCCATATCCTTGATGGGGAATGTTACGGGGCGTTCTGTGCCGCTCAGGTCATCGTTCATACCCAAGCCTTTGAGTACAAACAAAGGTGCGGTCACGCGTCTTAACCTCAGCTCGGTAGAGATGCTGCTTAGGAAGAAGTCCTTGATGGTCTTAATGGCGATCTCGGTCTGTTGCAGGCTTAGCAGTGCTTTATAGTTTTCTGGTATTATTAGTTGACTCATTCTTAATTGTCTCTTATGGGTTTTATGGTTTTGCAAATATAGTAAAATTTCCTATATTTGTGATTGATATTCAGATTTTACTCAACTATGACAATCTTTCAGGAGTTGTCACTTTAAACTTAACTATTATGGCTATGATCTATTGTAGAGAGTGTGGTAAGATGATCTCCGATCAGGCACACTCATGTCCCCATTGCGGATGTGTTGTCTCGAATCCCAATCGCAGCGAGCGAGATTGGTTGACGGCTCTGCTTTTGTGCTTCTTTTTGGGTACTTTAGGTATCCATAGTTTCTACGCAGGTAAAAACGCAATCGGCGTGGTGCAGTTGCTCACTTTGGGCGGTTGCGGAATCTGGACGCTGATAGATTTTATCATGATAGTGTGTGGCAGCTATCACGATGGCGATGGCAAGCTACTGTCGAATAGATAAAGGCCGAGTATGAAGCACATTAAGGTTGTGCTGGTGGCACTTTTGCCATTTGCAGTATATCTTTTGCCCGAGCGATGGATTATGCAGGGACACACATTATGTTTGGCGCATAATCTGTTTGGCGTAGAGTGCTGGGGATGCGGTATGACGCGGGCGTTGTACTCGGTGGCGCATCTTGACTTTGTGGCGGCATGGGAGTTTAATCATCTGGTGGTCGTGGTGGCACCGCTGATGGTCTATATTTGGTCAAAATGTATTACTAGATTAATCAAAATGAAATAAATATATTAGAATAGAAAAAAATGTATTACATTTGTAAAAAGCTTAAACGTAGGGAATTTGGTTTATAGTTGTAAAACATTTGTATGAGACACGCAATTGTTATATTAGCACATAAAAATTTATCTCACGTTTTGCGTCTTGTTCGATATTTCGAACAAGACTGTAATGTTTTAGTCCATATAGATAAAAAAGTGAAAGTCGATGATGACTTTTTAGAAGAACTAAATAGTCTACCTCAAGTAACATTTGTTTCACAACAATTTGATGTAAATTGGGGAGGTTCCAGTATTCTGGAATGTGAGTTATGGCTGCTACGTCAAGCATTATATAAAACAGATTCTGAGTATTTTCATATTATTAGTGGACAAGATTATCCAGTTAGACCTATAGATTTCTTTCTGAATTTTTTTGATAGCAATAAAGGTGTGAATTTTATGCAGTTTGTTCATTTACCCCATAAGGGTTGGGACAATTGTACTTTCAGACGTTTCCAATATTTTTATCCTTATGATTACGCTAGCGATAAGGTCAATCCAAGACGATGGGTATTGGAACAAGTAAAAAAACAACAAGAAAAAGGACAAAAACGATCCATTCCTGATGAATTTGATCATTTATATGGAGGATCTCAATGGATATCTATTACTAGAGAGTCTGTTAGAGTTCTACTTAACTATACCGATGAAAAACCAAGTCTTTACAATAGAATGTGGATGACTTTTGCCCCAGAGGAGTCGTATATTACGACAGTTTTAGTTAATTCTATTGATAAAGAAAAAATTAAAAATTCTAATCATAGATATATTAGATGGAAGAACGAGAATGGAAATAGACCAGCTAATTTAGGAGTTGAGCATTTCTTTTATCTATTGGAATCAGAATATTTGTTTGCAAGGAAGATAGAATATCCAATTAGTGAACAGTTATTAGATATAATTGATGAATATCTATTAAGAGATAGAGATGTTGTGCATAATCAAAATGGTGGTTGGGTGTATGATGGATATCTCAAATATAGGTTTGATGCAAAGTTTTTTAGTTTTGTGGCACAATTTTACAGAGAGGTAGGTGTAACCAAAGCTATAGATATGGGTTGTGGTTCTGGTTATTATGTTTCAAGATGGCGCCGTCTAGGATTGCAGTTTGATGGTTATGATGCTAATCCATACACGCCATCTCTTTCTAAACGAATATTACATAATGATGAAGAGCCATGTGGTATTGTCGATTTGACAAATGAGCTTGAAGGTTTTGGTTTGTGGGATTTAGTAGTTTGTAAGGACGTTTTACAATATATTCCAGAACACAAGAGAGGAAAAGCGATATTTAACTTGTGTAATTTGTCTTCGCACTATATCATTTTTAGCTATGATATACAAGTTGATATGGGAACTATTTACAATCCTATTGATTCTAATTTTTTGACAGAACATATGTGTAATAATGGTTTTGAAAAGGATGAATATATGACAGCACGGATACAAGTGGTTTCTTCGGATTCTAATGTTTGTGCTATATATAGAAAATCTGGAAAAAAAATAATTGTTAAATCTTAAAATGTGTTTGTTATGAACGAGAAAGGTACATTATCGAATCCTTATTCACAAGAGGAGTTTTATGCAATGTTAAATGCAGGTACTTGGCCTGGTGGTTATGTACAGGGTTTAGGTTATTGTATGGCTGAGATTACTGTTGTAGGATCGTCAAGTAGTTCAGACGCTTCAGAATCAGATAGCTCCGACTCATCTGAGTGGTCGGACATTTCTGATCCGTTCTCAGACCCAGACAATATCGGAGATTTATCAAACCCCGATGATAATGACCAAGGTAGTAATAGTAGTAGCGACGGGAGCTCTAGCGAAGACAGTGGTTCGAATTCTTCGGGCGGAGGAGGTTCTGGCAGTGCTAGAGTTATTACAATTTCAGGAAAAACGAATGGGATTTCTAGTTATACATACAACATACTAAAGAATCTTCCATATTATTCTGGTGAAATATATATTACATCCGTTGCAAGAACAGTTGAGGAACAAGCTAGAGCGATGCTGAATAATATAAAACGAAGTGGAGTCCAATCTCAGTTAGATATCTATGCTTCGGCTGGTGACTCAGTTATCAATGTCTATAATAAAGACCTTAGCGATGAACAGAATCGTCAGAATATGATTGAAAAAATTAAAGAAGTAGGTCCATCTAACGTTTCTAAACATTGCGCAGATCCTAGTGTTCTGAATGTGTTTGATGTAAGTAGAAGTATGTTGTCAGATGTGGATACTTTTAAGAGTGCCTTGGTTTTTAGGGGAATATATTATATAGATGAACCGAAAAACAATTGTGTGCATATAGAAATTCCACAAACAAATTAAAGACTATTAAAACAAATGATTATGAGACTTTTAATTACAACTTTTGCTATTCTACTGATGGGAATGTCGGTGTTCTCATTAAATATTCGAGATATTGACACATCAGCAACTGCCTCAGATGCAGATTCGATAGTGTATTATTATTGTTTTTATGGTGGAGAATACTCTCATAATGGCGAAGAGCCTATTATGGAGCTATCGTATAAGGATGGAAAGATTGTAAAAGGATATTTTTGGGGAACAAGCGATGAGGCAGATGATGTGCGTGAGGGCTTTTATCCAGGGTATTTTGTTAGAGAGATGGAGCAGATATATCACAAAGCCGATTCTATGGCTTTTGTGCTTGATACCCGAAAAACCAAATTCTTCAGCGGTCCAATCGGTGTAGATATCCATTCAGCCGAGGAGGCAGAAAAGAGTGGGGCTCATGCGTGGTTGCAGCGGGATAAATTTTTCCAAGATAGTCTTGCTTATGGTGGAAAAATCCAAGATGGGAGTATTGTAGTCAAGCAAAAGAATCCAGAGAATTATTGGACACAGAATGGCGGTCGCAAATTTGTGAGAATTACGTTGGATTCACTCAAGAAGGTTGACCGCAGTTGTAGTTTTGAAAAAAATAACAGGTGGAGTACCTGGCGTGAAGGAACTAAAGAGTAATAAATGAATCAAGTCAGAGCAAAAAAAGCATTAGGTCAGCACTTTCTGACCGACCTTAACATCGCACAAAAAATTTGCAACTCGCTCGCGGGTGGTAGCTCAGAGGCTCCAGATAAGGTGCTGGAGGTGGGTTGCGGTATGGGCGTTCTCACGCAATATCTTTTGCAACGCAAAGATATTGTGACCTATGGTGTGGATATCGATACAGAGAGTATTGAGTATCTGCATGAGCATTATCCCGATTTTTCGCCACGTTTGGTGGAGGGCGATTTTTTGAATATGGATCTCAAGGAGCGTTTTGGCGAGCGATTGAAGGTTATCGGTAATTTCCCTTATAATATCTCCTCGCAGATATTCTTCAAAGTGATCGAGAATCGCGATATTATCCCCGAATGTGTGGGTATGATCCAGAAAGAGGTGGCGGTGCGCATTGCTGAGCCCCCGGGGTCGCGAGAGTATGGAATTTTGAGTGTTCTGTTGCAGGCGTGGTACGATATAGAGTATCTCTTCACCGTCAGTGAGAAGGTCTTTAATCCTCCGCCAAAGGTCAAGAGTGCGGTTATCCGCCTGAAACGTAATGGGGTAGAGCGATTGGGCTGTGATGAGGCGTTGTTTGTCAAGGTTGTGAAGGCATCGTTTGGACAAAGACGTAAGATGATTCGCAATTCGCTAAAGAGTCAGTTTGGCGACTTCAGTGGTGCCGAGCATCGTTTCTTCACTATGCGAGCCGAGCAGTTGTCGGTAGCTGATTTTGTAGAGTTGACAAACTGGGTAGCAGAGAATAAAAGATAGAATCCCCTAAACAAAAAAGCCTCCCACAAGGAGGCACTTTTGTTTATAGATATATTACACGATCTATTTTCTTTGAAGTTTCAGTTGTGCGTTTACCTCTTCGATGTGTTTAGTTGTCAGAGGGTAGAAATAGCTTATTACAATAGCCAAAACTGCCACCAAGGCTGGTATAAACGACATGAGATAACGTAGGCACATCAGAGCCGATTCGGGCTGAGAAAGCATAGATTGCGCTGCCATCTGATCATCTGTTCGAGGCGTATATCCGCAAGCTGAGAGAAGCCATAGAACTGCAGCTCCACCGATTGCTCCACCAAACTTTTGTGCCATCGAGCTGCTTGAGAAGATCAGACCTGTACTTGCTGTGTGATATCGCAGCTCGGCATAATCGCTCACATCGGCATACATCGACCAAACGAGTGGAGACATGATACCTGTAAGAATACTGATAAGTATCTGCAACAATAGCATCAGCCACAAACCAATCGGAGAAACAGGTATGAAGAAGAATACTATGCTCAGTACCACAAGCACTACATTAACAATCATAAATAGCGACTTCTTGCCCATATGGCGAGCCAGAGAGACGGTGCAGGCAACTCCAAACATATTGGCAACCTCGCCTATGCTAAGGAATAATCCAGCATAGAATAAAACCGAAAAGTCGAAGCCGAAAACCGAAAAATCGAGCATCTGGTCGAAGCCGATGATATCGGCAAAATAGTAGGCAACCGATGCACCGCGAACCGTATTGAAAAGATTGGAGCATAGCGCAGCACCGATTAATATCCACCACGGACGGTTGGAGAGCAGAGCCTTTAAGTCCTTGCCGATGCTGACTGTAGAGACAGTCTTCAATCGCTCACGCGTAAAGTAGAAGGTGAGCAGGAACAGCACGAAACATGCCGCCGCAATCACTATCATGGCGTATTGCCATGCATCGGCAGTCTGTGCTGACATGCCACCCGCCAATCCGCCTGCTTTGAAGAAGTTAACCAATGGCTCCCATGCTGCCAAAGCGATGAACGATCCGCCATAGGCGAAGAACATTCGATATGAGGAGAAGACAGTTTTCTCCTGCGAATCATCTGTCATTACGCCCAACATAGCACCGTAAGGTACATTGATCGCAGTATATACCGTCATCATCAGAATGTAGGTAACGTAGGCATAAATAAGTTTGGCGGTATATCCCCACTCTGGTGTAGTAAAGAGGAGAATACCTGCAATACTAAACAGGGGTGCTACAAACAGTAGATATGGGCGATACTTTCCCCAACGTGTTTGGGTGCGGTCAGCAATGACACCCATCATCGGATCGCTTACCGCGTCCCAGATACGTGTAACAAGCACCAACACGCCCGCATCGACAAGCGAAAGTCCAGAGATGTTGGAGTAGAAGAATGGCAGGTAGTACGAAAACACCTTCCAGAACATAGACGATGACATATCGCCCAGTCCGTAACCCACTTTTTCACTAAATGTTGCCATGATTCTTGCGGATAAGTTGTTTGATAGTCTCTACGCTCGCAGCCGAGGTGAGTCCATCTTCGGGGGTATTCATACAATAGTCAACCAAGCGGTCTATACTACTTACCGCTACGTGCAGACGAGTGTCGGCGGTAGCATAATAGATGAGTACACGTCCATCGTCATCGAGAATCCATCCATTTGAAAACGCTACGTTCATCACATCACCCAAGTACTCCTGACCTTCGGGGACCAAAAGCCATCCTGCTGGCTGAGCGATGACGCGTGTAGGGTCTTCCAAAGATGTCATATACATATACAACACATAGCGCAGTCCGTCAGCCGTACCACGTACTCCATGAGCCAAATGGAGCCATCCCTGCGGTGTGCGTAGCGGGTGCGGTCCTTCGCCATTTTTAACCTCTGTAATGGTGTGATAGTGGCGTGGCGAGATTATGACCTCATCCTTTACCTCGGCATGTGTAATATCCTCTACCAAAGCCCAGCCTATACCTCCGCCGCTACCTGTGTCAATAAAGCCATCTTGAGGACGGGTGTAGAAAGCATATTTACCATCTACGAACTCAGGGTGCAACACAACATTACGTTGCTGGCTACGACTCTTTAGATCGGGTAGGCGTTCCCACGTTACGAGATCCTTCGTGCGCGCGATAGCTGCTGTGGCTGTGGCGGCACTCAGGTTGCTCGGTTGGGTATCATCATGACGCTCGGCACAAAAGACTCCATAAATCCAGCCATCCTCGTGCTGAGTGACGCGCATATCATATATGTTGGTGGCAGGAATCTCATCCTCAGGCATGGTTATGGGTTCATCCCAAAAGCGGAAATTGTCAATGCCATTGGGACTCTCCGCTACGGCAAAAAACGATTTGCGGTCAGCACCCTCCACACGACACACCACAAGGTAGCGATTGTCTAACTTGATAGCTCCCGCATTAAACACGCTATTGATCATGATGCGTTGCATCAGATAGGGGTTATCTTCTTGAGAAAAGTCGTAACGCCACTCCAGCGGTGTATGCTCAGCCGTCAAA
>JAFXLG010000057.1 GCA_017531305.1 Alistipes sp.
AAGCCTTGTCGAAGTTCTTGAGCTGTGACTTCTGATCCTGACACTGCACCACAATACCCGTAGGGATGTGCGTCAGACGGATTGCCGAATAGGTGGTATTTACCGACTGACCACCAGGACCCGAAGCACAGAAGATATCCTTGCGGATGTCGTTCATCGAGATCTCCACATCGAACTCCTCAGCCTCAGGCAACACCGCTACCGAAGCTGCCGAGGTGTGTACTCGACCCTGAGTCTCGGTCTGAGGCACACGCTGCACGCGGTGAACTCCCGACTCATACTTCAAAGTACCATAGACGCTCTGTCCTGTAACCTTCAAGACAACCTCCTTATATCCACCTGCGGCACCGTCCGAGAACGATGTGATCTCATAACGCCAGCCCTTAGACTCGATATATTTGGTGTACATACGCAACAAGTCACCTGCAAAAATCGCAGCCTCATCACCGCCCGTACCGCCACGAATCTCGAGGATAGCATTCTTATCATCCTGAGGATCCTTAGGTATGAGCAGGAGCTTGATCTCCTCCTCCATCTTCTCCAACTGAGGCTCCAACTCCGAAATCTCCATACGCGCCATCTCGCGCATCTCCTCGTCCTTGTCGTTTACCAAGATATCCTTAGCCTCTGCCAAGTTTGCCAAGGCGGTGCGATAACGCTCCGAAGTCTCGATAATAGGCTCCAACTCCTTGTACTCCTTAGTCAGTTGCACGAACTGCTTGACGTCTGCTATGACCTCAGGGTCGGTAAGTTTCTGCGCAGTCTCCTCGTACTTGAGTTTGAGACCGTCAAGGCGCATGAGAATAGAACTATCTGCCATATAAATCTGTAATTTTGCGCAAAGATACATATTAATAATTCAAAATTCAAGATTCAAAAATCAAAATTGCGATTAAGCGAGTGCAAAATCCAAATATATTTTGCTTATGCCGAGCGTGAGCAATTAAAAGCCACCCTTGTGGTGGGTTAAAATTCACACCCGTAACGGGTGTCTTATTAAAGGAGAGCTATTCTCGCTGAAGAAAGCTATTGTTGTGCGTCAGCAAATATCTCGGCAGAAGCAATTTTGCACCCGTAACGGGTGTTTTATGAGCGGGATGCAAATCTTGCTAAAGAATGTTTAGCAGGATATTTAATAAAACAGGCGTTACGCCTGCACCGAGCGGTTTTGGTGCCACCCTTTTGGCAGCAAAAGGTGGCAGAAACGAATGTTTAGAAGCGTAAGAAAACATGAGTTGTGCTAATAGATGTTAAGCTACCCACGCTATGAAAGAGTGTAGAGATGCCAATCAGCACTCGCTTTGCTCGGCTGTGGCAAGACGTGCTAATTAAGGCATGCGAAAGCAACTATTTTGAATTTCCGAGGGAAAAGGTTTGCAATTTTGCATATAGTTTGTTAATTTTGCATGATAGTATGCACTTTTTGCAGGCGAAAAGTGCTCGCAAACAAATGTCTAACGAATTAACGTAACCTATGGATGATGGTCAACATTCCACGTATAGCGGCTGTGTCGTATCTCAATACGATACCATTCATCTATGGTATCCGACACGAAGGTAATCTCCAAGCCGAGCTTCTGCTCGCTCCCCCATCAGGCTGTTATCAGAACTATGTGGAGGGCAGAGCCGACATCGCATTGATGCCATCGGCAATGGTTCCCACCCTTAAATCGACATTCATAATCACCGATTATTGTATAGGCTCATCGGGCAAGGTACGCACCGTGGAGCTATTCTCCAATGTGCCTATTCAGAAGGTGCGCCGCATCTTCCTCGATGCTCATTCACGCACCTCGGTGCAGTTGGCGGGTTACTTGGCTGCCAACCAATGGCACATCGAGCCTGAGTGGTATGAGCTGG
Source organism: Alistipes sp. (assembly GCA_017531305.1). Lineage (GTDB taxonomy): Bacteria > Bacteroidota > Bacteroidia > Bacteroidales > Rikenellaceae > Alistipes. Next base: position 1,861 of record JAFXLG010000057.1, read on the forward strand.
TGGATTACTCTCAGGTGGCTTTTGCCCAGAAGGAGGATGCCTTCCTTCTCATAGGTGATAAGGTCTTCGACCACGAAGGTCTGTTTAACTACTCGTACGATCTTTCGGAGGAGTGGAATAAGGCTACTCGCTTGCCCTTCGCTTTTGCGGTATGGGTGGCACGCAAGGGTACGCCCTATGAGTATATAGACGCCTTGCAGAAGGCTCTGACCTTTGGTGTGGAATCTACGTGGGAGGCTATCGTGGAGGCTGGATTTGATCAGAAGCATTACAACGCATACGAGTATTTGACTCAAAACATAGACTTCGTATTCAACGCCGAGAAGCATGCGGCACTGCAAAAATTCTGGGAGGCGGGGCTTAAGGTAGAGCCTCGATCCAACCCCGGCTGAAGAGGGTAAGGTCTGAAAGGCTATCTACCCTGCCTTGATGGGTGTGGTGTGTTGCTCACCGCCCCAAGGAAAGTGAAAGGAAGAGTGTTCAACCCTTTAAATTTGCAGAACAATGCTTACAATCTATCTTAAGCAATACAATAAAATCATACGCAACGCTGAGCCCGAATTGTTGGACAATCTGGGCTTTGATGATATTCTATGGATCGACCTGCTTTCGCCCTCGATCAAGGAGCAGAAGGCTGTGGAGAGCTTCATCGAGGAGAGCCTGCAGACTCGTCAGCAGGTGGAGGAGATCGAGTCAACTTCAAAGTACTCCGAGACCGAGAACTCGATTATCTCGAATACCAACTTCTTTATCCCCACGGGCGACTCGTTTGAAGTGGAGCCTGTGTCGTTCATCATCTCTAACGAGGGTGTGCTGGTCTCGATGCGTAGTGCCGAGAGTCGCACCTTCCGCGAGGCTGAGAAGCGTCTGCAGATGAACTATCGCAGTTTCTCGACAGGATACCATATCTTCATCTCGCTTCTGGAGGTACGCATCGACTTCGATGCCGACCTTGTGGAGTTTGTTGCCAAGCAGGTTGCAGCTCTGAGCAAGGATATCAATACCGAAGATACCATCGACAAGGAGGTAATCCACCGCATCAACGCCTTGCAGGAGAATACGATGGTCTTGCGCGAGAATATCTTTGACCGTCAGCGCATCCTCTCGAGCATCTTGCGCTCGGAGCGTTTCCCCAATGATATCTACCCTCGTCTGCAACTCATGATCAAGGACGTGAACTCGCTCATCAACCATGCCGACTTCTCGTTCCAGCGTCTGGACTATATTCAGGATTCGGCTTTGGGCTTGATCAACATCGAGCAAAATGAGATAGTAAAGATCTTCTCGGTAGCAGCGGTGATCTTCCTGCCCGCAACTCTGATTGCGAGTATCTATGGTATGAACTTCCACGTCATGCCCGAATTGGATTGGGTGTGGCAGGTGGGCGGCTATACTGTGCCGTTGGGTTACCTCTTTGCCATAGGTCTGATGATCTTGGCTTCGGGGCTTACGATGTGGTATTTCCGATATAAAAAATGGCTGTAATAACTCCTATAACAAGGTGATTTTGGCGTTACGCTCACACTTCAAATCCTCACATACGTCAAGTATGCTGCGGTTTAAAGTATTTCGCGTGCCTAAAAATTCCTCTTGTTATAGAACTTATTTACGGTGTTGAGGGGTGTTTAGCGGGAAGATTAAATTAGTGTAGAGATTCCAATCCTCAAACCTTACAGGTTTTCGGTGGAATGACACCTCTAAGGGGTGTTTTATTAATTTTCTCGCTGAAGAATGTTTAAAAGCAATAAAATATCTGAATAGATAAAGATAAGAATGGAAACAAATTATAGACGTCATGATGAGTACGATACAGAGCGCATAGAGCGTCTGGCGTATCACTATCGTGAGATTTTGTCACTTTTAGGCGAGGATCCCGACCGCGAGGGACTCGTCAAAAGCCCTGAGCGTATAGCCAAAGCTATGTCGTTTGTCACTAAGGGCTATGCCGAAGATCCCATCCAGATCATCAAGTCGGCAACCTTCAGCGAGGAGTATAACCACATGGTGCTGGTCAAGGATATCGAGCTTTTCTCGATGTGTGAGCACCACATGATGCCTTTCATCGGCAAGGCTCACGTGGCATATATCCCCAATGGTAAGATCACAGGTCTGTCGAAAATTGCCCGCGTGGTGGAGTGCTTTGCCCGCCGTCTGCAGGTGCAGGAGCGTTTGACGGTGCAGATCCGCGATTGCATCAAGGAGGCTCTGAACCCTATGGGTGTGGCTGTGGTGATCGAGGCGAGCCATATGTGTATGCAGATGCGAGGCGTGGAGAAGCAGGCTTCGGCAACCACTACTTCGGCATTCTCGGGCGTTTTCCTCAAGGATACCCGCACACGCGAGGAATTCCTGACGTTGATTAGTAATAAATATAGATAAATTCACACCCGTAACGGGTGTTTTATTAGTGGGTAGCAAACCTTGCTAAAGTAAGTTGTGCGTGAGCCCTGATCTCGGCAGAAGAGTGAGTTTAGAAGCTAAAAACAGTTTTATAATAGATTGAATTAAACCAAATAAAGAATAATAATGAAGAATTTTTTTCTACATTGCTTTGTGCTGTAGCACTTTGCGCCTTCGCGTCTTGCTCTAAGGAGCAGACCAAGGAGTCTATCAAGGTTATCTCCTACAACATCCGTTGCGGTGTGACACCCGGTGCCGATGGTGAGAATAATTGGGAGTACCGCAAGCAGGCTTCGATCAACATGATCAACGATGAGAAGCCTACAATCTTCGGTTTGCAGGAGGCTCTGCCACCCCACTTAGAGTATCTGGAGGAGCATTTGCCTCAGTACGCATCCTATGGCATTGCGCGCGATGACGGCAAGAGCGAGGGTGAGTATATGACAATCTATTACCTCAAGGATGAGGTTGAGCTGCTCGATTGCGGTACCTTCTGGCTCTCGGAGACTCCCGACACTCCATCACGAGGTTGGGATGCAGCATGCAACCGCACCTGCACATGGGCAAAGATGCGCATGAAGCGTAGCGGCAAGGAGTTCGCATATCTGAATACCCATCTGGATCATGTGGGTAAGGTGGCTCAGCGTGAGGGCTTGGCTCTGATGATGGAGCGTGCAGCCCAGATTGTGCCCGATGGCATGCCTGTCTTCGTCACTGCCGACTTCAACTGTGTGACCAGCGATCCGATCTTCGAGCCTATCAAGGCTGTGATGAAGGATGCCCGCGAGACTGCACCTCAGACCGACCGCCGCGCCACATTCAACGGCTGGAAGCCCAACGCTACGGCTGTCATCGACCATATCTTCTATCGTGGTGCCGAGCCAAAGTCGTTCCGCGTCTTGTGTGACAAAAACTATGGCGCACCATATATCTCGGATCACTATCCTGTGGTGTTAGAGGCAGAGTTTTAAGTGGGCGAAAGATATTTTGTATTAAGGAGTTGGTTGTGTTGCCAGCTCTTTTTTTTGGTGGTGCAGCACGAGAAAAAGAATTCAAAAATTGCGATTAAGCGAGCGCAAAATCCAAATATATTTGGGTTATGCCGAGCGTGAGCAATTAAAAGTCACCCTGTGGTGGGTTAAAATTCACCCGTAACGGGTGTTTTATTAAAGGGAAGCAAACCTTGCTAAAGGATGTTTAGCAGGATAATTATAAAACAGGCGTTACGCCTGTCACTCCACCGCACACCTAAGGTGTGTTTTATTATTTGTGAGCAAATCCTGCTAATGGGTGTTGCTGATAGTTTGGTCGCTTCTCACGTCACTCCACCGAAAACCTGTAAGGTTTGAGGATTGGAGTCTCTAATAGAAAAAATTTTAGTATAGAGATTCCAATCAGTACTCGCTTTGGCTCGGCTGTGGAATGACGTGCTAAACAAAGTAAAACTAATGCGCGCGTCAGCAATTTTGAATTTTGGATTTTGAATTATAATTGTGTATCTTTGTTTTTGGTATCACAACCTTTTGGAAAGCAACCTGATTTAGATTTGATTAATTTTATTAACTTTTTTACACCTTAAAACATGAAAAAACTACTTTTTATCGCAACATTCCTATGCTTTGCCATCTCCGTTTCGGCTCAGAATATGATGGGTTGGGGACGTCAGGGCAGTCGCGTGGAGTACAAAACAATGACAAGTCAGGTACTCGGCACAGAGCGCAACTACACCATCTACCTGCCTGCAGGTTATGATCGCAACACCGATCAGAGCTACCCTATCCTCTACCTGTTGCACGGCATGAACGACAACAATAAGGGTTGGTACGAGCGTGGTCATCTGAAAGATGTGATGGATCAGCTCACAGCTTCGGGCGAGGTTCAGGAGATGATCATCGTTACGCCTGATGCTGGCGGCGAGGTTCAGAAGGATACTTGGCAGGGATATTTCGATATGCCAGGGTGGGCTTACGAGAAGTTCTTCTACGAGGAGTTTATGCCAATGATCGAGAAGGAGTATCGCGTTAAGGCAGACAAGGCTCATCGCGGTATCGCAGGTTTGTCGATGGGTGGCGGTGGCTGCACAAGCTATGCAGAGCGTCATTCGGAGCTTTATTGCGCTTGCTACGCCATGAGTGCCTTGATGCACCTCAATGGTGGCATGGGTGGCGGTCAGCGTCCTCAGCAGGCTCAGCAGGGCGAGCAGAAGCCTAATAAGACTCAGCTTTTGTTTGAGGCGGTAAATCGCTTGAGTTGCGTGCAGTATGTCGAGAATGCCGATGAGGAGCAGGTTAAGGGCTTGCGCTCGGTAGCGTGGTATGTCGATTGTGGTGACGATGACTTCCTCTTCGACTGCAACTTGGACTTCATCAAGGCTCTGCGCCAGAAGCGCGTTCCTTATCAGCTCAGAGTACGTGACGGCGGTCACACTTGGGAGTATTGGCACTCAGCACTCTACAATGCGTTGCCATTCTTCAGCCGCCAGTTTAATAAATAGTTTGCTTGCAGCACGTTTGTGGCGAGCTTGTAGCTTGCTTTTGACATGTTTTTGGCACGCTCTTGACATGCTTTTGGGTTGCACAAGGCTTGCTCGGCAAACATATATCTTATAGGAGTGAGGCTTCGGCTTCGCTCCTTTTTTGATGCCAAAAAGGAGAATTTTTAGCCTTTTGGGGAGTCGAATGTTAAGTAAAAGTTAATATTTATAAAAATTTTAAAGAATTTATTTAAAAAATTTGCACAGTATTGATTTTGCCCTTACCTTTGCACTCGAAGTTTTAAGGTTCATTTAGGTTAGTAGTTTTAGGTTGGTAGAGGCAATCGGAAGGTTGTAACCGAGAAGAGGCGAAGTTTCTGTGGCTTGC
>JAFXLG010000058.1 GCA_017531305.1 Alistipes sp.
CATCAGGTGCTACTGCATACCTCGTTAACACAGGTTGGAATGGTACAGGCAAGCGTATCTCTATCAAGGATACACGTGGTATCATTGACGCTATCTTGGATGGCTCAATCGACAAGGCTGAGACTAAGCAGATTCCAATCTTCGACTTCAAGGTTCCAACAGCTCTCCCAGGTGTAGATCCAGCTATCTTGGATCCACGCGACACTTACGCTGACGCAGCTGAGTGGCAGACTAAGGCTGAGGATTTGGCTTCACGCTTCATCAAGAACTTCGCTAAGTTCACAGGTAACGAGGAGGGTAAGTCATTGGTTGCAGCTGGTCCACAGTTGTAATCCGAAGATTGCAATAAATAACGATAGCGGGCAGATTAATTTCTGTCCGCTATTTTTTTGAAATTTTATTAGTATCTTTGCGCCCAGAAAATCAAATAAAAACGAAAAAACAATGGCGTTAATCGATGAAATAACCAAACGTAGAACCTTTGCCGTCATAGCACACCCTGATGCGGGTAAGACAACTCTAACCGAGAAATTGCTTCTTTTCGGAGGTGCGATCCATGTCGCGGGAGCCGTAAAGAGCAACAAGATCAAGAAGGGCGCAACATCCGACTTTATGGAGATCGAGCGTCAGCGCGGTATCTCGGTTGCAACATCTGTGATGGGATTCAACTATAAGGATGTCAAGATCAATATCCTTGATACCCCGGGTCACGAGGACTTTGCCGAGGATACTTATCGTACGTTGACAGCCGTAGATTCGGTAATCATCGTGATTGACGGAGCGAAGGGTGTCGAGGCGCAGACTCGCAAGCTGATGAACGTCTGCCGTATGCGCAACACGCCTGTGATTGTCTTTATCAATAAGTTGGACCGCCCATGTAACGATCCGTTCGATTTGTTGGATGAGATCGAGCGCGAGTTGCAGATCCGCGTACGTCCTTTGGCATTCCCAATCTCAAGTGGCGATACATTCAAGGGTGTGTATAACATCTACGAGCAGAATCTCTCGCTCTTTACCTCAGATGAGCGACAGACTGCCGATGCACAGACCGTAGATTTCAGCGATATATCTTCGCCTGAGTTGGATGAGATCATCGAGGAGAAGTATGCCAACCAGCTGCGCGAGAATCTTGAATTGGTCGAGGGCGTATATGACGAGTTTAACCGCGAGGATTATCTGGCAGGTAAACTTGCACCCGTATTCTTCGGCTCGGCGGTGAATAACTTTGGTGTGAGAGAGCTTTTGGAGTGTTTCATCCAGATCGCACCATCACCACGTCCCACAACCACCGAGACTCGCCCCGTAGAGCCTTCGGAGCAGAAGATGACAGGCTTTATCTTTAAGATTCACGCCAATATGGACCCTAACCATCGTGACCGCTTGGCATTTATGAAGATCTGTTCGGGAACATTCGAGCGCAACAAGAACTACTTGCACGTACGCTCGGGCAAGCAGCTAAAGTTCTCATCGCCTACGGCATTTATGGCTGAGAAGAAATCGGTAATCGACTTTGCATATCCTGGCGATATTGTCGGTCTGCACGATACAGGTACATTCAAGATCGGCGACACCTTCACCGAGGGCGAAAAGCTCAAGTTTACGGGTATCCCATCATTCTCGCCTGAGCTTTTCCGCTACATCGAGAATGCCGACCCAATGAAGTTCAAGCAGTTGGCGAAGGGTGTCGATCAGTTGATGGATGAGGGTGTGGCTCAGCTCTTTACATCGAGTCTGAATGGTCGTAAGATTATCGGTACGGTAGGTCAGTTGCAGTTCGAGGTAATCCAATACCGCTTGGAGCATGAGTATGGCGCAAAGTGCCGTTGGGAGCCAATCTCGATCTACAAGGCTTGCTGGATCGAGAGCGACAATCAGGAGCAACTCGCCGACTTCAAACGCCGCAAGCACACCAATATGGCGGTCGATAAACATGGTCGCGATGTATTCTTGGCAGACACAAGCTATGCACTGGCATTGGCTCAGGAGAACTTCAAGGATATCCGCTTCCACTTCACTTCGGAGTTTTAATCGGAATCACACTAAGTAATAAGGATTTTTAGGGGACTAAATAGTCCCCTAATTTTTTTCGCGTGAAAAAATTTTGTCAAAAACACTTGCTATTTTGTAAAGTTTGCTTTACATTTGTGGTGTGATCACAAAACAAACAACTATTTTAACAATTAAAAAGACTTTCAACTAACTATGAAACGCTTTCTTTTACCCCGATTTTGTCGCCCTATCGGCATTGCGCTTTGGGCCGTGGCTCTGGTTTGGGGATTTACGATGATCTACGATTGGGTCTATACCACACCCGAGTGGGCACACGCGTTGCTCGCTCCCCGACTCGCCGAAGAGGGGTTCGAATTTCCGACATGGTCACGCCTAATATATGACCATGTGCAGACCGAAGCTCCCGATGGCGAGATGACATGGTACGGCTCAAGCGCAGCATACGACTTCAACCCTCTGCTCATGCTCGCCCTCACCATAGGCGCGGCATTGATCTTCTGCTCACGCGAGAAGGTCGAGGACGAAATGACCTTGCAGGAGAGGATGCGCTCGCTGATGATTGCATTCTGCATAGACATAGCACTTTTTATCATCAGCTACCTCTGCGTTCTGCTACCACACGGCATGCCCAATTTCTTGGTGCAGACGGTGAGCAACAACTTCGCCATATTCATGATCATTTTGCCTATGGTATATCTACTGCGCCGTTGGCTCAGCACACGCAACCTTAAAGAGGAGATAATTTTATAACCCTTAGAACTATGAGACAAAGAAATTCGTTCGACCCGTTTGGCTCGATTAAGGCAAGCCTTAAAAATTGGTTACTACCCCACCCCTTCAAGATTACAGGTCAGATACTCCTATTTGCGGTGCTGGTTGCCTTGGTGATTCAGATCGTTGTGACCAACATGCTGCCCGATAATGGGTACATAAGTCTCGACATGGAGGGCATGCAACAACTCATGCTTTTCCGCCGAGTGATCAGCGTTGCGCTATATCTTGCCGTATTTTTTATCACCTGCTCGCGCGAGAAGGTCGAGGATGAGATGACCTCTCAGCTCAGAGGCGAGACACTCAAGGAAATTTGCTACTTGGTGATGGTTGTCTATATCGCAGCACATATCGCCTTGACTATCTTCACGGACAACATGCCTTACATCACGCGCGATGAATCGTCATTTGTGCCATTCATTATCTGGGTGTTGTACTACGGTCGCTTTGAACACAAGCTAAAGACCTTGCGCCGCCAAAGCCGAGGATTTAATTTATAGAACTATTACAAAAAATTGCATTTATACTGTAAACCAACTTTCGCTACGTCATTCCACCGAGCCATAAGGCGAGGATTGGAATCTCTAACGGCAAACTTTTAGGGGAGAGATGCCAATCATCACTCACAAGTTCGTGATGTGGCATGACGGAAGAAAAAAATTTACAAACTAAAAAAAACTATTACACTATGAAGACACTACTTTTTCCACACCGCTTTCAGAAAGTAGGATGGGTTATATTCACTCTCGCGCTCGCGCTTGACGTTACTCTTCTTTTTGAGGGTTTCGACTTGGATCTTTTTGAGGGTTTCTACACGGGTTATCTCTTTAACAATATCGCCATCATCGGCACTGTCATAGGAGCGATACTCGTCACCTGCTCTGAGGAGAAGCGCGAAGACGAAATGATTGCGCACATACGTCTGAACTCGCTGCTTACGGCTCTCTACATCAACTATGCGTTATTGATTGTGGCGGCGGTGGCGGTATATGATTTGGATTTTCTGAATGTGATGATGTATAACATGTTCACGATTTTGCTTATCTTTATGGCGGTTTTCCGCTATAAGATATGGCGCATGAAGAAAGGAGCAGAGGATGAACAATAAGATCAGAGTAGCCCGCGCCGAGGTGCGCATGACACAACAACAGTTAGCCGATGCCGCTGATGTGAGCCGTCAGACCATCAATGCCATCGAGAGTGGTAAGTTCATCCCATCGACACTCCTTGCACTCAAGATTGCCCACATCTTCGGGAAGCAGGTCGAGGAGATATTCCAATTGGAGGATGGGGATTAAACTCAAAAACAGACGAGGCAGCCTTAATTCAGGAAGGTTGCCTCGTTATATTTTTCAGCCATCACACCTCTACTCCACCACCAGCAGCGAGGAGTCGCCATAGGAGAGAAAACGAAAATCATTCTCCAGAGCATAGTCATATATCCTGCGCCAAGCATCACCAACATACGCCGAGACCAGCAACAACAGAGTCGATTTTGGCTGATGGAAGTTGGTCACAATACGCTTCACGATACGGAATTTGAAGCCCAAAGGGGTAATCATAATCTGAGTCGCAGCCTTCACTCGCTCCAAGCCCTCGCGCTCCATGTATCCGATCAGATCGCGCAAAACATCTTCGCCGCTATAATCTTCGGGAATATCATAACTCTCCCACTGCCCTATAACACGCTCCACATGTGCATCACCCGTCTGTCTGATGCGCCAACCCAACACGGGCAACGACTCCAAAGTTCGCACCGAGGTTGTGCCGACTGCTGTGATATTGATTCCGTGTGCCAAGATATTCTTTAGCGTAGATAAACGCACCTCGAAATGCTCGGTGTGCATCTCATGCTCGGTGGCGTCATCGCTCTTCACGGGCAGGAATGTGCCAGCACCCACATGGAGCGTCACCTCCTCAAACTCAAAACCTCGGCGTTGCATATCAGCGATCACCTCCTGAGTAAAGTGCAAACCCGCAGTCGGAGCCGCAACCGAGCCTTCGAATTTGGAATATACAGTCTGATAACGCGTGAGGTCTATCTGCTCGCTCTCGCGATTCAGATATGGTGGAATGGGAATACGCCCCAAAAACTCCAGCAATTCTCCGAAACTCATATCTGCATCCCACTCAAAGCCTATGATATGCTCTCTTTCGCCACGCTCCACGATTCGGGCACGCAACTCACAAGCCTTACCGCCAAATTCGAAGTCGATTTTGACATAGCCATCCTTCCACTTCTTCAGGTTACCTACGATACAACTCCACTCACAACAACCTCGCTGCTGAAAAGCTCGCTCGTAATCTGCAGGAGCATGAGGCTCCAAGCAAAAGACCTCGATACGCGCACCCGAAGGTTTGTGCATAATGACACGGGCGCGAATAACTTTGGTATTGTTAAATACAAGCATCGAGCCTTCGGGTAACTCCTCAGCCAAAGAGAAAAATCTACTCTGCGAGATCTCACCATTGCGATAGACGAGCAACTTGGAATCGCTGCGACACTCCAAAGGGAATTTTGCGATACGCTCCTCGGGCAGAGGATAATTAAAATCGTTTATATCAATATGACGTTGCATAAATACTTTACTTTGGTGCAAAGGTACACAAATAACTCGCTAAAATATAATATACAAAATAAAATTTCGGTGGTTTCACTTCTAAGGTTTGTGATTTGCAAAATAATTTTTATTTTTGGAATAATCTTATAATCCGCTAAGAATAAAAAGTTTATGCGGAAAGTTTAAGAACGAGGTAATGAGTTGGCGACTGTTCTGATTTCTACATACTTGCATAATTTGCATTGATGTACAACTCATCTTGGAA
>JAFXLG010000059.1 GCA_017531305.1 Alistipes sp.
ACGCTTCTCGTTACGCAGGATAACCTCTGGAGCCTTGATCTCGATGAGTCGCTTCAGACGGTTGTTACGGATGATAACGCGACGATACAAGTCATTGAGGTCAGATGTTGCGAAACGACCATCATCCAGTGGGACCAATGGACGCAACTCTGGTGGAATGACTGGAATAACATTCAGCACCATCCACTCTGGCTTGTTCAGACCCTTCGATGCGCGGAACGACTCGATGACGTTCAACTGCTTCAGAGCCTCGCTCTTACGCTGCTGTGAGGTCTCTGTCGAAGCCTTGTGACGCAGGGCGTATGACATAGAGTCCAAATCCACCTTCTGCAAAAGCTCATAGATAGCCTCACCACCCATCTTCGCGATGAACTTGTTTGGATCATCGTCAGCGAGAGCCTGATTACCTGCTGGCAAAGAGTTCAAAACGTCGAGATACTCCTTCTCGGCGAGAGTCTGCAAACGCTCGATACCCTGCTCGGCAGCAGCACCTGCGTTCAACACAACGTAACGCTCGTAATAGATGATAGACTCCAACTTCTTGGTTGGAATGCCCAACAGATAGCCAATCTTTGATGGCAGAGAACGGAAGTACCAGATATGAACCACAGGCACAACCAACGAGATGTGACCCATACGCTCACGACGAACCTTCTTCTCTGTTACCTCCACACCGCATCGGTCGCAGACGATACCCTTATAACGGATACGCTTATACTTACCGCAGTGGCACTCGTAATCCTTCACAGGACCGAAGATGCGCTCGCAGAAGAGACCATCACGCTCTGGCTTGTAGGTACGATAGTTGATTGTCTCGGGCTTCAACACCTCACCACTCGACTGCGCCAGAATCTCCTCTGGAGATGCCAGACCGATCGAGATGTGGCTGTAACCGTGTTGCTTGTTATTATCTTTAATTGCCATATTACAAATCTCTTTATTTATTATACCTACTATTATTACTCAAGTTTAACCGACAGAGCCAAACCACGCAACTCGTGAAGCAATACGTTCATCGCCTCTGGAACACCTGGACGTGGGAGGTTGTCACCCTTAACGATAGCCTCGTATGCCTTGGCACGACCCATAACATCGTCTGACTTGATTGTAAGAATCTCCTGAAGGATATTGGCTGCACCGAAGCCCTCCAATGCCCAAACCTCCATCTCACCGAAACGCTGACCACCAAACTGTGCCTTACCACCGAGTGGCTGCTGTGTGATGAGTGAGTATGGACCGATAGAACGGGCGTGCATCTTATCGTCGATCATATGACCGAGCTTCAACATATAGATAACACCCACCGTTGCTGGCTGGTCAAACTTCTCGCCTGTACCACCATCGTAGAGGTAACAACGACCGCTACGAGGCACGCCTGCCTTCGCTGTATATTCGTTGATCTGCTCGAGTGATGCACCATCGAAGATAGGAGTAGCGAACTTCAAGCCCAACTCCTTACCTGCCCAACCGAGTACAGTCTCATAGATCTGACCCAAGTTCATTCGTGAAGGCACACCCAATGGGTTCAAGCAGATATCCACGATTGTACCATCCTCCAAGAATGGCATATCCTCGTCGCGTACAACCTTGGCTACGATACCCTTGTTACCGTGACGGCCCGCCATCTTATCACCTACCTTCAACTTACGCTTCTTGGCGATATATACCTTCGCCATCTGGATAACGCCTGATGTTGGAAGCTCATCACCGTTGGTGAAGTTATACTTCTCACGCTTTGTGCGTGCATCAGCCTTCTTCCACTCGATAGTGTAGTTGTTGATAGTGTCGGCAATCAACTGATCATCGTGCTCGTCGCCTGTCCACTTGCAGCTGCCCAGGTTAAGGTAACCCGATACAACGCCTGTCTTGTCGTCGATGTTGTGTGATGCGATATCCTCCAACATCTTGATAGTGAACTTCTGACCAGCAGAGTAGAGCTCCACGCCGAAGTAATCCACAACAGAGTTCACAACCTTACCCTCGACAATCTTCCAGAGCTTTGCTACCAATACCTTGGTAAGCTCTGCAATCTCCTTGGCGAACTTCTGGTCGATCTGCTCAAGCTGCAACTTCTCGGCCGCCTTGCTCTTCTTACCCTCCTTCTGTGAGTGAGAGTAGAGCTTAGTGTCGATAACAACACCATGCAATGAAGGCTGTGCCTTGAGTGAAGCATCCTTAACATCACCCGCCTTGTCACCGAAGATAGCACGCAAGAGCTTCTCCTCTGGTGATGGGTCGCTCTCTCCCTTTGGTGTAATCTTACCAATCAGGATGTCGCCTGGGTGAACATTAGCACCTATGCGGATGATACCGTTTGCGTCCAAATCCTTGGTTGCATCCTCGCTCACGTTAGGAATATCTGATGTAAGCTCCTCAACACCGCGCTTGGTGTCACGAACCTCCATAATATACTCATCAACGTGAACCGAAGTGAAGATATCCTCACGCTGGATACGCTCCGAGATAACAATCGCATCCTCGAAGTTGTAACCCTTCCATGGCATGAACGCCACCTTGAGGTTACGACCCAACGCCAACTCGCCATTCTGCGTAGAGTAACCCTCGGTCAAAATCTGACCTGTAGTCACATAGTCGCCTGTGAGAACGGTAGGCTTCAACGTAACGGTTGTATTCTGGTTTGTACGGCGGTAGCGAGGCAACTCATAAGTGGTAACCTCTGGCTTGAATGAGCTGATCTTCTCATCCTCCGTACGCTCATACTTAATCTGAATCTTGGTAGCATCGGCAAACACAACCTCACCATTGCCCTCGGCAACGATCTGGATGCGGCTGTCGGTGATCATCTCCTTCTCGATACCTGTACCGACGATAGGCGACTCACATGTTACCAATGGTACTGCTTGACGCATCATGTTAGATCCCATCAACGCACGGTTAGCATCGTCGTGCTCAAGGAATGGAATCAAGCTCGCTGCGATAGAGGCGATCTGGTTAGGAGCAACGTCCATAAGGGTAACCTCCTGGTCTGTAACAACAGGGAAGTCGGCACCCTCACGAGCCTTGATACGATCAGGATTGAGGAAGTTACCCTCGTCATCCACCTGCTCGTTAGACTGCGCTACGATATGACCATCCTCCGCCTCGGCAGAGTAGTATTTGATGTGGCTGTTGTCGAGATCGACCTTACCATTCTCTACCGTACGGTAAGGGGTCTCGATGAAGCCCATATCTGAAATCTTTGCATATACACACAACGATGAAATCAAACCAATGTTAGGACCCTCAGGTGACTCGATTGGACACAATCGACCGTAGTGTGTATAGTGTACGTCTCGTACCTCGAAACCTGCGCGGTCACGTGAAAGACCACCAGGACCCAGGGCTGAAAGACGACGCTTGTGAGTAATCTCGGCAAGTGGGTTGATCTGGTCCATAAACTGTGAGAGCTGGCTTGTTCCGAAGAACGAGTTCACAACGCTCGACAAAGTCTTGGCGTTAATCAAATCCACTGGCGTAAAGACCTCATTGTCACGCACATTCATACGCTCACGGATGGTACGAGCCATACGCACGAAACCTACCGAGAACTGGTTTGCCAACTGCTCACCCACCGTGCGAACACGACGGTTAGAGAGGTGGTCGATATCATCTACCTCCGCCTTTGAGTTGATAAGCTGGATGAGATACTTGATGATCTCGATGATATCCTCGCGTGTCAAGATACGAATCGCTGGGTCGATATCAAGACCGAGCTTGGTATTGATACGGTAGCGACCTACCTGACCCAAATCGTAACGCTTATCCGAGAAGAAGAGCTTGTCGATTACGTCACGAGCCGTAGCCTCATCGGGTGGCTCCGAAGCGCGCAGCTGTCTATAGATATAAACAACCGCCTCCTTCTCCGAGTTACATGGGTCTTTCTGAAGTGTATTGTATATAATCGAGAAGTCGATACCTGAAGCATTCTCCTTGTGCAAAAGGATTGTCTTTGTACCACTCTCGATGATAGCGTCGATATGATCCTCGGTAAGCTCCACCTCACGATCAACAATCACATTGTTACGCTCGATAGAGACTACCTCACCTGTATCCTCATCCACGAAATCCTCTACCCAGCTTGAGAGAACACGAGCCGCAAGCTTGCGACCTACCGCCTTCTTCAAGTTAGACTTCGTAACCTTGATCTCATCTGCGAGGTCGAAGATCTCAAGAATCTGCTGGTCTGCCTCGAAACCGATGGCACGCAACAGAGTGGTTACAGGCAACTTCTTTTTACGATCAATGTAGGCGTACATCACATTGTTGATGTCGGTAGCAAACTCGATCCAAGAACCCTTGAATGGGATGATACGAGCCGAGTAGAGCTTTGTACCATTGGTATGCATACTCTGACCGAAGAATACGCCTGGTGAACGGTGCAACTGCGACACAACAACACGCTCCGCGCCGTTGAATACGAAGGTACCACGATCAGTCATATATGGGATTGTACCGAAGTACACATCCTGCACTACCTGATCGAAATCCTCGTGCTCCTCGTCGATGCAGTAGAGCTTGAGCTTCGCCTTGAGGGGTACACTATAAGTCAGACCACGCTCCAAACACTCCTCGATAGAGTAGCGGGGCGGATCAATGTAGTAGTCGATAAACTCAAGTACGAAATTGTTTCGTGTGTCGGTGATGGGGAAATTCTCCTGGAACACCTTGTAAAGACCCTCATTCTTGCGGTTCTCGGCTGTGGTGTCCATCTGGAAGAAATCTCGGAATGATTTAAGCTGTACCTCCAGCAAGTCGGGATAAGGAACCCTGTTCTTAAGCGTAGAGAAGCTAATTCTTTGTTGTTTTGATGCGGACATCTTAAATCAGTTTTGTTAAAACGTTTTGAGTACTCAAAGGGGTGCGCACCCCTCAAAAACGGGCTTTGACTATCCCGCTAATGCCCTCAGTGTAAACGTTATACACATTGAGAGCATCCAAATATATCCAAAGAGAGGGCACAGCTCTGTGGCACTCCCAATCTTTAGAGCAGAAAAGGTATAGAGCTTACACCGGCGTAAACTCTATACCTGAGTTGTCTGAAAATCTATAAGTAGCAGGACTACTTAACCTCAACCTCAGCACCAGCCTCCTCGAGAGTAGACTTGAGAGCCTCAGCCTCCTCCTTAGAAACGCCCTCCTTAACAGCCTTAGGAGCTGCGTCAACCAATGCCTTTGCATCACCGAGTGACAAACCAGCAGCCTCCTTAACGGCCTTAATTACCTGAAGCTTAGCCTGACCAGCGCTCTTCAAGATTACGTCGAATGAAGTCTTCTCAGCAACAGCAGCCTCACCTGCAGCAGCAGGAGCAGCAACTGCAACAGCTGCAGCAGCTGGCTCGATACCGTACTCCTCCTTGAGGATAGTAGCCAACTCGTTTACCTCCTTAACAGTCAAGTTTACCAACTCCTCTGCTAATACCTTTACATCTGCCATAGTTGTATAATTTTTTTTAAGTTTTTTGTTTTTTTGTTTTGATTAGTTGTTTCTTTCTTCCAGTGCCTTAACTATGCCGGCAACCTTCTGACCTGCGTTACCCTGCAATGCAGAAATAACATTCTTCGCTGGAGACTGCAAAAGCGATACGATGTCGCCGATGAGCTCCTCGCGGCTCTTGATGTTGCAAAGTGCCTCAATCTGGTTGTCACCTACGTAAACACAGCCCTCAACGTACGCAGCCTTCAATACTGGCTTATCGCACTTCTTGCGGAACTCCTTGATTACTACGGCAGGAGCCTTTCCTGTCTCGGCGAACATCACAGATGTTGAACCCTCCAATACACCTACCAAATCAGCATCAGCCTTCTCAACCTTCTCCAATGCCTTGCCGAACAATGTATTCTTAACTACTACGAGCTTGATGTTGTTCTCAAAGCACTTGCGACGCAAACTTGCAGTCTGCTCGGCGTTCAAAGCCTCGATGTTAGTAATGTAGAAGTGAGGGTACTGCTCGAGCTGCTCTGCAAGACCGTTGATAACGGCCAATTTCTCTTCTCTTGTCATCTCTTAAGTCCTCCTTCTTTACTTCGTTTCTACTGATTTAGGATCAATCTGCAAACCTGGGCTCATCGTTGTAGAGAGGTAAATGCTCAACACATATGTACCCTTCGCAGCCGATGGCTTCAGCTTGATGATAGTATTAACAACCTCCTTGGCATTCTCTACGATCTGCTCTGGAGTGAAAGATATCTTACCTACAGCTGTGTGGATAATACCGTACTTATCAACCTTAAAGTCGATCTTACCTGCCTTAACCTCTGTAACAGCCTTAGCGATATCCATAGTTACAGTACCTGTCTTTGGGTTTGGCATCAAACCACGTGGACCCAAAATACGACCCAACGCACCTACCTTACCCATAACGTTTGGAGTACAGATGATAACGTCAACGTCGGTCCAACCGCCCTTGATCTTCTCAACATACTCGTCCAAACCTACGTAGTCAGCACCTGCTGCCTGAGCCTCAGCCTCCTTCTCTGGTGTACACAATACCAAAACGCGGACAGTCTTACCTGTACCGTGTGGCAATGTTACAACACCACGAACCATCTGATTCGCCTTACGAGGATCTACACCCAGACGTACGTCGATATCGACAGAAGCATCAAATTTCGTAAAGGTAATTTCCTTCAGAAGAGATGCTGCCTCAGACAATTTGTATGCCTTGTGGGGCTCAACCTTGGCGTAGGCTGCCTTTTGATTTTTTGTCAATTTACTCATTCTGGTAATACTAATTACATGTTAGGAAATTCACCAACTACGTTGATACCCATACTGCGTGCAGTACCGGCAACCATACGCATAGCAGCCTCAACGGTGAAACAGTTCATGTCGGGCATCTTGTCCTCGGCGATAGCCTTGACCTGCTCCCAAGTCACCTCACCAACCTTTGAACGGTTGGGCTGTGCTGAACCTGCCTTAACCTTAGCTGCTTCCTTGAGCTGAATGGCTACGGGTGGCTGTTTAACAACAAAGTCAAACGACTTATCTGTGTCAACTGTAATGATGACTGGAAGAACCTTTCCCGCCGTGTCCTGGGTGCGTGCGTTGAACTGCTTACAGAAGTCCATGATATTGACTCCCTTTGAACCCAACGCTGGACCCACTGGGGGTGAAGGATTGGCAGCACCACCTTTGATCTGCAATTTAATAAATGCAGCAACCTCTTTTGCCATAATTTTCCTTGGTTAATTATTCTTTTTCTACTTGTGTAAAGCTCAACTCCATTGGAGTCTTGCGTCCAAAAATTTTCACAGAGACCGTGAGTTTCTTGCGCTCGTCATCGACTGTCTCAATAGTACCTTGGAAGCTTGAGAAAGGACCGTCCGTAACCTTGACGATCTCGCCAACAACAAAAGGAACTGCGTTCTCTTCTCCCTGTGCATTAAGCTCATCAACGCGTCCGAGAATTCTGCTCACCTCTTGTGGACGTAATGGTGTAGCATTCATCTTCTTACCGTCTTCCTTGGTGTCACCCAGGAAACCTAATACATTTGGAGTATTGCGAATGATAATTGGAATCTGTCCTGCGAAGACTGCCTCTACCAGCACATAACCTGGGTAAGAGACCTTCTCCTTTGATATTTTCTTACCGTTGCGAATGGTATATACCTTCTCGGTGGGAATTAACACCTGAGAGATATAGTCCTCAAGATGATTATGACGGATTTCAGCCTCAAGGTACTCTTTCACCTTATGCTCCTTACCGCCGATTGCGCGGACTACATACCACTCTTTCTTATTCTCGCTCATCGTTTTATATTAACAACAATTAACGACCAAGATTACCCAACGTTTTATATATTGCCGTCATAACGTTCTCGAATGAGATGTCCATCAGCAATACCACAATAGCAAAAATCGCCGAAGCGACCATCACGACTACTGTCGAACTCTGCAACTGCGGAAACGATGGCCAAGCCACCTTATTTACAAGCTCGTTATAGGATTCTTTTACGTACTTCAACATAATTTTGCTCTTTAATTAGCAGGAGCAGAGAGATTCGAACTCCCATCAACGGTTTTGGAGACCGCTATTCT
>JAFXLG010000060.1 GCA_017531305.1 Alistipes sp.
GATTGCCGATAGGGTCATACCGAACTTCTCTTGCAACTCAGCTACGCTGTACCATTCGGTAATGCTCGCATCAGGAGCTTTCTTGGCAAAGTAGGAGTCGATATGTTTCTTACTCCGATATGTTCTGCCACGATTGAAAGTGCGAGGGATATTATGCTCCTTCGCAATTTCATAAATCCACGACTCCTTAACGCCAAACTTCTCTTTAACCTCGGCTGTGGTGTAGAAGTCGGTGATGGGGACAGTATCTTTAGGGTGCAATGTCTTGTATGGTCGATTTTCAAGCATAGCATCTATATCTACTCGCCTTATAAAAGACAATCTGCTACTAATCTTCGATGCTTTGAGATTCCCAGCCTTAACCATATTATATACAGCCTGACGAGACAGCCCTAATAGTTTTCCTGCTTGGGCAAATGATAGATACTCTTTGTTCTTTACATTTTCGATTGGCTTTTCCAATTTGATTGAGAGCGTTTCTGCCTCCGCCTGCTTTACTCTCTTGTCTCGCACTGCTTGTTTGTAGGCGAGATTGGCACAACGATGCGAGCAATACTTTGTAGATACTTTTTGAGCCACGAACTCAACTCCGCACCATTGGCAAATTTTCGTAATTCTAATACTGCTTGTAGCCATTTTTACATTGTTTTTAATGTTTATTTCTCCTGTTATTTGTCAACTATCGTAAACTATTGTAAACCATTGTCAACTTTGTCCATCACCTCGCCAACGAAAAATCGCATTTCAAGCGGCGAGGTACACAGGAGGTACAAAAACAGGCGTAAAAAGGCTTAGCAACGATTAACAACGATGCTTGCACAAACAAATATAGCACCCGTAAAGAGTGCTATATTAATCATTTATAATTGATTTAACTATTTGGTAATCAGCTACTTACTTGCCGATGCAGAAACTTGAAAATATGGATTTTAGGATATCTTCGGAGTTTATTTCGCCGGTGATGGTGCCTATGTGGTACATCACTTGGCGGATATCCTCGCTCAGCAGGTCGGTGGGTGTGCCATTGTGAAGCCCATCAAGTGATCTGACAAGTGATTCTTGGGCTTTGCGGAGTGCTTCATAATGACGTTGAGACGATACTATAACGTCACCTCGAAGTGCATTGGTGGCATCTGCTATTGTGTGGAGTTCAGCGAGCAATTTATCGATCCCCAATCCGAGTTTTGCGGAGATTGGAATATATTTTTTATCTTGGGTTTCAGTTATCGGCTGATCCTCCTTCGCATGAAGGTCTATCTTGTTGATAACGTGGATGATCCTTTGTTCTGGCGATGGGGCGAATCCACATAGGTCCTTTTCGATGTCGCGGTCTGCAGAGTCTGTAATCCACAGAATTATATGAGCCTTTTCCAACGCTTTCCATGTACGTTCTATACCCATCTGTTCCAATCTATCATCGGTAGAGTGAAGTCCAGCGGTATCGACAAAACGGTAGATCACACCCTCGATATTGACACTCTCCTCTATGCTGTCACGTGTCGTTCCAGCAATCTCAGATACCATTGCCCTCTCCTCGCCGATAAGTCGGTTTAGCAGAGTACTTTTGCCTACATTTGGGCGACCTACGATAGCTACATTTACTCCATGCTTGAGCGCATTGCCGAGCGAGAATGAGTCGGCTAATGACCTAACTTTCAGTAATAATTCGTTCAACAGTCGGCTAAGTTCTTGTCGGTCAGCAAACTCTACATCCTCTTCTGAAAAGTCTAATTCCAACTCCAGCAATGAGCAGATGTGAAGTAATTTATCTCTTAGCGAGCGCAACTCCTCGGAGTATCCTCCTCGCATCTGAGTCGATGCTATGGCGTGTGATGCGCGTGAATCCGAAGCGATGATATCGGCAACAGCCTCAGCCTGTGAGAGGTCAAGTTTGCCCGCCATGAATGCACGTCTTGTGAACTCGCCAGCCTCTGCCAAACGTGCTCCGTGAGATGTCAGAAGAGAGATAATTCGATTTGCAATGTAAAGAGAGCCATGGGCTGAAATCTCGATAGAATCTTCGCCCGTATAAGAGTGCGGAGCGCGAAAAACACTTACCACCACATCATCAACCACCTGCTTGCCATCCATGATATAGCCATAATGCAATGTTGCGCCCTTAGCCTCAGCGAGTCTTTTCTTACCGCGGAAGAGGCTGTCGCACATCTCGATGGCACCCTCTCCGCTTAGGCGTATTATGCACAATGCTCCACCCGTAGCTGTGGCGGGTGCTATTATGATATCGTGGTCGAGATGAATCATTCTTATGTTATCGTTTTTCGATTCTGAGACGTTGACCGATGCTTAGTCGGTTGGCATTCTTTAGTCCGTTCCAACGCATGATTTGAGAAGTCTGGACATGGTAACGTCTTGCGATTGCGCCCAACGTCTCGCCACTCTTGACCCTGTGGTATATTACCGATGTCT
The DNA here is from genome assembly GCA_017531305.1 of Alistipes sp. Lineage (GTDB taxonomy): Bacteria > Bacteroidota > Bacteroidia > Bacteroidales > Rikenellaceae > Alistipes. The sequence goes on from JAFXLG010000060.1 coordinate 2,428, forward strand.
GCTCCATCTTCTTGGCGACCACGTTTGGATTGAGATAATCCTTCAGATAAGTTGAATCTTTAGCGTGGATAGCCTCCTCGTTGGCGATATATTCCGAGATGCGGTTTGTTGGCAAGATGAGCGAATAGCTCTTTGTCGTTGCAGGAATAATATCCAATTTATATTGAGGATTCAAAGATCTCAATACCTCCTTTGGAAGGTCAATCGTTGATGAAATCTGCTCCAGATGCATCAACTTGTTCACATGGATTGTATCTACTGCAATCGGCAGCGGCGATTCAGCGTATGTGATGTTGTGTGCCTTATGATATGCAAAGGCGTATGAAGCAGCGATAAAGGCTGGTACATAACCACGAGTCTCCGATGGCAGATACCAATATACCTCCCAGAATGATTGAGGGTTGCCGCCAGCTCTTGCTAAAGCCTTATTTACATTACCCGGTCCACAGTTGTAAGCAGCAATGGCGAGGCTCCAGTCATTATACATATTGTAGAGATCCTTCATATACTTGCATGCAGCTTTGGTTGACTTGATGGGATCAAAACGCTCATCAATCATAGAGTTTACCTCCAGCCCATAGGCGCGTGCCGTGCGAGGCATAAACTGCCAAAGACCACCAGCTCCAACCCTTGATATGACGGTAGCTTGCAGAGCCGATTCGATGATTGCCATAGCGTGTAACTCAACTGGAAGATCAGCCTTAAGTAGCTCCTCATCAATCATCGGGAAATAGTATTGTGCCAAAGCCAATACTCGGCTCATCAAACCCGAACCATCTGTGTAGCGTTTGATGTATGTGCGGACAACCGAGTTGTAGGGTAGGTGTATTGGCGAAACCAATGCCTTTAGACGCTCCGTATAGAGTGAATCCATAGCCGAATCGCTACTCATCTCGGCTGGTTCGCAGATGTAGTCGTTGAAGAAGTTTTGGAATGCTTCGTTAACCTGCTGTTGCTTGAGTTGGTCGGTCAGCGAATCAACCATAGATGGGGTATAATTCACCGAAAATTGACTCTTGATAGGCTTCTTATCCACATTGTTACGCTCCTGCTCCAAAGCGTTTTGTAGCTTTGTCTCACGCTCTTTGTATTCGTTGATAAGAGTTGTCAACGAATCATTCTTCTCTTGCTCGATAAGTAGTTGCTCTTTGGGAGTGAGCTTGCGGCTCTTTTTCGACTTGATTGGTCGTTGAGCATCTACATTCGTAGAGAAGGCTATAAGTAGTAGTGTGAGCAGAATCTTTGTGGTAATTTGTCTCATGTTAGAATTTTAGATTAAGGTTGAACCCGAAAACGGGATTTGATCCGCCTATTTGAGTCTGTTGATAATCGAACATTGGGTGCAACTCTACCGAAAGTTCATCCGAGATATCGAAATCCTTTAGGTGAGCATCGACATGGGCATCTACAGCCTGAAAGATATATACACCCGCAGTAAGCAAAAGACTTAGGTCTCTATTACGGCGGTAAGCGTCTCTAAGGTTCTTGAGGTATGAAGCCGAGTAACGTCCCCTGAATTCATCGGGCGAGACTCCTTCGGGATATTTGTCGGGATTCTGATCAAAATCGGCACGCAGGGAGTATGCTTTCTTGAAGCGTTGGAAACCTCGGTTGTTCCAATCTATCACATACACCATCGAAGCCAAACCACCGACTACTATTGGCGCACGCCAATAACTCTTGTTGTAGATTTGTCCAGCACCCGGGCAGATCAGCGATAGGGTAGTTGCCTTCTTGACCGAAGAGACATCATTTGTCGAGTAGTTCAATGCCGCATCACCGAGGAAGTAGATGTATGAAGCTGCAGCCGCAACCATAAAGAGCTGACGCTTGGTGTTGTGGCGTATCATTTGTCGTTGTATGAGATTCATCTCCTCGGTGCGCGATAGACCTTGGAGTGTCAGTTCCTCATATTGACGCTTCAAAGGTCGATATTTGCTTCCCTGATCTATAGCAAGTCCGATGGATGCTCCCAAAGTACCGTAGAGAATCGGGAGTTTCCAATACTGCTTGTTGTAAATCTGTCCATAGCCAGGCAGAACAGCAGCCGTAAGACAAACCTTTGATAGGGATGAAGAGTCGCTGAAGAGTGGCTCTCGGGGGATAATATTTCCGTATTGATCCAAACGTCCTAACTCCTCGGCACGAGCCTTGCGGCGTGCTATGCGAGAGAGTGAATCGGCATGATGCTTAGCCTCCTTGCGCTGTTGCTTGATCAGCTCTTTGGATAAATTGTCCAAAGAGTCTTGCACCATAAGCAGTGAGTCATTGCGTTGTATGATACCACTTTGAACAATCTGCTTGATGCCACGTTTCATACTTTGGGCTTGTGCGCTATTGCTTAGTAGCGAGAGTGTTATAGTCATCACAAGCACGCACCAAGTCGAAGAAGCCTTCTGTAGCCCCTTCTTTGCGCTTAGTAGTCCTATAATACTCCTCATTCTCATCGCTCCAATACTTAAAAGCCCTTTTGTGTAATTTATGCCCAACGATTATCGGTTTTGCAATCTCTCGATGAATAGCTCGATCTCCTCATCCGAAGAGAAATCAATAACGATCTTTCCGCCACCGTTTTTGCCTCGTTTGATGTTGATATTGTCGGCAAAATATGGCTCCAATTTCTCTACCAGACGAGAATATGACTCTGGATACTCCTCCTCTTCGGTGTCGCACTCCTTGCTCTGCTCTTGCTGAGCCTTGCGTGCGAGTTCCTCGGCTTGACGTACCGAAAGCGATTTTTTGATGCAACGCTTCAAAGCCCAAAGCTGGCGACTCTCGTCTATAGATGCGATGGCTTTGGCGTGACCCATTGTAATGAGTCCCTCTTTCAGGGCGAGCTGCACCTCCTCGGGCAGAGTCAACAGACGCATATAGTTTGTGATGGTAGAGCGTTTCTTGCCCACCTTGTTAGCCATAGCCTCCTGAGTGAGTCCGCACTCCTCGATCAGACGGCGCATGCTGAGTGCAATCTCTATGGCGTTGAGATCCTGACGTTGGATATTCTCGACCAATGCCATGGCATGCAGATTCTCATCATCAGCCTCTCTGATATAAGCTGGCAGAGTCTCTAAACCCACCAACTGAGCAGCACGCCAACGGCGTTCACCGCTGATGATTATATATTTGCCATCCTCGCCTTTCTTGAGCGTGACAGGCTGGATTACGCCTAACTGACGAATCGAATCCGCCAGCTCCTCCAAGGCCTCCTGATCGAAATTGGTACGAGGCTGTGTAGGGTTGGGGATAATCTGCGAAATGGCAATCTCTGCCATGCGATTCATCGGAGTGGTCTTTACCGAAACCTTGTCTGTGCCGAATATGGCATCCAAGCCACGTCCTAAGCCCTTCTGTTTCATATCTAAATTTATTTTTGTTTTGCTTTACGGTTACGCTTTAGAAACTCCTTGGCAAGATTCAGATAATTTACTGCACCTGTTGCCGAAGCGTCATACAACATTACTGGCTTGCCGTGCGAAGGAGCTTCGCCCAAACGTATATTGCGCTGGATTACGGTGTCGAATGCCAACTCCCCAAAATGCTCACGCACCTCGGTCGCCACTTGATTGTTCAGGCGGTTACGCATATACATGGTCAAGACAAACCCTTCGATATCGAGGTCAGGATTCAACCCGTTTTGCACGATTTTAATGGTGTTCAAAAGTTTGCTCAATCCCTCCAAAGCCAAATACTCGCACTGCACAGGGATTAATACCGTATCGGCAGCCGTGAGGATGTTGACTGTGGTGTAGCCGAGCGATGGCGAGCAATCAATGAAGATGTAGTCGTATTTCTCACGTATCTGCTCTATGATGTTTTTCATCACAAAATGTGCATTCTCCATCTTTGGCAACTCGGTGTCTGCTGCTACAAGCTGGATGCTCGATGGAAGCAACCACAACTTTTTGATATCGGGACTCTGGAGTATCACCTCCTCGGCACGTTTTTCGCCAACGATGCACTCGTATATGCCATCTAAATCGATGTCAAATCCGAGTCCCGAAGTGGCATTTGCCTGAGGGTCGGCATCCAGTAGGAGTACCTTCTTGCCCAAAAGAGCAAGCGATGCTGCCAGATTGATTGCAGTGGTAGTTTTGCCTACTCCGCCTTTTTGGTTTGCTAATGCTATAACTTTTGCCATTAATTTATGCTTCAATGTTCTCTATAAAACGCTCAAAATTCTATCTTGCTCTAAAGCAGTGGGTTGTCTGTTTAGAAGCAGGATATAATCGGACAAATTTAGTGAAATTAAATTAAATAAAACAATGGTTGAGGAAAAATGATTAACTTTGCCCTATAAAATAGTATAAAATCGCAATCAGATATGGAAAAGATCAAAGATAATATAACCGAGCAGGAGACTGTGATCTCTTCTGTTTCGACAGAAAATTTAGCTTCTGCGGAGGCGGTTGTAAATCTTCAGAGCGAGTGTGAGGACTCAGTCAGTGAAACCCCGTTACAGGATGAACCACAAGCCCCGAACCGCCGTCCATTCGGTTGGTTGGATGTTATTGTTATTCTGCTGACTTTCGCTATCTCGCAGGCTTTGGGAGGCTTTATTGCTATGAGTTTTGGAGTGGAGATGCCGAGTGAGTTTATGCGTTCGAGTTTCGATACCGAGACTGTTGAGGCGGCTGCCACCATTCAGGCTCGATTCGTGGCTATAAGCTACCTGATTTCCATGGCTATCTGCCTTGTGGTGTTGGGCGTTTATAGTTGGCTAAGAGGTTGGCGCGATCTGCTGTCGGTGCGTAGTCTGGGGTGGGCATCGCCTTTCAGATTGTTGTGCGGCTATATTTTTATGTGGATGGTCAGCATCTCGCTTGAGCCATTGACTGCATTGCTACCAGGAGATCAATCCTCGCTGGGAAGTGGAGGTTGGTTGCTTCTTTCGGCAGTGTTGCTTGCTCCCGTCTTTGAAGAGGTGGTATTTCGCGGATATATTGCAGGCGGTATGCGCCGTACCTATGGCGGTGTCGTGGCATGGTTCGTTTCGGCTCTGATATTTGGTGCTGTGCATATCATTCCATCTGTTGCGGTGAGTGCTTTCTTTAGTGGTTTGGTGCTGAGTTTCTACTACTTACGTTATCGCTCGCTCATGTTGGTTATTGTGCTTCATGCCATGAACAATGCTACGGCTTGTTTTCTTCTGTCGTTTGATATGCAGCAACTCTCGCTCAAGGAACTGATGCAGGGAAGTAACCTCTATTGGGGAATATATGCCCTCTGTACTCTGATCTGTGTATGTTTGTTTTTGCGTATGTGGAGACAATTATCTCGCCTAAAAAGTGATAATTCTGAATTAAAATAGCAATAATCTTGCTTCAAGAAGCGTTATTTTCAAGTAAAAAACGTATCTTTGCCAAATATTATGCGTCAATTACTTAAGATATCAGTCTTTGTGATGCTGCTTGGAGCGGTTTCATGTCGTGAGTTGCCCGATTATCTGATGGGCGATGATGTCATCGCGCGCGTAGGTGGCGAACTGCTTACCGTGCAGGATATTAGTGCCGTTGTACCATCTAATTTGAAGGGTGACGACAGCCTCTCTTTTGTTAAGCAATATACCGATAAATGGTTGGTGCGTCAGCTCAAGGTCAATGAGGCTGATGAACTCTTTTCGGGTACCGAGAAAGATATTGAGAAGTTAGTTGAGGATTATCGTCAGACTCTGCTTACGAGCAAGGTGGATCAGTATTATATCGACCAGCAGATGAGCGATGATGTGTCGCAGGAGGATATCACGGAGTATTATAATACCCATAAATCGCAGTTCCTGCTGGATCGTACGCTTGTCAAGGGGCGAATCCTTCGATTCGATGCTACGTATCGCCAAAGCACTAAACTCAAGACTCAGATGCAGAAGGCTGCTACATCGCAAAATGATGATAAAGCTTTCTCGGATCTTTGTGCCAAAAATAATTTCCTTTTGATAGACAATCGTTCGGAGTGGGTTAATTTTGCCGATTTCCTGTCAAACCTCCCAATCCCACAATCTCAGAACAATGAGCCATTGTTGGATAAGATGGGTGTTCAGGAGTTGAAGATTGGCTCTGACCGTTACTATTTTGATTTTACATCTGTCTGCCGAAAAGGCAATGTGGCTCCGTTGGAGATTGTTTCGGATAATATCCGCCGTATTTTGATTACCCAACGCCGTAGCCAGATTATCAAATCACACGAGGAGCAGATCCTTAAGTCGGCTTTGGAGGATGGCGATGCTAAGGTCTATAAAAATATGACGGGCATAATGGATAATGAGCAGACAAACAAGAAATAAAGAAAAAGATATATTTATGTTGAAAAAGAATTTATTTACTACCGCGCTTTTGTCGGTAATGATTCTCTCTGTGGGAGCATTGATGGCTCAGAAGCGTCAGGTGGTGTTGGATCGAGTGGTAGCCGTAGTGGGTGGCTCATCAATCCTCTATTCTGAAGTTGTAGATCAGGCAAAGACTCTCGTGGCAGATCGCCGAGCTCAGGGTTATACATCCGACAGAGACCCTATGAATGAGGGATTGGAGATGTTAATGCGCCGTAAGCTACTCTATAATCAGGCTTTGATCGACTCGTTGACTCCTCCGAGCGTAGATGGTTATGTTGAGGAGCAGTTGCAGCAGATGATTGCACAGGCAGGATCTATTGCAGAGTTGGAGGTTAAACAACACATGCCTTTGTATAATTTCCGCGAGATCTTGCGTCAGCAGATCACCGAACAGCAGTATGCTCAGGATATGCAGGCTCAGATCACTTCTGAGGTTAAGGTTACCCCGGGAGAAGTGGAGCAATTTTTCAATTCTCTGAAGGAGGAGGAGAAACCTCTGATCCCCGAGCAGTATGTCTATGCACATATCGTGCGTTATCCATCATCTCAGGAGGAGGCAAAGCTCCGTGCCAAGGAGCGTTTGTTGGAGATGCGTGAGCGTATAATCTCAGGTAAGTCAACCATGGCGGTTTTGGCTCGTACTTATTCTGTGGATGTGGGTAGTGCCATGCAGGGTGGTGAGTTGCCAGCGGGTCCTCTTTCTGGACTTACCAAGCCTTATGCCGATGCGTTGGCTAAGCTTAAGCCAGGTCAGATCTCTGAGGTTGTAGAGAGCGAGTTCGGTTTCCATATCATTGAACTTATCGAGGAGCCAAAGAATGGTATGTATCGTAGCCGTCACATCTTGCTCAAGCCTTCATATACCATCGAGGAGCAGATTGAGCCTACGGAGTATTTGGATAGCCTTGTCGCATATATCAAGAACGACTCTATAACATTTGAAGTTGCTGCCAAGGAGCACTCTCAGGATGATCTATCGAAGATGAACGGCGGTCTGGTATCGAACCACGATCTGTTGATGAATAATCCTGCTTTTGCCAACGTGCAGTACACTCAGACCAAGTTCCGCCATGAGGATTTCGGTAGCGGTAAGAACCTCAATGACTATATGGCTCTTACTAAGCTCAAGCCAGGCGAGGTTTCGAGCGCATTTATTTCGGAGGATGTGAAGGGTAATCCAATCAGTAAAATCGTTAAGTTACTTGAGGTTATTCCTACACATGCAGCATCACTCAATGAGGATTACCTTACCGTTGAGGAGATGGCTCTCGAAGATAAGAAGTTTAAGCATTTCGAGAAGTGGCTTCGTGGTAAGATTGATGAGATATATGTCTATGTCGATCCAGATTTCCGCGATGGCGAATTCATGTATAAGAATTGGATTAAATAACCAGTTAATCAAAGGGTAAAGTGCGCCGTACACTATCTGCAATAATCGTATTGTTAACCTTTGCTGGTATCCTCTATGCTCAGGGGATAAGCATTCGTCATGCCACCGATCTGGTTGGTGAGCAGAGTGCCATCCAGCCTCATGCAGCTCCGCAGCAGCAAGAGGAGAAGAAGGCAAAGCGCAAGGTCGATTTTATGGCAGATGAGGTGCGCCCGTTTCATCGTGAGGGTGATAGCATTGTCTGCTTGGTAGGCAACTTTGCTGCTCACCATAATGGGGCGGTGATTTGGTGCGATAGTGCGGTACGTTATGATGATACCCATTGGGGATTCTTCGGCAGAGTAGTCGTAAACCAAGACTCTATATATATGTATGGCGATAGTGCCATATATGATGGTGGCGCGGCTTATGCCGAGATCTATGCTCCTATCATCAAGGTGGTGGATGGCGATGCCATGCTCTACACTTACAATTTCAGCTTCAATACTGAGGATAAGGTGGGAAGTTATCGCGATGGTGGAGTGTTGGTGCACGATAACAATATCATCGAGTCACAGCGAGGATATTATGATGCTCAGAATCACGACATAATCTGTGTCGAGAGTGTTGAGCTGCATGGTGACGAGTATGATATGAAGAGCGACTCGATTATCTATAATACCGATACTGAGTTTGCTCGATTCTTTACCAATAGCGAGATCTGGAATAGCGATGGCGATTACCTCTCGGCAGATGAGGGTCATTACGACAAGCAGCACGATCTCTATATGGTCACCCGTAACGGATATATCCTCTCTAAGGAGCAGCAGATGTGGGGCGATACCCTATCTTATTATCGCACCGATGGTCATGTGGTGGCGTTGAACAATATCCAAATGGATGATTTTAAGAATAAGATGCTTGCCTTTGGAGACTATGCCGAGTATTGGCAGCAAGAGGGTAGAGCAATTCTTACCAAATCGCCATCGTTGATTAGTTACGACACTTCGGAGAGTGATTCGGTCTTTATGAGTGCTGATACATTGCATATCGAGACTATTGATCCCAAGAAAGAGCAACCTGCAGAAGTAGATCCCACTCCAAAGGCGGAGCAAAAAAACGACAAGAGCAATGATCCCGCTATTGCAGCTCCAGCGTTGAACGATTTCGCTCCAAAGTCTGCGTTGGCGGATAAGGGTGCAGTGGCGAAGAATCCTACAGCTGGACTTAGCCCCAAGCAGCGCGTTGAGCAAAAGGCTATGGAGTCAGCAGATGCTCCCAAGCAGTTGGCTCAACCTACGAAACTTGCTAAGGCGAGCGAAGGAGTTGCTCCAAACCCTGATACCGTATCTCAGAATGCGACACAACCTCTGCCTGCTGATTCATTGAAGGCTGTCGATTCATTGAAGGCTGATAGCTTGGCGATAGATTCTATGTTGGCAGATACTCTTGCCAAGATGACCCCTAAGCAGCGTAAGGCTTTCGAGTCGAAGCTTCAAAAAGAGAAACTGCGCAAGCAGAAGGAGGCTGAGAAGCGTGCAAAGGCTAAGGCTCGTAAAATAAAGTTGGACTCAATCGCAGTTTTGCGTCAGGCGAAAATCACAGCACAGTTGGAGAAGGATAAGGCTCGCCAATTGGAGTTGCATGCAAAGGATTCTATACGCCGTGCAGCTTTGCGAGCTAAGGCAGCAGCCAAAGGCAAGGATCTTTCGGATTTTGACCGCCAAGATAGTATTGCAGCCGTCCGAGCCTATATCTTGAGACACGGTGCGCCACCTCAGCAGGAGGTAGAGCAAGCACAATATGCAGGTAGAGTCGAAGAGGAGACACCTCAGACTGAGGCTAAGGCTAAGGATTCGTTGCGTGCCGATTCGGCATACCGTGTTGTGACGGCTTACCGTAGGGTGAAGATCTATCGTTCGGATGCTCAGGCGGTGTGTGATTCGCTTGTGACAAATTCGGTGGACTCGATAGTTCATCTCTACGTATCGCCTGTGATGTGGAATAATCAAAACCAGATTGCTGCCGAGACGGTAGATCTGTATAGCAAGAATCAGCAACTTATCCGTGCCGAGTTCCTCGGTGAGCCTATCATGGTGGCTGAGATCGATACCACATATTATAATCAGGTTACGGGCAAGACGATGACCGCCTTGTTCAAGGATAACGAGATCTACCGAAATGATGTGGATGGAAATGTCCAGACAATCTATTTCCAGCAACAAGAGGAGGGCTCGTTGACCGTTACCGAGATGATCTATCTGGAGAGTGCTTCGGCTTCGTTCTATATCGAGGATAGAGAGTTGGTCGGCATGACCTATCGTAATGATACGCCGTTTAAACTATATCCTTTGGATCTTATTCCACCAGATCAGCCACTTAAGCTTAAAAACTTTAAGTGGGTTCCATCGTTGCGTCCCACAAAGGAGGCTGTCTTTACTCGTTCGATCAGAGAGTCAGAACGCGAGGTGAGAAGTGAGCGCAAACGCCCAACATTCAGCATCGTAGAGAAGTTGGATCGCCGCAAAGAGCTCTTGTTGATGAAGGGTGAGTGGATGGATCGCGAAGATCAGCTTACGCCAGAACTAATGGAGTGGCGAGATAAGTGCATGCAGCAGGAGTAGCAGGAGTAGCATGAGCAAGAGTAGAGGAAGAAGTAGAAGTAGAGTCTAATACTTCATGTAATCCCGTGTTGTAAGGTCAAAGCCCATCATTACAGCCAACCCATGTCAATATCTCTGTCCCTATTTGTGGTATGCGTTGGATAATATGGCGTATAATTATGAAAAATTCTTTGTCCAAATGTTCAAGGACAAAGAATTTTTTGTAATTTTACGTGTTCAAAAAATCTATTAACCATAAAATTCAGAAATATGAGCAAAAAAATCTCTCGCCTCGATTTCCTTCGCACATCTGCGTTGGGAGCAGTGGCTATGACTTTTCCTTCACTAAGCTCGGCAGCTGAGGCTACTAAGAAGTCAAAGAAGACTGATGCTAACGACTTTATCAACCTCGCTTTTATTGGCTTGGGTCAGCAGGCTATCCATCTTAAGAATGGCTTTATCACTATTCCTGATGTTCGCATCGTAGCGGCTTGTGATGTCTATGATATCAAGCGTAACCGTTTTGAGCAGCAGGTAAGTAAATACTATGCTGAGAAGGGTATCAAGCAGAAGATCGATATGTATATCGACTTCGAGGAGGTTTTGGCTCGCCCAGACATCGATGCTGTTGTAATCGCTACTCCAGACCACCAGCACGCACGTATCGCTATCGCAGCATGTAAGGCTGGTAAGGATGTATATTTGGAGAAGCCTCTTACCTTTACAGTATATGAGGGTCAGCGTTTGATCGAGGCTGTTCGTGCTAATAATCGCGTGTTCCAGACAGGCTCTATGCAGCGTTCTATGTCTGAGTTTATCCACGCAGCCAATGTAGTACGTGAGGGTCGCTTGGGTAAGGTTCGCTTGATCGAGGCTTATGTAGGTGATGGTCCAAAGCCATACAATCTGCCAAAGCAGGAGGTTCCTGCAGGTTTGGATTGGGAGAAGTGGTTGGGTCCATTATCAACCAAGTTCTACTATAATCACGAGCTTAACCCACTGATCACAGCTAACGGCGGTGATGAGTGCTGGGGTGCATGGCGTTGGTATCAGGGTCTTGGTGGTGGTTTTACTACCGACTGGGGCGCACATATGTTCGATATCTCTCAGTGGTGCATCGGTAAGGACGGCTCAGGTCCTACTGAGATTTTGCCACCAGCAGCAAGCCTTCATAAGTGCTTGACATATCGTTATGATAACGGTATCGAGGTAATCCAGAAGTCATTTGGTCATGGTCAGGCGGTTCGCGTTCATGGTGAGAATGGCTGGATTATCGTAGCACGTGGTAAGTTCTTGGCATCATCAGAGGAGTTCATGCCTACAAAGGTTGAGCAGAATGCAGTATATGAGACTAACGTAGGTCACTACCAGAGCTTCATCAACGGTATCAAGACTCGCCGTGATCCAAACGTACCAGTTGAGATCGGTCACTCATCATGTACAATGTGTAACATCGGTAACATTGCCTATGAGCTTAACCGCCCATTGCAGTGGAATCCAATCGTTCAGAAGTTTATGAATGATGATGAGGCTAACTCTAAACTTCATTATGCTTACCGTGAGCCATACAAGTTGGAGTAATACCTAATCGGATTACGATCCGAACAATCAATAGTATTTTATTGGCTGCTAACCTTTCTCGGTTGGCAGCTTTTTTTGTGAGTGATAGTTTTTTAGTGGGTAGTGGCAGCATAATATTTTAGTAATAATTAATACGGATTTATCTCTTCTATTCGGATGGTTTTTTTTGCCACACTTAGCGTATCGGAACGAGAATAATAAGGGCTGGTATTTTGTTAATGAATATTTTTTTGTAATTTTACATATTAAAAAACTATTAACCTTAAAATTTCAAAAATATGAGCAAAAAATTCTCTCGCCTTGATTTCCTTCGCACATCTGCGTTGGGAGCAGTGGCTATGACTTTCCCTTCACTAAGCTCGGCTGCCGAGGCTACCAAGAAATCAAAGAAGACTGATGCAAACGACTTTGTTAACCTTGCTTTCATCGGTTTGGGTCAGCAGAATGTTTATCTTAAGAACGAATTTATTAAACTTCCTGATGTACGTGTTGTAGCAGCTTGTGATGTCTATGATATCAAGCGCAATCGTTTCGAGCAGCAGGTGAATAAATACTATGCCGAGAAGGGTATCAAGCAGAAGATCGATATGTATATCGACTTCGAGGAGGTTTTGGCTCGCCCAGACATCGATGCTGTTGTAATCGCTACTCCAGACCACCAGCATGCACGTATCGCTATTGCAGCATGTAAGGCAGGTAAGGATGTATATTTGGAGAAGCCTCTTACCTTCACCGTATATGAGGGTCAGCGTTTGATCGAGGCAGTTCGTGCTAATAATCGCGTGTTCCAGACAGGCTCTATGCAGCGTTCATGGCATGAGTTTATGCACGCCGCTAATGTAGTACGTGAGGGTCGCTTGGGTAAGGTTCGTTTGATCGAGGCTTATGTGGGTGATGGTCCACGTCCATACGATTTGCCAAAGCAGGAGGTTCCTGCAGGTTTGGATTGGGAGAAGTGGTTGGGTCCATTGTCAACCGAGTTCCATTACCATCATGAGCTTAATCCACTGATTACCGAGAATGGCGGTGACGAGTGCTGGGGCGCATGGCGTTGGTATAAGGGTCTTGGCGGTGGTTTGACTACCGACTGGGGCGCACACATGTTCGATGTTGCTCAGTGGTGTTTGGGTAAAGACGGTTCAGGTCCTACTGAGGTTTTGCCACCAGCAGCAAGCCTTCATAAGTGCTTGACATATCGTTATGACAACGGTATCGAGGTAATCCAGAAGTCATTTGGTCATGGTCAGGCGGTTCGCGTTCATGGTGAGAATGGTTGGATTATCGTTGGTCGTGGTAAGTATCTCGCTTCTTCAGAGGAGTTTATGCCAACTAAGGAGGAGAAGGAGATCATGTCTCAGAAGCCAAACCACTACCAGAGCTTCATCAGTGGCATCAAGACTCGCCGTGATCCTAATGTACCAGTCGAGATTGGTCACTCAACATGTACAATGTGTAACATCGGTAACATCGCTTATGAGCTTAACCGCCCATTGCAGTGGAATCCAATCGTAGAGAAGTTCATGAACGATGATGAGGCTAACTCTAAGCTTCACTATGCTTACCGTGAGCCATATAAGTTGGAGTAATGCTCATGTTTAGGATTTAACATATATACATCAGAGTGGACATCGGGCTGTCAATGTAAAAGTTGGCAGCCTATTTTATGTTAGCGTAAATTTTTGTTCCGCGCGGATAAATATCTCGCAGAATCAGAAATTTTCGTTATATTTGTGAAAAGAGACAATTACTACTAATTTAATAACTACTAAAATTTAATTTCAATGGCACGCAAAGTATTATTGTTTACCGCTCAGTTTGGCGATATTCCGCTTGATACACTATGTGCGAAGATCAAGAGTTGGGGATATGATGGTATCGAGATTGCCTGCAATGACAATCATTTGAATCTTGAGAAACTCAGCCCTGAATATTGCCAAGAGGTATTGGCAACCCTTGCAAAGCATGGACTTGAGCTTCATGCTGTATCTAATCACTCGGTAGGTCAGTGTGTGACAGATCCTATCGACTTCCGCCACAAGTCTATTCTTCCTCCTTATATCTGGGGCGATGGCGATCCAGAGGGCGTTCATCAGAGAGCTGCGGAGGAGATGATCAAGACAGGTAAGGCTGCGGCAATGTTGGGCGTAAAGACCGTAGTAGGCTTTACAGGTAGTCCAATCTGGCATTTGCTCTATTCTTATCCTCCTGTACCACCAGAGACTATCTGCGATGGCTTTAAGGAGGTGGCAAGACGTTTTAAGCCTATTTTGGATAGCTATCAGCAGATGGGCATACGCTTTGCGTTGGAGGTTCATCCTACAGAGATTGCCTTCGATATAGCTTCAGCCGAGATGTTACTCAAGGCGTTGGATTATCATCCAGCATTCGGCTTCAACTTCGATCCAAGCCATATGGGTTATCAGGGTGTTGATTACGTGGCATTTATCCGTCAATTCGGAGATCGCATCTACCACGTACACTGCAAGGATGTTTGGTGGAGCGATAAGCCAACCAAGGCTGGTGTATTCGGCGGTCACTTGCCATTTGGTCATCAGGATCGCTATTGGGACTTTAGAAGCGTGGGACGTGGTAAGATCCAGTTCGAGGAGATTATCCGTGAGTTGAATCGCGTAAATTACAATGGTCCGTTGTCTGTTGAGTGGGAGGATAGCGGAATGAATCGCGAGTGCGGAGCTTCGGAGTCTTTGAAATATGTCAAGAGCATAGATTTCCAGCCTTCTGATATTGCATTCGATGCTGCTTTTATCAAGGAGTAAGAGTGTGATAAAAAAGAATTAGACCTACCTGATCATGGGATTGGGTGGGTCTAATTTTATTACAAATCGTATGTATCTACTATTTTCTCCAAATTCTATGCTTTGTTGGCTCCTGCTTGGTGATGATATGCTTGTTGATTGCAGCAAGCAGGTTGTGTGGAGCGATGTTTCGCTCAATTTTACCAGCATGAGCAACCGATATTCCACCTGTCTCCTCAGAAACGACTACCACTATTGCATCCGAAGTCTCGGTGATTCCGATGGCAGCGCGGTGACGTGTTCCGTATGATTTCGGTACGGGCGATTGAGTAACGGGCAAGATACATTTTGCTGCCACAACCCTGTCGTTCATCACCACTACTGCTCCGTCATGCAGAGGGGCATTCTTGAAAAATATATTCTCTATCAGAGCGACCGAAAGCTGTGCATCTACCGTGATTCCACTATCAATAATGTCTCTCAGATCGCTGCGCTGCGTTAAGACAATCAGCGCACCTGTCTTTTCTGCCGACATCTCAGCGCAAGCCGTGATGATGGGTTGCAGGTGCTGATCTGTGGTGTTGTAAGAGGAGAATATGCGGTTGATAAATCCAAATCCCTTTTGTTGCATACCGATCATCTGTAGAAAATGGCGCAACTCGGGCTGGAAGAGAATCAACAGAGCCAATACTCCAACGCTGATAATCTGCCCAAGGATGGTCTGCAGGAGCTCCATATTGAGGGCTCTCACCACTACCCATACAAAATATATCACCACAATACCCAATAGGATATAAGGTGCATTGGTGCCTCTGGTCATGCGGTAGAGACCGAACATGAGCGATGTGACCAAGAAAATATCAATAAAATCTATAAGAGTAAAAGGTATAAAATCCATAGTCAACAATTTGTTCCTACAAATATACGATACAAAATTTAGAAACTGACTCTTATTCCTTAAAAAACTCTAAAAAAAACACTCCTCGCCGACATTAATCGCTGCTCAGATTATATTTAGGAATCACGACTACGACTTTTTCATGATTTTTGATAGCTTGAGTGCCAAAAAATTACAAAATTATCGGTGTTTTTATATTGCTTGTTGAATAAAATTTTTTTACCTTTGTGAATGGATTCATGTGCAGATGCTTTTCGGGCGTATGGACATGGATGACAAACAGAGAATGTAAATACAGTTGTAGTAACAAATAAACTCTTCTAAATTATGATTTATTCACACGAAGTGCAGCAGATGTGCTGCGTAAAAAAGGGTGCTAATCACGCATCTGCACCAATCCCTCAGGAGGGTCAGTGGGTTGTAGCTAAGGAGATTAAGGACATTTCAGGTCTTACACATGGTGTGGGCTGGTGTGCTCCTCAGCAGGGTGCCTGCAAGCTCACTCTCAATGTTAAGGAGGGTATCATTCAGGAGGCTTTGGTTGAGACTATCGGTTGCTCTGGTATGACTCACTCAGCTGCTATGGCATCTGAGATTCTTCCTGGTAAGACTATCCTTGAGGCTTTGAACACAGACCTCGTATGCGATGCTATCAATACAGC
>JAFXLG010000061.1 GCA_017531305.1 Alistipes sp.
AGGTTACTCAGCTTTGGAACAACTTGGCATTACGTTGGTTTTTGCTGGCATTCCTCCAAAAATCAGAATTTAACAAAACCCCTGTCTGCCAATTATTTTGCCCCAAATTTCTCAATTCAACGAATTATATGTAACTTTGTACAAAGTAAACTTTATTGTTTTCTTCAACTATACAATTTTATTCACATTTTAAACTCAAACTATTATGAAACGATTTTTTCTTTTCTCAGCCATTACACTTTGGTGTACTTTTATTTCCTACAATGCAAATACTGCGGAAAAATCAACTCCAAACATCGTCCCCGCCAATGCCGAAATTGTAGCGTTGGTTGACTTGGAGAGAATCTCTTCCTTAAGTGGAATCTCGCTAACAGACATAGTCCCAATGCTTTGTGAGCAGAATGCAGATCCTATAGTCAACATACTCCAAACTTTAGCTACGGATAAAAGTTTGGGCGTAAATTGGGCAGATGGAATTACACTTTTCAAGATACCTGAGCATCAAAACCTAATATTGACGGTAGATCTATCAGATAACAACGCCTTGAAGGGGTATTTCAAAACTCAAGCAGACCAATACGAGTCGCTGGAGCATTACAAAAAAGGGAGTGTTTCGGGCTGTTACAATAGTGACATTGCTATGCTTTGCAACAAAGAGAGTATGCTTGTAGCCTTAGATGTAAATGACAAGATCGAAGAGTTTGCTTCGCTTCTTTCATCATCTGATAAAGGATTCTATTCCACTGCCGCAGGTAAGAAATTACAATCCTACAACGGAGAGATATGTGTTGTGGTGGATGATCTGGTAAAGTTCGATGGAGATAACACGGCGATCAAATTTTCATACAATGAATCAACCGAAGGTTTATATACATTGCTAAATCTCTCTACCCAAAAGGGTATCACAAACCTCGATATGGAGTATTTGGCTCTGACGCCCGAAGCAAAACAACTGCTCGAAAAGAGAAATGAGGCATACACTACTCTCTCTGGTAACCTGCTAAAATACATTCCTCAGTCGGCTATTGCCTACACCATGATGGGATTGAGTGGAGAAGGAAGTGTTGTAAATGTTTCTGGGTGCGAGGATAACCAATTGTTCAACACTATGAAGAGTATCGAAACCATCTCAAAGAGTCTGAAGGGTGATGCGGCATTGGTCGTGGAGAGAATCGACAAATTGGGGCTTACGCTCCTCTGCCAAGTTAAGGACATGGAGTCGGTAATGGCTTTGGGGCAACTCTTCAACGCAGAGTGGACTCCACACGGCAACGGATACAAATGCAATTGGAATGGGATGACTCTTTATGCAACTGTTTCGGAGGAAATATGCGCACTCTCGAACTGTCGCGATGTCACAACACTCGCTCCACTTAGCTCTCATAAATCGGCAAAGGTCGATGGCACACAAATCTATATGAATATAGATCCTCAGCAAAACACCGATCCCGCCCTCACTTCTATGAGTACAAATGGGCTCTCTATGGGAGGTTTGGAGATATCCTTAATGCATAACATGTTGAAATCTACTATCGACAACATAGAGATCAAGTCATACGAAAACAGGAATCAAGTAGAAATAAAGTTCCTCAATGAGGATATGAACCTCTACAAGTTCATCAATAGCAAGTAATAACACAACAACCCCGTAAGTCGCTTGAACTTACGGGGTTGTTACTTAACCTGCGTCTTAGACCTTTACTTCAGTTCACTCCATTTAGGGGCAAACTTGTGCATCAGATTCTCCACGAAGAAGTCATATCGCTTATGCTCGCCAAAGCTACCACCCATCGTGTGACGCTCACCAGGGAGTACAACCAACTCGAAATCCTTACCTGCCTTGATCAAAGCATTAGCCAACTGCATGGTGCTGGCTGGATCGACATTATCATCCATCTCACCCACCACAAGCATCAACGGACGTGAGAGCTTGTGTGCCATCTCCACGTTACTGCTCTGAGCATACGACTCATCTATCGGATAACCCATCCACTGCTCATTCCACCAGATCTTATCCATACGGTTGTCGTGGCATCCGCACGCAGAATATGCCGCCTTATAGAATTCTGGGTACTGCAACACCGCAGCTGTACTCTCCTGACCACCTGCCGAGCAGCCATAGATACCTACATTTTCGATATCCATATATGGGTATTTCTTGGCAGCTGCCTTGATCCACTCGATTCTGTCGGGCAGACCTGCATCCTTGAGATTCTTGTAGCATACCTCCTCAAACTCCTTCGAACGGAATGAAGTTCCCATAGCATCCAGCTGCACAACGATAAATCCCAACTCGGCGAGTGGCATCATATCCCAATTAAGGCTCTTGAACTCCTTGGGCACATATGCGCTACCCGGACCTGAATAGATATACTCGATGACAGGGTATTTCTTGTTAGGATCGAAATTCGATGGACGCTGAATCAAGCCCCACATCAATGTCTTGCCGTCACGTCCTGGAGCAGCAAAGACCTCTGGCTGCTGCCAACCCTCAGCCTTGAGAGCCGAAGCATCAGCCTGCTCCAACTTCATGATCAGCTTACCCGACTTGGCATCGCGCAACTCCACGCGTGGCTCCATATCAGCCTTGGAATAGCTATCGACAAGCATACTTCTGTCGGGCGAGAAACGAGCCTGATGCTCACCCTCTTCGGGCGTAAGAGCTACCAGATTCTTACCATCCATATCTATGCGATAGTAGTGCTGCAAATATGGATCCTCCTTGCGATTCATTCCGCTTGCCTTGAAGGTGATCTGGCGATTCTGCTCATCCACGTTGACAATATCGCGCACGTACCACTCGCCTTTGGTGATCTGACACTTGACCTGAGCAGTCTCAACATCGTAGAGATAGATGTGATTGTGATTATCGCGCTCGCTGGTCCACAAAAGCTCTTTGCCATCGTTGATAAATCGGCGATACAAACGGCTGTAATTTACAAACTTCTCGCTTGTCTCCTCCACTATCGGACGAGTCTGACCGCTTGCCACCGAATACTCCAACAGACGATAAACCTTATGACCACGCTCGTTATACTCAAAATAGATTTTATCGTTTCCGCCCAACCAATATGGGTGTCCCAAATCATACTGATGAGGATAGAGCTTGCCATCTGGCACATACACCTTGCCCGAAGCCACATCGACAACTCGTGGCTCGCGATAATCCAGATCATCACCCGGTTTGCAATACTCCATGGTGTGTAACTTTGGCTGAAGCTGATCCTTAGGCGAAGACTCCACGAAGCTCACAAAATGCTTCTCGGCTCGGCGCAACTTACTACAAGCCAAGCGAGTGCCATCCTCTGACCAACGCATATACACCGAATAATAGAAGCCCATACCGCCATCTATTGTCACCTGACGCTCCTTGCGGCTCTCCAAATCGCGCACATAGACATTATAATTCTTTATGAACGCCTCCTGCTTGCCATCGGGACTCTTCACAGGCATACCTTCATTCTCAGGATCGGTCACCATCCAATGCTTCTGCTCGCGCTGAGGATAGCGATAACCATTGCGTGCCTGAGGCTGGGGTTCTGGTATTCCCAACGCAGCACGCACATCTTTAAGTGTCTGATGATAACTCTTGCTCTTGGTTGCAGGATCCACGATGACATATTTATCGCCATCCTTATCATGCAACTTATAATAGAGTTTATCACCCTCCTTGGTCCAAGTAATCTCACTTACGGTACCCGTCACTTTATTCCATGAAAAACGCTGTGGTGCAGAGAATGCTCTCTTGTAATCCTCCACCTCACCTTGTGCAAAGGCTCCCACACAACTGACTACTGCCACAACCGAGGCTAGCAGCCTCAAAAAAGATCTTCTCATATTACTTATATTACTTGATTAGATTAAATAGTTTTCTTAGTCACAAATATAGCAAAATTATCCAAAAACACGAATAAATGCCGTTGTATAATAACTTTTTGTGCCAAATTTAGGGCTAAAGCTTAATTTAGTTGATTGGGTGCTGTTTTAATGATATTATGCTAAATGGAGATATGATATTCAATTATATCGGGTCATACTTCAGCCTCAAAATGGGCAGTATAATTTGATTTAACACCTTTTTTAGTTACTTTTGCATAAACTTGCGGATGTTAACTGTTGGCACGTGATTAAATACGATATCTTGTATGAATTACGTTCTAATTAGGAAATAAAATTTGAAAAGCAACTTGAGTAATCTATGAATACACACATTACAGCATCAATCCAATATGTAGGCGTTGATGATACAGATCTCGATCTCTTTGAGAGCCAAT
>JAFXLG010000062.1 GCA_017531305.1 Alistipes sp.
AAAAATCAGACTTATTATAAAAACCACAATAAACCGAAAAAAATTCTCAGAAACATGTAACCTTTTCCTTATTTTTGCGTCTAAAGAGTAAGATGGAAATGATAGAAAACTCACTAATACGCCAAATTATAGATGGAGCAACCCACCGCTATGCTGAGCTCGTGCAGCTCCACCAAAGCGAGGTATATGCTCTCATTGTGCGTATTGTGGGCAATGAAGCAGAGGCAGAAGAGCTTACGCAGGATGTATTCCTGAAGGCTTACACCAACCTCCGCCAATTCAAAGCCAAGAGTTCTTTTTCCACATGGCTCTACCGCATAGCCTACAACGAAGCGTTGTCACACACCAGACACCACCGAGAGAAGCTCCTTGAACTGGATGAAAGACGCGTGGCGCAGGTCTCGGACAAAGAGTTAGACGAATGGGAATCCTCCGAGAGAGAGGAGGAGATCGAGCGATTGATTGGTGCCATAGAGTCGCTACCGAGCCAAGACAGGGCGTTGGTTACGATGGTTTATTACAACGACTTCAGCCTAAAGAAATGTGCCGAAATTATCGGACAAAGCGAAATAAACGTAAAGGTAAAGCTACACAGAATAAGAAAAAGATTATATTTGTTGGTTAAAAGTTGACAATATGGAGCAAAAGAGAATATACCGCAGAGCCTTAGAGCAGATGAACAACTCCTCTCTCTCGGCAGATTTCCAGTCGCAGCTCATGGAGCGTGTTCGCGAGAAACAACGCCGCCGCGAGCTGATCGAGACATGGTGTATTGGTATCATAGGGTGTCTGCTTCTGATTGGAGTAGGCGCACTCACACTCTACCTATGCCGACTCGTAGCTGCCGATTTCTTTACCGAAGAGGTCATCTACATAATCAAACTAACCTGTGCATTTGGCACGACATTGCTCATATTTTATATATTCGATGAGCTGTTTCACGCCAAAGCATTGGCTTTCTTGAAAAAAATAGACCCCAACTAACTTTCTGCGTCAGCTGGGGTTTAAGGCTTTAAATCGGCTCTTATGCTCGCACTACTTCTTGGCAGGTGCGGCAGGAGCAGTTGACTTAACATTGATCTTGATGCGCTGAAGAGCCTTGGTCAATGTTGCGTCACTTGTCTTGGTCTGATCGTAAGTGATGGTGATTGTCTTCTTCTCAAGATCCATCGACATATCCTTCACACCCTTCTGCATAGGGATTGTATTCTCGATCTTCTTGGCGCAAGTTGGGCAACCATCCATATCGGTAACGAAAACTGTAGTCTTGATAGCTACATTCTTCTTCTGAGCTGAAGCCTCAGCCACGCCGAAGCCTATTACTGCCATAAGGCAGAGGATAACGATTCTTTTCATGATATACAATGTTTTAAAGTTATGTTATAATCTTTTTAATACAAATTAAATCTAAATCCAAGATAGAACTTGCGACCCATCAATGGTCCCCACACGCTCGAAGAGTTGAACGCTGGTGAGAATGGATCGGCAGCATTCAGGATTGGATCGGGCTGGATATAATTACCTATATTCTCACATCCCACATACAACTCCACACTGCGGATCTTGCGGCTCACCTGAGCATAGAACATCGGATATGCTGGTGACAGATCCTCACGCATGATGTTTCCATCCAACGAAGGGCGGCGCATAGGTCCGTTATACTGAGCCGTAACATCGAATACCCACTTACGGAACGGCAAGGCGTACTGCAAGTTTATCAAAGTCTTATAGCGGCTTGTCAGCGGACGCTCAACCTCAAAGAGTTCGCCATCGCGGTTAAGAGTGATAAGGCTATTAGTATAGCGGAACGTAGCAAACACATCGAAGCCCTTGAGTGGTGTCCACTGAAAATCGACCTGATAGGTGTCGGTGAATGAACGCTCGCCGTTGTTATATACTTTGATCTGATCCCCCGCAAACTCCTGATCAGCCAAAACGGTATTATAGAGTTGTGTGCGGAAATAATCGAAGCTCAATGTGGCATCCTCATAACCACCCAACTTAATATATTGGGTCAAGCTACCACCCACAGTCAAAGCCTTTTCGATATCATCGTTGAGATTATCCACCGTAAACTTTCGTCCCGTTGCCATCATCCAGATATTGTCAGTCACAATATTTGCTCGGCGATAACCCAGACCTGCCGAAGCTCGCAAGATGGTAGTAGGTGTGATATCCCACTTGATATGCGAACGAGGGGTAAGAGCGAAATACTCTTTTGGAGCATAATACATTGCGCCATCGGTCACATTTTCGCCCTTATTCTCTGCACCCAACCAATCGCCTCGCAAACCGACAACCAACGAGAACTTATCCTTGGCATTATAGGTATATTCGGCATACACGCCAGGCTCCAACTGTTGGAATTTATTAATCGTCTGATTCGATGCTCTAAATACATCTGGCAGCCCCAAGCGACTCTCCGCCCAGCGATTGAGGATATCCTCTCGGCTCTTATTTGCCAAAAGCGAAGCTCCGAAGATCATCGAAGAGCGTGTCGAGAAGTAATGAGCATAAGAGAGATTAAACCAGAAAGAATCCTCCGCCGCATCAAAATTATTCAGACCGAAATAGGCATCCTCGCTGAAACGATTATAGTCTGCCACGATAGCGATATTGGATCTAAGTTCGGTATCCTCCTCTTCATCATATACCGATGCACCCACAGGAGTACCCAACTTGAAGTAAGCATTAAAACCGCGATTATCCATATGAGAACCATAGACTGAGAGTTTATTGACCATCTCATCGTAGAGTCCTTTTTTATAATCATTCTCGCCACCCAAGCGATTCTCATCAACATACTTCCAACCCCAACGGATCTGAGTACCGCCCACACTCTGCCATAACCATTTGTTGGCAAAGTTGATTTGCTGCGCCTTAGGCAGATCCCTAAAACCATCGTGATTCATATCGTGGGTCTTAGTATCCATCGAGCCATGCGCCAAAATCACGGTAGAAAGACGCTTATCGGCGGTAAGTGGAATCGCCGAAGAGATATTCAACTCAGGCTTAAGCTCGCTATCGAAATAGAGATTCACAAACAAACGCTCCTCATCTGTAGGCTTACGATGCTCCAAGTTGATCTGACCTGTAATAGCCTCATGACCAGCAGTCACAGAAGAGACTCCCTTCGACACCTGAATCGAATTGAGCCACATACCGGGGGTATAGTTCAAACCGTATGGTGAGCTGAGTCCTCGCATGATAGGACGATTCTCATCCAAAAGTTGGGTATATGTTCCTGTCAAACCAAGCATTTTAATCTGACGGGCACCCGAGATGGCATCACTATAACCGACTGTAACCGATGCCGAATTCTCAAAACTCTCCGCCAGATTACAGCAAGCCATCTTGCAAAGACCTGCAAAAGAGATGGTCTCGCCCTTTAGGATACCATCTCGCTTGACATAATTACCGAGCGCACTCTCCACAACTACCTCCTCGATCTCGGTATCGGATTTAAGGTTGAAATCTGCCTGCCCCACACCCTCCGCAACACGGATGGTATCGTTTTTAAAGCCGATATACGATGCTACAAGCTGATCATAACCCTTAACTCGATGAATCGTATAACTACCATCCAAAGAGGTGCTTACACCTACCGATGTGCCAGCCCAATAGACCGAAGCACCAATCAACGCCTCTGCATTTTCGCCACCTTTGACTACGCCCTTAACACTCTGGGCAGAAACCGAAAAGCTGACAACAGACAGAATAAAGCAAAATAATATATTCTTGATTTTCATCTTTTTAGATTGATATAATTAAACATCTGCAGGAGTTAACCCTCTAACTCCTCTGTCGATCAATTAATTATACCAAAGCAGGTGGTGCGCGCAAAGAATTCCCCGCGCCGAGGAACTCAGATATCGGGGGTAGAATTAATTCTCGATACTGAAAACTTGCAGTCTGCTCCGCTTCGTAATTATAGGGATACGAGTCAATAGCTACCGCAAGCAACAAGCACAATCTATCCTGCAAATCATCGGTTGTTCGGAGCTGGGTATAGAGATTGACCTGAGTCGAGTGGTCATGGTTACAACAACTCTTGTCCGTAAAGGTCACTCCGCAACACTCCGAATCATGATGAGAGCAGGTGTGAGTGTGTCTGAATGCAGTATGGCAATCAGCCTTATGATGAGAACATGAGCATGTGAGAGATACTACGTCTGCGGCAAAAGCTACCGAAACGTATATCACAAGCAACAAAGATGCTATATATCCACACCCTTTTCTCAACATCTGCCCACTGATTTTATTCGATCAATTTACACTTAACGAGAGAGTCAATCCACTTTTGGGCATCAACCGATGCCTGCGACTCATCCACATCGTAATGCTCCATCAACAAAGCCACAACATCCTTCACCTCGAACTCTCTTTCATAAAGAGCATTCCACAGCAATAGAGAGCTTTCGTTCAGAGATATCACCTTGGTCATGTCCACACCGTAACGTCCTTGAACGACAACAACATTCTCGCCAAGGATTTCTCTGACTTTATATTCCTGATTGATCTTCATATATTTACTCTTTGAATTAAATAATACTTTGGGGCAAATATAATGAATAATATTGAGAAATCTGCCCTTTTTTAGTAATTTTGCTTCCGCAAAGAGGCATTTTTGAGAATATGGATCACTCTATCAAGGAAATATTGCATAAATACTGGGGTTACAGTGAGTTTCGCCCTGCTCAGGAACAGATCATAGACTCTGTCTTGGCGGGACGCGACACGCTGGCTCTGATGCCTACGGGAGGTGGTAAATCATTGACATATCAAGTGCCAACGATGGCTCGCAAAGGCGTATGTATTGTGGTAACTCCACTGATTGCCTTGATGAAGGATCAAGTTGACAGGCTTCGCAAATTGGGTATTTCGGCAGTAGCCATCCACTCAGGAATGTCATATTCGCGAATAGATATTGCTTTGGACAATTGCGTCTATGGAGATGTCAAATTTCTATACATCGCACCCGAACGTCTGGCGACAGAGACATTCCGACTCAGAGTACAACGCATGAATGTGTCGCTGCTGGCAGTAGATGAGGCGCACTGTATATCTCAATGGGGATATGACTTCCGCCCATCATACCTGCGCATTGCCGAGATTCGCAAGATGCTACCTGAAGTCCCCGTGTTGGCTCTGACGGCTTCTGCCACAGAGCTTGTTACCAAGGACATAATGAAGCATCTGGGCTTCAAAGAGGAACATATTATCCGCAGTAGTTTTGCCCGCCCTAACCTATCGTATGCCGTAAGACATACGGATGACAAAAATGAGCAATTGTTACGCATCGTTAACAATGTCGAGGGATCGGGTATAGTCTATATGCAATCTCGCGAAGGATGTGAACAAGTTGCCTCATTCTTGCAGGATAACGGGCTCTCGGCATCGTATTACCACGCAGGATTACCTCATGCCGAGCGAGAGATAAGACAAGAGGAGTGGACCTCGGGCAAGACTCGTATAATGGTGGCAACCAACGCCTTCGGAATGGGAATTGACAAAGCTGATGTTCGATTTGTGGTACACTACACCATGAGTGACTCGCTTGAGAGTTATTATCAGGAGGCGGGACGCGCTGGACGTGATGGAAAGCGCAGTTACGCCGTGATGCTGGTAGCTTCGAACGACAGTTCCCGCATAAGTAAACACTTCAATGATGAGTTCCCGCCTTTGGAGCAGATAAAACTCATCTACGAAAAGGTGTGCGATTATGTGCAGGTAGCTGTGGGGGATGGTTTGTATGCCTCTTTTTTGTTTAACATACACGATTTCTGCAGACGCGAGCATATACACATCAGCCGAGTTAGAGCCGCACTGAAACTTCTGCAACAAAACAATTATCTCACCCTAACAGAAGATGTGGATAACCCCGCGAGGATAATCTTCACGGTCGGGCGAGATGACCTCTACAAGATTCGCATAAGCCGCGATGAGCTGGATCATATCATTCGCGTAATACTCAGATTATATGACGGAGTATTCACCGAGTTTCGCTCTATTGACGAGAAATTAATCGCCTCTACAAGTGGATACACTTTAGACAAGGTTCGCGAATTGCTGAAACGTATGTGGCAAATGCGCATAATACGTTACATACCAGCCAGCACAACCCCGTTGCTTTTCTTCAACGAAGAGCGACTCCCTACCAACGACCTTTACATCTCGCCCGAGAGCTACGCTCACCGCCTAAAATTAACTCAGGAGAGATTCGAGAACGTGCTAAGGTACATCGGCAATGAGCAGAGTTGTCGCAGCGTTATGATGCAAAACTATTTTGGAGATATGGATACTACGGTTTGTGGTGTGTGTGACATCTGCCTAAGCAAACGAAAAGCCATAAACAATAATCACAACTCGCTTGAGGACAAAATTTTAGCACTTCTCAGAGAGCAGCAACTCACCACTCGTGAACTATGCCGAATGATCAAACAAGATCCTCAAGAGATTGCTCAAATGGTGGAGAAGCTTAAAGGAGAAGATAAAATATATGCCGACAGAAGCGGTAAACTGATAATTATTGAGTAACTTTACGGCTCGAAAATTTAACCAATGGGGTTTCAATCTACAATAACAAACGAACAGACAGCTCAGTTAGACTCAGCTCACTTCGATGGCAAGATCATTGTCATCCAGAACGAAACGCAGATTGAAGAGGCTTGTCGGGACCTTGCAGCGCAGCATATCATAGGCTTCGACACCGAGACACGCCCTTCGTTTAAGGCGGGTGTAACGAACAAAGTATCGCTCCTGCAACTCTCTACCGCCGAGCGATGCTATCTTGTTCGCCTTAATAGAGTAAAGCTACATTCGGCTATATTGAAGATTCTGAGCAACCCCAACATCATCAAAATCGGAGCAGATGTAGCAGGAGATATACGTTCGTTGCACGTTCTGCGCAACTTCAAGGAACGAGGATTCATCGACCTGCAGAAGATGGTCGGGGCTTGGGGAATCGAAGAGAAGAGTCTCAGAAAAATGGCAGCTATAGTATTGGGAGAGAGAGTGTCGAAGGCACAAAGATTGAGTAATTGGGAGGCAAAACAACTCACCTCGCAACAACAATTATACGCCGCTACGGATGCTTGGGTGTGCATAAAGATATATGAGAAGTTGATGGGCACTCCACGCCTACATCCTATTCCAGAGGAGGTAGAGGATGTGATTTCCATCAAGCGGCAAGACACAAAACCCCAAAGAGAGGTTAAACGCCGAAACTTCGGGCTTCGCCGATTTAGCAACCGCACAAACCATCACAAAGAGCAAAGAAAAGAACAAAACAAGACAAAATAGCAGATTATGGGAGCAAAGATATATCTCAGACGAGGGAAAGAGGAGTCTTTACTGCGCCGTCACCCATGGATTTTCTCGGGTGCAATAGAGAGAGTTGAGAGCAAAGATGATCAGATTGCCGAAGGCGAGATTGTAGAGGTCTATACCAAAGTTGGAGATTTTATTGCCAGAGGTCACTTCCAGATTGGATCCATTGCCGTACGCGTGCTTACATTCGAGAAGGATGAGACAATAGACCAAGAGTGGTGGAATAAGCGTATTGCCATAGCGTATGATGTACGCAGATGTCTATCACTTACAGACAACGACAAGACCAATTGCTATAGATTGATCCATGGCGAAGGTGACTCGTTGCCTGGTTTGGTGGTAGATATTTACGACACAACAGCCGTTGTCCAGTGCCACTCGGTTGGTATGTATCGTTCTCGTATGGCTATCGCTGAGGCAATACGCCATACATACGCAGAGCGCATCACTGCCATATACGACAAATCTTCGCAGACCGTGCCTTTCAAGGCTGGACTAAATGCCGTAGATGGATACATCTGGGGACATTCGGATCACAAGAGCCACGTGGTGTATGAGAATGGCGAAAAGTTCATGGTAAATTGGGAAGAAGGGCAGAAGACTGGATTCTTCCTCGACCAGCGACAAAACAGAGAGTTGGTGAAGCACTATGCCAAAGGACGTACCGTGCTGAACACATTCTGCTATACGGGAGGTTTCTCGGTTTATGCAGCTTCGGGAGGAGCGTTGGAGGTATGCTCTGTAGATGCATCGGAGCGTGCAGTGAAGTTGGCAGAAGAGAATATGCGCCTAAATTTCGGCGATGATTTCAAGCACGAAGCGGTAGCTGCCGATGCGGTGGAATACATCAAACAGATTGGCAATAAATACGATTTGATAATACTCGACCCACCAGCATTCGCCAAACACCACAAAGTTTTAGGTAATGCCATGCAGGGTTACAAACGAATCAATGCAAGAGCTTTGTCTCAGATCAAGAGCGGCGGAATACTCTTTACGTTCTCTTGCTCGCAGGCTGTATCAAAGGAGCTTTTCCGCACTACGGTATTTTCAGCAGCAGCCATAGCAGGACGTAAGGTAAGGATCCTACATCAGCTCACTCAGCCAGCCGACCACCCTATCAATATATATCACCCCGAGGGAGAGTATTTGAAGGGTTTGGTTTTGTATGTAGAATAAAACAGATGCGGTCTTAGCGGACCGCATCTGCTATTTTAGATAGATACATCTCATCATCCACTCGTTGCCACACATCGCCTAATTGAGCCACTCCTCCAAAGCCGAGCCTTCGCAAATATGGGATATTCTCCAACTTCACACCACCCAGAGCCACAACCCGATGGTCGATATCACCTCTTAAAGATGCCTCAAGCAGCGCATTATGGCTAAAAGCCGAAGTGTATCGCTCTTTGGATACTGAATCGAATATCGGACTTAAAAAGAGATAATCCACACGATCCTTCCACTCAACAACTTCATCCATCGAGTGACAAGATCTGCTCACTCGTCCAGCAAAAGTTTCGGGCAGTGTATGTTGTCGTGAGTTAAGATGCAGACCACCCACATGGTATTTTTCGCTCAAAGCGAAATGGTCATGAAGCGTCAACGAAGGGTGCAGAGGCTGAGGAATGCTCTGAATTAATGATTCATACTCCGCCTCAGATGCCTCTGGCTTACGCAGATGGATATAATCCACGCCCAGACCGAGCAATCTCGCAATATACTCAGCCTCACACCTAAAGGCTTGAGGCTGAGTTACGACAATCCATTTCATCGCTTCAGTCGCTCGATAATCTGCTCAGCTACCTTACGTCCCGAAAGCAACATTCCTCCGAAAATAGGACCCATGCGTGGAGTTCCCGAGACAGCAGATGCCGCCATGCCACAGACATACAGACCAGGATATATCTCGCGTGTGCCATTTACCACTTCAGCTTCACCCACCGAGACATCCAACGAGCGTTCACCAACGACTTTGCCTGTATCTGTTAGAAGTGAAATTCCATTTTTACGCGCCACCGTACGGCACATCTCGCTATCGTGTCCCGTACCATCAACGACACAACGAGCCAACACATTCAGAGGATCGACATGCATTCCTTCTCTCAACACTGGAGTCCAATTAACGACAACGCCACACACTTCGTTCTGCTTAAAAATCACATCCTCAACCGAATAGCAATTAAAGACTGTCGCACCAGCATGGACTGCGTGATACAACAACGAGGCTGTACTCTCAACCGAGTCCATTACATACAAGCCATCCTCGTAAGGCTCATGGTGGATCTCAAACTCTCGCACAATATCCATCGCTTCGCTCTGCACAACGATCTGATTAAACATCATTGCGCCGCCCCACATTCCGCCACCTGGGGAGAGTTTGCGATCAAAAATCGCCACCTTCAAACCAGCCTTAGCCAAATAATAGGCTGCTACAATTCCAGATGGACCACCACCCACGATGGCAACATCAAGATTCAGGTTTCGCTCCATCTTCTCGAAATAACTTCGAATAATTCCGCGTGATACTTTTGTTTCAATCATATTTTAATGTTTTATTGGTTGATAATTATCTTATTTTTCTTCGTTGCAAATTGTATGGCTGATCCTCATGGCACAAAAATTAGGTCCGCACATGGTACAATATCCGCCATTATCCTTATTTGAGATTTTGTAATACTCCAATGCCTTTTCGGGATCAAGACTTAGATTGAATTGATCCTTCCACCTAAATTCATAACGAGCCTTGCTCAGAGCATTGTCTCGAACCATAGCCCCAGGGTGTTGCTTGGCTATATCGGCTGCATGGGCCGCCAACTTGAAGGCTATGACTCCATCGCGAACATCATCCTTATTGGGAAGCCCAAGATGCTCTTTAGGCGTCACATAACATAGCATAGCTGTGCCAAGCCATCCAATCTGTGCCGCACCTATTGCAGCGGTGATATGGTCATACCCTGGGGCTATGTCGGTCACCAGCGGACCGAGAGTATAGAAAGGAGCATCGTGGCACTTCTCTATCTGCCGCTGCATATTCTCCTCTATCTTATGCATGGGTACATGCCCCGGACCTTCGATAAATACCTGCACATTTTTCGACCATGCTCTCTCGACAAGTTCGCCCATCGTATCAAGCTCGACAAACTGAGCCTTATCGTTGGCATCGTATATACTACCAGGTCTTAACCCATCTCCCAACGACAACGCAACATCGTATCGAGCTGCAATATCGCATATATCATCAAAATGTTCATATAAGAAACTCTCTCGTTTGTGAGCCCTGCACCATTTAGAGATAATGCTTCCTCCACGACTCACCACGCCCGTCAGACGATCTGCAGCGAGCGAGACATTCTTCAGGCGAATACCACAATGTATGGTAAAATAATCTACGCCCTGCCGACATTGCTCCTCCAGCACATCACGATATATCTCCCACGTTAGGTCTTCGGCTTTGCCATTGACTCGCTCCATAGCTTGATATATCGGCACCGTACCTACCGGAACAGGGCTATTGCGCAGAATCCACTCTCTGGTCTGGTGTATCTTATCGCCCGTAGAGAGATCCATAATGGTATCTCCACCCCACTTACAACTCCAGATAGCCTTTTCTACCTCTTCTTCGATACTTGAAGTAGTAGCCGAATTACCAATGTTGGTATTGATCTTTGTCAAAAAATTTCGACCTATAATCATTGGTTCTGCTTCGGGATGATTGATATTTGCCGGTATGACAGCACGTCCCTCTGCAACCTCCTTACATACAAACTCAGGCGTGATATGAGTCGCAATACCGAGTTCACTGCAATTCATATTCTCTCGGATAGCGACATACTCCATCTCGGGAGTGATAATCCCTTGTTTGGCGTAATACATCTGTCCGACATTCTGCTTATCGGCTATTGTCCTTTCGCGAATCCACTTCTCGCGAAGGCGTGGCAAACCCTTCTCCAGATCTATTGTAACATTACTGTCACTATACGGTCCTGAGGTATCGTAAACATATATTGACGGATTTGGAGTCTCTACCCGCTCTCCATCTTTGATCTTCACCGTAGGCATTTGCTTAACCAAACGCATTCCGACCTTAATATCGGGGTGTATCGTCCCTCTCAGATATACCTTTTCAGAGCAAGGATATGAGATTTTAAAATCTGATTTCATAATATTAAAAGTATGTTATTTTAGGTGTTATATTACTGAGCCCCACTCAATATATCCACAATCTCTTGCATTTCTCGGATTGGATCCGCAGCATTTAGCACACTACCACTCAGAGCGATACCATCTATACCTGTTTGCAAAATGTCGGGTACATCATCCTTGCCGATGCCTCCGATTGCCACTATCGGGATTGTCACGCCCATAGAACGAGCTTCCTGCATAATAGATCGGTAGCCGTCCAACCCTATTATGGGCGAGAGATTTTGCTTTGTCCGAGTAAAGCGAAAAGGTCCGCAGCCGATATAATCTGCGCCAGAGCGAAAGCCCGATATCACATCTTCCAAAGTGTTGGCTGTAGCTCCGATGATTTTTCCGTTGCCTAAAATTTTACGAGCCTCAACCACAGGCATATCATTTTTACCCAAGTGGACTCCATCTGCACCCACACTTGTCACCAATTCCACATGGTCATCTATGATAAACTTTGCTCCATAGTGTTTACAAAGTTCTTTTACCTTTTGCGCAACTGGTATAATTTGCTCCTTTGTGGCATCCTTCATTCTAAGTTGAATCCAACGGCAACCGCCTTGCAAAGCGAGTTCGGCACCCGTCAAATAATCATAGCGAGGGGTAGAGTGGGTTATAAATTGTAATCTATGCATTTTTGATGAGTTTTTGAGGAGAAAAAAAGTGATTCAAAGCTCCGTGACCGCTACCCAAAGTGACATCCTTGCTCGCAATCAATGCACACTGGAGAAATTCTCTACCCCGCGCAACAGCTTCTTCGAGCGCATAGCCTCGAGCCAAGAAGGCGGTAATTGCCGATGAGAGAGTACAACCCGTGCCATGGGTATTGGGAGTATGGATTGTTTCGTGGGAGAATATCTGCTCTCGCAAATTGCCATCTTCACACCTATAAAGCAAGTAATCCTGCTTTGTCGCGCCCTCAAGATGACCGCCCTTGATCAACACTCCACAACAGCCATAATCGAGGATTCTACGCGCAGCCGAAGGCATATCCTCAACGCAAGTAATTGCCTGCTCGGAAAGCACCTCAGCTTCGGGGATATTAGGGGTAATAAGGGTGGAGAGTGGGATTAGTTTTTCTTTAAACAAAGCAATGGCATCCTCTCGCATCAAGCGATCTCCGCTTGTTGCCACCATCACGGGATCAAGCACAACACCATCAACCGCATAGCTCGCAAGCGCAGAGGCTATCGCCTCTATGGCAGAACTATCACCCACCATACCGACCTTGACATAACGAGGAGAGATATCATCCATCACTGCTCGGATTTGAGATTCAACCATCTCGGAGGGGAGTTGAACGATAGCTCTAACGCCAAGTGTATTCTGCGCTGTAACGGCTGTTATGACCGATGTAGCGAAACAACCGAGTGCCGAGAAGGTTTTGATATCGGCTTGGATACCTGCGCCACCGCCACTATCGGAGCCAGCGATGGTCAATACGGGAATATAAAACATAAGCCCCTAAGTATAAATACAAAGGGGCTACTATATAAAATATATACCAAATATATACGTACAATGACGCTTTATCGCTACGGCAGCATTACCTGCATCAGCTTCTATGGGTATAATCTCAGCCGATCCTACGATCAGCACCCCTTTACCATCCCCAAACGGACGGCATTACAAATATAGGAAGTTTAAAATAAAATTCAAAAAAAAATTGCCCCGAATCCTCAGACTCGGGGCAACAATACTATTTTTATAGAGTATTAATACTCCAACTTAGCCATACGCTGGTAGCTGTTGTAACGCCACTTAGCATTCTCCTCAGCTGCATGGAAGAGCTCCTCTGCCTCAGCAGGGAATGACTTCTGGAGTGAAGTATAGCGAACCTCCTTCATCAAGAAATCACGGAACTTAGACCAATCTGGCTCCTTAGAATCCATTACAAATGGGTTCTTACCCTCAGCCTCCAACTGTGGATTATAGTGCCACAAGTGCCAGTAACCACACTCTACAGCCTGCTTACCTACGGTCTGAGTACGAGTCATACCGCCCTTAATACCATGGTTGATACATGGAGCGTAAGCGATAACGAGTGATGGACCAGGATAAGCCTCTGCCTCCTTCAAAACATTGAAGAGCTGAGCCTGCGATGCACCGATAGATACCTGAGCAACATATACATAACCATAAGTCATAGCAATTGCACCGATATCCTTCTTGCGGATACGCTTACCGCTTGAAGCAAACTTAGCAACAGCACCCACAGGAGTAGCCTTAGATGACTGACCACCTGTATTTGAGTAAACCTCAGTATCAACGATCAAGATATTAACATCCTCGCCTGAAGCCAAAACATGGTCAACACCGCCGAAGCCGATATCGTAGCCCCAACCATCACCACCGATGATCCACTGAGACTTCTTGACGAGCCAATCCTTCATCTCGAGGATAGCCTTGCATGTATCGCAACCGCAAGCCTCCATCATAGGAACCAAACGAGCCGATACCTCAGCTGACTTAGCTGATGAGCCTCGATTCTCGATCCACTCCTTCATGGTAGCCTTCAACTCGTCTGAACACTTCTCGCACTCAGCGATAGCCTTCTCCATATTCTTCTGGATGCGGTCACGCAACTTCTCAACACCGACATGCATACCCAAACCGAACTCAGCATTATCCTCAAAGAGTGAGTTAGCCCAAGCTGGACCCTGACCCTTAGCATTAGTGCAATATGGAGTAGATGGAGCTGAACCAGAATAGATAGATGTACAACCTGTAGCGTTGGCAACCATCATCTTATCACCAAAGAGCTGAGTGATAGTCTTGATGTATGGTGTCTCACCACAACCAGCACAAGCACCTGAGAACTCGAAGAGTGGCTGAGCGAACTGAGAGTTCTTAACAGAC
>JAFXLG010000063.1 GCA_017531305.1 Alistipes sp.
AAGCTCATAGATAGCCTCACCACCCATCTTGGCAACAAACTTCTGAGGATCATCATCTGGCAATGACTGGTTGCCCTTTGGAAGAGCATTCAATACATCCAGATACTCCTTCTCTGCCAAAGTCTGCAAACGCTCGATACCCTGCTCAGCAGCAGCACCTGCGTTCATCACCACGTAACGCTCGTAGTAGATGATAGACTCCAACTTCTTGGTAGGGATACCCAACAGATAACCAATCTTCGATGGCAATGAGCGGAAATACCAGATGTGTACCACTGGCACTACCAACGAGATATGACCCATACGCTCACGGCGTACCTTCTTCTCGGTAACCTCTACACCACAACGGTCGCAGACAATACCCTTATAGCGAATACGCTTATATTTACCACAATGGCACTCATAATCCTTCACAGGACCGAAGATGCGCTCGCAGAACAGGCCATCACGCTCAGGCTTGTAGGTACGATAGTTGATTGTCTCCGGTTTCAAAACCTCACCGCTCGACTGCGCCAAAATCTCCTCTGGAGATGCCAGACCAATCGAAATGTGGCTGTAACCGTGTTGCTTATTATCTTTGATTGACATAATTACAATTCTCTTTAACTTTTGTTATACCTACTTTGTTACTCCAATTTTACCGAAAGGGCCAAACCGCGCAACTCATGCAAGAGTACGTTCATCGCCTCAGGAACACCCGGACGTGGCAAGTTATCACCCTTAACGATAGCCTCATAAGCCTTGGCACGACCCATCACGTCATCTGACTTAATGGTAAGGATCTCCTGAAGGATATTGGCAGCACCAAAGCCCTCCAAAGCCCAAACCTCCATCTCTCCGAATCGCTGACCACCAAACTGAGCCTTACCACCCAATGGCTGCTGAGTAATCAAAGAGTATGGACCGATAGAACGTGCGTGCATCTTATCATCGATCATGTGACCCAACTTAAGCATATAGATCACACCCACAGTAGCTGGCTGGTCAAACTTCTCACCTGTACCACCATCGTAGAGGTAGCAACGACCGCTACGTGGAACGCCTGCCTGAGCTGTATATTCGTTGATCTGCTCAAGTGAAGCACCATCGAAGATAGGAGTGGCAAACTTAAGACCCAACTCACGACCTGCCCAACCAAGAACAGTCTCGTAGATCTGACCCAAGTTCATTCGTGAAGGCACGCCCAATGGGTTCAAGCAGATATCCACGATTGTACCATCCTCCAAGAATGGCATATCCTCATCGCGGACAACCTTAGCTACGATACCCTTGTTACCGTGACGTCCCGCCATCTTATCACCCACCTTGAGCTTACGCTTCTTGGCGATGTAAACCTTAGCGATCTGGATAACACCCGAAGTTGGAAGCTCATCACCATTTGTAAGATTATACTTCTCACGCTTGATACGAGCATCAGCCTTCTTCCACTCGATAATATAATTATTGATAGTAGCCTCGATGAGTGAATCCAAGTGATCATCACCTGTCCACTTGCAGCTACCCAAATTCAAGTAACCAGCTGCCACCTTAGTCTTCTCATCCATCTGGTATGAAGAGATATCCTCCAACATCTTGATACTAAACTTAGTACCTGGAGCATAAAGCTCTACACCGAAGTAGTCAGACAAATTAGCAACAACCTTACCCTCTACCAACTGCCAGAGCTTAGATACCAATACCTTGGTGATCTCGGCAACCTCCTTGGCAAACTTCTGGTCGAGCTGCTCCAACTGAGCCTTCTCTGATGCCTTAGAACGCTTACCCTCCTTCTGAGCATGGCTATAGAGCTTAGTGTCGATAACAACACCGTGCAATGATGGCTGAGCCTTCATAGAGGCATCCTTCACATCACCTGCCTTATCACCGAAGATAGCACGCAAAAGCTTCTCCTCTGGTGATGGATCGCTCTCACCCTTAGGAGTGATCTTACCGATCAAGATATCACCTGGGTGGATGTTTGCACCCACACGTACGATACCATTTGCATCGAGATCCTTGGTTGCATCCTCACTTACGTTAGGGATATCTGATGTAAGCTCCTCGACACCACGCTTGGTCTCGCGAACCTCCATGATATACTCACTCACGTGTACCGAAGTGAAGATATCCTCACGCTGGATACGCTCCGAAATAACGATCGCATCCTCGAAGTTGTAACCCTTCCATGGCATGAACGCCACCTTAAGGTTACGACCCAATGCCAACTCACCCTTCTCGGTAGAGTAACCCTCGGTCAAGATCTGACCCTTGGTTACATGGTCACCAGTAAGGACTGTAGGCTTAAGCGTAACGGTAGTATCCTGATTTGTACGGCGGTAACGAGGCAACTCGTAAGTTGTGATCTCTGGCGCAAACGAACAGATGATCTCCTCCTCCGAACGCTCGTACTTGATCTGGATCTTGGTAGCATCGGCAAATACAACCTCACCATCGCCCTCGGCAACAATCTGGATACGGCTATCAGAGATCATCTCCTTCTCGATACCTGTACCTACGATTGGTGACTCGCAAGTTACCAATGGCACTGCCTGACGCATCATGTTAGAACCCATCAACGCACGGTTAGCATCATCATGCTCCAAGAATGGGATCAAACTTGCTGCAATAGAGGCAATCTGGTTTGGCGCAACGTCCATCAAAGTAACCTCCTTATCTGTAATCACAGGGAAGTCTGCACCCTCACGAGCCTTAATACGATCAGGATTCAAGAAGTGACCTTCATCATCCAATGGCTCATTCGACTGTGCTACTATGTGACCGTCCTCAGCCTCTGCCGAATAATATTTAATGTGAGAATTATCAAGATCAACTTTACCATCCTCTACGGTACGGTATGGAGTCTCGATGAATCCCATATCTGAAATCTTTGCATATACACACAATGACGAAATAAGTCCGATGTTTGGTCCCTCAGGAGACTCAATAGGACAAAGACGACCATAGTGAGTATAGTGTACGTCTCGCACCTCGAAACCTGCGCGGTCACGTGAAAGACCACCAGGACCCAAGGCAGATAAACGGCGCTTGTGAGTGATCTCGGCAAGCGGGTTGATCTGATCCATAAACTGCGAGAGCTGGCTGGTACCGAAGAACGAGTTAACTACGCTTGACAAGGTCTTAGCGTTGATCAAATCAACTGGAGTAAAGACCTCATTGTCACGTACATTCATACGCTCACGAATTGTACGAGCCATACGTACGAAGCCCACCGAGAACTGGTTTGCCAACTGCTCACCTACAGTGCGGACACGGCGGTTAGAGAGGTGGTCGATATCGTCAACCTCAGCCTTCGAGTTGATAAGCTGGATCAGATATTTGATGATCTCGATGATATCCTCACGAGTAAGGATACGTGTGGCAGGATCGATATCCAAGCTCAACTTGGTGTTGATACGGTAACGACCAACCTGTCCCAAGTCATAACGCTTGTCTGAGAAGAAGAGCTTGTCGATCACATCGCGAGCCGTAGCCTCATCTGGTGGCTCCGAAGCGCGCAGCTGCCTATAGATATAGACAACGGCCTCCTTCTCCGAGTTACATGGATCCTTCTGAAGAGTGTTGTATATAATCGAGAAGTCGATACCTGAAGCATTCTCCTTATGCAAAAGGATAGTCTTAGCTCCACTCTCGATGATAGCATCGATATGATCCTCGGTAAGCTCAACCTCACGATCAACGATTACGTTGTTACGATCGATTGTAACTACCTCACCTGTATCCTCATCTACGAAATCCTCTACCCAGCTGTGAAGAACACGCGCAGCAAGTTTGCGACCTACAGCCTTCTTAAGATTAGTCTTGGTAACCTTGATCTCGTCTGCAAGATCAAAGATCTCGAGGATCTGCTGATCGGTCTCAAAACCGATAGCACGCAAAAGAGTTGTTACAGGCAACTTCTTCTTACGGTCGATATATGCATACATCACGTTGTTGATGTCGGTAGCAAACTCGATCCATGAACCCTTGAATGGGATGATACGAGCTGAATAGAGCTTTGTACCGTTGGTGTGCATGCTCTGACCGAAGAATACGCCTGGTGAACGGTGCAACTGTGACACCACTACACGCTCAGCACCATTGAAGATAAAAGTACCACGCTCGGTCATGTATGGGATAGTACCGAAGTACACATCCTGCACTACTACGCCGAAATCCTCATGCTCATCGTCATTACAATAGAGCTTGAGTTTTGCCTTCAATGGGACACTATATGTCAAACCGCGCTCCAAACACTCCTCGATAGAGTAACGTGGCGGATCGATTTAGTTGTCGATGAACTCCAGAACATAGTTATTTCTAGTATCTGTGATAGGGAAATTCTCCTGGAACACCTTGTAGAGACCTTCGTTTTTACGATTCTCGGCAGTAGTGTCCATCTGGAAGAAATCGCGGAATGATTTAAGCTGTACCTCCAGCAAGTCAGGATATGGAACCCTGTTCTTGACAGTAGAGAAGCTAATTCTTTGTTGTTGTGTTGATGCGGACATCTTAAATCAATTTTGTTGAAGTGTGAGTACTCACGGGGTGCGCACCCAAAAAAGCAGGCATCGATTATCCTGCTAATGCCCTCAGTGCAAGTACAATACACAGTGAGAGCATCCAAAAACACTAAAGAAAGGGCACAGCTCCGAGGCACTCCCAATCCTTAGACCAGAAAAGGTATAGAGCTTACACCGGTGTAA
>JAFXLG010000064.1 GCA_017531305.1 Alistipes sp.
AGTTGCAACCTTCGAGCTTCGAGGATCTTATTGCGATGAACGCACTCTATCGCCCGGGTCCGATGGATTATATCCCCGACTTTATCGATCGTAAGCATGGTCGTAAGCCAATTATCTATGATATCCCTATCATGGAGAAGTACCTGAAGGATACCTATGGTATTACGGTGTATCAGGAGCAGGTCATGTTGCTATCGCGTCTGCTGGGTAACTTCACTCGTGGTGAGAGTGATACCCTGCGTAAGGCGATGGGTAAGAAGATCAAGTCGAAGCTGGATGAGCTTAAGCCTAAGTTTATCAATGGCGGAAAGTCGAATGGTCATGACCCTGAGGTGCTGGAGAAGATTTGGGCAGATTGGGAGAAGTTTGCATCCTATGCCTTCAATAAATCTCATGCCACTTGTTATTCGTGGGTGGCATATCAGACTGCATACCTCAAGGCGAACTACCCTTCGGAGTATATGGCGGCTGTGTTGAGCCGAAATCTTGCCGATATCAAGAGTATTAGCGCCTATATGACCGAGTGTAAGCATATGGGCGTCAATGTGCTTGGTCCCGATGTGAATGAGTCGGAGCAGAACTTCTCTTCAAACAAGAGTGGAGATGTCCGCTTCGGTCTGGCAGCAATTAAGGGCGTTGGTGAGGCTGCAGCACGCTCTATTATCGAGGAGAGAGAGCGTAATGGACAATACAAAAATATCTTTGACTTCATGGAGCGAGTCAACTTCTCGGTTGTTAATCGTAAGTCGTTGGAGAGTATTGCCCTTGCGGGTGGCTTTGATTCTATCATCGAGTTTCACCGTAGTCGATTCTTTGCTTCCGATACCAAATCTTCGGCGGCAGTACCTTTTATCGAGGCTCTGATTCGTTATGGTCAGCGTATGCAGCAGGAGAAGCAAAACTCTCAGCAGAGTCTGTTCGGTGGCGGAGCTATTGTCGATATTCAGCACCCTGCGGTTCCTGCGGCTGAGGATTGGAATCAACTCATGATGCTCAATAAGGAGAAGGAGGTTATCGGACTCTACCTCTCGGCGCATCCGCTGGATGAATATAAGGTCATCATCGACCACATGTGTAAAGCTAAGCTCTCCGACCTGAGTGATCTTGAGCCGCTTAACGGTCAGGAGATTGGCTTTGCTGGCGTTATTACTTCGGTGCAGGAGATGACCACCAAGACGGGACGCCACTGGGGCAAGTTTACCATGGAGGATTATAACGGTACGCACGAATTTGTGCTTTTCGGCAAGGATTACGA
Source organism: Alistipes sp. (assembly GCA_017531305.1). Taxonomy (GTDB): domain Bacteria; phylum Bacteroidota; class Bacteroidia; order Bacteroidales; family Rikenellaceae; genus Alistipes. Next base: position 1,256 of record JAFXLG010000064.1, read on the forward strand.
GCGTTTTAGACAATATCTTTTTGTGAATTACTTCCTCTTTGTCAAGGGTAAGGTGCAGCCACGCCCCTATGGTGACAATCCCGAATTGGAGTTTAAGGTGTTGTCGATGATGCAACTTTCGGAGGTGCAGGATACCATGATCAAGGAGTTACATCTTACGCTTCGCTCGGAAGAGATCACCGAGGGTTTTATCGAGGATTTGTTGAATGTGGTCAAATCTAATAAGGGCAAGGTAATTTTGCGCACCACGATTATAGATGAGGATGGCATTACCGTGCTAAAACTCTTCTCTAAGCGTTTCAAGGTCGCACTTACCGCTGAGTTGGTGGAATTTTTGGATAGCAGAGATCTAAAATATACATTATCATAATTAATAAACTAAAAAAATTAAAACTATGGCATTAGCAATTACAAATGAGAATTTCGAGGCGTTGAAGTCTGCAGATCAGCCTCTTGTAATCGATTTCTGGGCAGAGTGGTGTGGTCCATGCCGCATGATCTCGCCTATCATCGATGAGTTGGCAGCAGAGTATGAGGGTAAGGTTACAATCGGTAAGTGTGACGTAGATTCATGCGATGACATCGTGTCGCAGTTTCGCGTACGCAACATCCCTACTATCGTATTTATCAAGGGTGGCGAGGTTGTCGATAAGGTAGTCGGTGCAACCAGCAAGGAGACCGTTAAGGCAAAGATTGATGCGATGTTGTAATCAATAGTTAGCTTAAAAACAAAAGCCGAGATTCAGAAACGAATCTCGGCTTTTACATTATAAAAATTCCGACTTTTACTTCTCGATCAGCGTAATGCTGCGCTGGATAAAGTCTGTGAGATTCTTGCCCTTGAGCATGCCGTTTGACAAGAGTGCAAGGTCGATAATCTGGCGTACCAAATTATTCTGCTTGCCGATCTCCTTAAGACGCTCATTACGCTCATCACGCAGCGTTACAACCTTCTTCGAAAGCTCCTCCGACATCTCACGCTCCTCAGGTGTGAAGTCAGCCTCCTTCTTGCCCTTCACAGTCTCATCGAAACGCTTCTCCTCGGCAACCGCTGCGTCAATCTTCTTGGTGATTGACTTGAGCTTATCGCCGTAAGAACGCTCTACATCGCCCAAGATGTCGATTACTATCGGGTGGTTGCCGTTTACGGTGATTGTAAAGTTATCGGGCATCTGACCGTAGAACTGGCTCATGCCGCCACCGCCAACCTTAGCCATCTCCTTCATGCGGCGCATAAACTCATTCTGAGTGATGACCACTGGAGCCTCATCAGCCGACATTGGCTCAAACGAGATGTTGTATGTAATCTTGTCATCCTTAGGCATCTGGCTCTCGAATACTGGACGCATCAACTCCTGCTGAGCCTCGGTGAGCGACATTGCCATCTGATCCTTCTTCTGGATAAGTTTCTCGACTACATCGCTATCCACGCGAACGAAACGCACGTTCTGATTTTTCGACTCAAAGTAGTTGATATAGTGGCTATCCAACTGACCGTTCATCTCCAGAACATCGTAACCCTTATTCTTGGCAGCCTCCACAAATGGGTGCTTCTCGACAGGATCATCGACATAGAGCAGGATGATGTTGTTATCCTTGTCGGTCTGATTCTCCTTTACCAAGTCGATATACTCCTTGCTTGTGAAGTATTTGTTTTCGGTTGACTTTAGGAGCATGAAATCCTGCGCCTTCTCGGCAAACTTCTCGTCAGTGAGGATTCCATACTGGATAAAGATCTTCAGATCGTCCCACTTCTTCTCGTAATCCTCGCGCATAGTCGAGAACAACTCCTTCAGACGGTCTGCTACCTTACGGGTGATGTAGCCCGAAATTTTCTTTACGTTAGAGTCGCTCTGCAAGTAGCTGCGCGATACGTTAAGCGGAATATCTGGCGAGTCGATCACACCATGCAACAGCGTGAGATACTCAGGCACGATGCCCTCGACCTGATCGGTGACAAATACCTGATTGCAATAGAGCTGGATCTTGTTCTTCTGGATCTCGAAGTTGTTGTTGATCTTAGGGAAGTACAAGATACCTGTCAGGTTGAACGGATAGTCGATGTTCATGTGGATGTAGAACAAAGGCTCATCGCTCATTGGGTAGAGATCTGAGTAGAACTTCTTGTACTGCTCCTCGGTGATCTCGGTTGGCTTCTGAGTCCACAATGGTGTGGTGTCGTTGATGATGTTATCCTTCTCGGTATCGACATACTTGCCATCTTTCCACTCCTTGACCTTGCCACATACGATAGGTATAGGCAAGAAGTGACAATACTTCTTCAAAAGCTCCTCGATCTTCGCGCTCTCGCCATACTCCTTGCAGTCATCCGAGATGTGCAACACGATAGATGTACCACGCTCGCGGCTCTCCTCAAGCTCCTCCATCTGATACTCTGGTGAGCCATCGCATACCCAGTGCATAGGCTTCTCGCCCTCCTTGTATGACTGTGTGAAGATCTCCACCTTGTCGGCAACCATGAACGATGAGTAGAATCCCAAACCGAAGTGACCGATGATAGCCTGATCCTTGTACTTGGCGAGGAACTCCTCTGCGCCAGAGAATGCGATCTGGTTGATATAACGATCAATCTCCTCGGCTGTCATACCGATACCGCGGTCAGTTACTGTAAGAGTCTTCTTGTCGGAATCGACATCAATCGAGATGTTGATATTGCCCAACTCGCCCTTGAACTCACCCTTCGAAGAGAGTGTCTTGAGTTTCTGAGTAGCATCTACTGCGTTAGAGACCAACTCGCGCAAGAAGATCTCGTGATCCGAATAGAGAAACTTTTTGATAACGGGAAATATATTCTCCGTTGTTACACCTATTTTTCCGTTTTTCATATTATTGTAGTTTTTATTTGATTATTCCTTTTACTCGGAATACAACACAAACCATGTGCCACTACGCGATTTGTGACATTTTGACACTTCAGCGTGTGGTTTCTGACAGAAAATATGGTGCTTGGCAGATTATTTTTGTCGGCGAAGCAGGCAGAGTGTGGCAAAGAGTCCCTGCGCAGCGTAGTATGTGGTCATAATCCAGAGCGAGGCATTGGGAATATGCTCGATGTACTTATTATAGACTATTACCGAATCGGAGAATATGAACAACAATGCTGCCACGACATACCACCCCTTGTGTTTAATCTCAAGCACAAGGGCTGAGGCTCCCATAGTGGCTATGATCATGGCGTAGATGATCACAGCCGCGATCTCTATTGCATGAGTCATATGCGAAGTGAGCAGGGCAAGAAATGCTACGGCATAGATAAATGGCACGCAAGCCAAAATTTTATTACCTTTCGATAGCTTACGCTTTGGCAGGAAGTCTATGATGTAGCAGATATGAGCCAACGCAAAAAACAGCACCTGAAGGATGAAGTTATGCTCCGATCCTTGGTAGTCGCCTATTGATGATAGGAATAGTGCGGCGGGTATTGCCCAACCACCCTGACGGCTATGTGCAAGTGTGGCAAGTCCCAAAAATAGTGCTGGCATGGCGATAAACCATGAGCTATGCTCGGCAATGAAATAATATAATGTAAGGATGAAGAATACTCCTATCACTTCGTAGAAATATAGCTTGCTGCTTGTGTTCATTTTGCTATGGTTTTGATGTTACTCTTGATTAGCTTTCTTCTCTATTTCGCGGTTAATGGCTTCGATAAACCATTCGGGAGCGCGACAAGGACGGCGAGTCTCGGCATTTATGAAACCGAGTGTTACCGATCCGCGATTGATAAGTTTGCCTTGCTCGTTATATACTTCCGTAGGTATAACCAAACGTGCCGATGGCATCTCCTCCATGGCGACCTTGACGGTCAGCACCTCATCATAAAATGCTGGTCCCAAGTATTTGAGGTTTACCTCGATAATTGGCGACATGATGCCTCTGCGCTCAAATTCAGCATAAGGTAGTCCCATGTCGCGAAGCCACTCGGTGCGAGCCATTTCGTAAAGAACGACATAGTTTGAGTGATGCATAACGCCCATCTGATCGGTATCCTTGTAGCGTACTCTTGTCTTAAATTCGTATGATATTATTGCCATGATTTACTGTTGTTTGTATTGTGTTATTTCAAGTGTTACTTTATGCTTGTTACATCCGTCTTTAGGTGCGCGCCAATCGAGAATTTTCAATTCTCTGTTTTTGGTAATTTTTAACGTAAATGCGTCTCCGTTAATAATTGTCGTGTACTCTCCCGCTTGCGGCAATAACTTCTGGGTATCAATCGCGCTCGCAATGCCGTTTTCATCCATATGGCATATTATAATGTATGGATGCGACAAAAGTTTTATCGCCTGTCCAATATCTCCTTGCTCGATTGCTTGGCGAATTATGGTCGAACTGACCTTATTGTCGCTGATTAACTGCTGCTCGACCATCTCTATCTTAAAAGACTTCTTCTCTCGTTCCAAGTAGTTATAATCGCCCTCTTTGTTGTGTCCGAAACGGTGGTTATATCCCACTACGAGTCTTTCGATTCCGATCTGCTTAAGGCTACTGCGGATAAACTCTTCGGGCGTTTGATGGCTAAATTCGCGAGTAAAAGGGATTATGATTAGATTATCAATCCCAGCCCTATCCAGAAGCTCAATCTTCTCCTCTAACGTACTCAGAAGTTGCAACCCCTCGCCCGTGCCGAGAACAAATCGAGGATGGGGATCAAACGTGAGAACCACGCTCTCTCCTCCCAGCTCCTTTGCCCGCTCTATCACCTGTCTGATCAGCACAAGATGACCGCCATGAACGCCATCGAATGAGCCCATGGTGGCTACTGCCCTACGGAATTTTGGGAGATTTTCTACACCTCTGAATACCCTCATGCCAACCTCTCGCTTTAGTTTTTATCGTTACGCTCCTCTGCCTCCTTGACAAAATATGCCACTTTCTCCAGAATGGTGGTGATGTCGTAGTTTTCAGAGACAATTCCTTGAGGGAAGTTAAGTGGAGCCGAGGTGAAATTCAGCACTCCCTTGATGCCCGCGTTGATGATTGGTACGACAAGTGACGGCGCAACCCTTGTGGGTGAGGAGATCACCGCAATGCTGATATCCATCGAGCTGACCACATCTTTGAACTGATCCATGTGATAACAAGGGATGTCATCAATGGTCTTATCGACCTTCTCTGGGTCAATGTCGAATGAGGCGACAATGCGCAATTTGCGGCGTTTGCCATTGAAATACTTGGTGATAGCTTGCCCCAAATGTCCCATGCCGATGATTGCGACATTCATCACATCCTCGCTGTCGAGTATGTTGTTGATAAATTCGATGAGAGTCTTTACATCGTAGCCCTTCTTCGTGTCGCTCGAAAAACCGATGAGCATCAAATCGCGTCTGACCTGCACGGCAGTGATACCATGCATTCCAGCCAAAACATGCGAAAAGATGTGCGTAATCCCCTGCTTGTGGCAAGAGAGCAGTGTTCGGCGATATTCGCTCAATCGCTCGATGGTCTTTTCGGGTATGTTGCTTGCCGCAGTTGGCATCTTTATTCCAATGTTATAGTGTGGTTGGTGTTGTAATTTACACGCATCCACTCCTGATTTACATACTTATCACCCTCGGCACTCTGCACAAACTTATATTGAGTCTGCAACGGAGTATAGCGTTTGTCGAGCATGTTGTACTCAATGTCGGTACGCATACCTGCGCAGAAGATCATGGCTGTGTCGTAGCCACGATATGCATAGAGCGAAGGTAGCATATTGTAAGACTCTATGTAACGAGAGTCAAACTCGCGAACTGCTGCCGAATCTCTCTTGGCATGGTAGGTCGAAACTATCACAACATTGTTGTTGAAGTATGTCGTGTGGTCGATGTTGCCAAATCTACCCCAACGAGATGTACCCAATACGGCGTACTGACTACACTTCTCGCTACGCTCTGTCAGGGCAACCTTAGCCGATGATATGGTGCCGAGAATACGATCTACATCTGTCTCCTTGTTGGCAAGGATGATAAATAATGACTCCTTCTCCTTCTTCAAAACATTCTCCATAGTCTCGATAGCAGGGGCAGAGCCACGAGGTGTGAAAATAGACTTCTCGTTGAATGAGTATGTGTAGGCATTATGCGGTTTATCCTTAAGTAAGGTCATAACCTCACTCTCAAACTCCTTGTCGTTTGTAGCGGCATAGATTAAGAATATGTCGCGTCCGCCATCAATCAGGTTAGCGATCTTCTCATACTTCTTCTCCTGCACGGGCGAAAGCTGGTATATCGCCGAACTCTTTACAGCCGATAGATTTGCCAAAGGTGATACTATTGGACATGAATTCATATGGGCGTACTCCACCACAGGGCGCAACTCATCTTCATATACAGGTCCAACGATTAGGTTAGTGCCTACAAATTCTGGACTCTTAACAATTTTCTGAACCTTGAGCTGATCGTGTTCTGTGTTGTAAACCTTAAGCGATACTTGTCCCATGTTGTTCTCCTTGAGCTTCTCCAAGCCGAGCAGGAATCCCTGATAGAACTCCACATAGCTGGCATTAGACTTAGAGTTAACAACCATAGGCAACATCAGCGCCACGTTCAGCGGTTTGCTTTGCTCCACTACCGAGAACATCACATTGCTGTCGCTCGACTGTGCCTCGATGGTAGCATTCGCCACGACCTCGTTATTGGCCTGATCGATGAGCTTGAGATTATCCTCCATTGATTGAGGAATACGGATCACAGCTCCAGCCTTCAAACCGTTTGACACATCATTGAGTTTAGCAAATTCACTCTCCGTGATGTTGTATTTCTTCGACAGCGAATAGATTGTCTCGCCAGGATTTACTACATGATATTCGTAGCCGTCATCGGTAGCTTTATTGAGATTCTCGGCATACTCCTTCATCTCTGCCTGCGCCTCCTGCTCCGAAGAAGAGCCCATCTCAGCACGGCGAATCCACAAAGTCTCTCCAATGGTCAGCGATTGAGGATTTATCGCAGGGTTATCCTCTCTGATAGCCGAAACAGAGATGTTGTAATCTCTGGCTATGGAGTATAGGGTTTGTCCTGCCTTGATCTTGTGTGTCACAAAGTCCTTCTTGCGCTTCTTCTCGTTGCGAGCCTGCTGCAAAGCCTTCTCCGATACGGGAATCTTGATGCTCTGATCAATCTTCAGACCATCGGCTGCCGTAGGATTATTCTGCGTGATGATAGACTCCTCCACGCCATAAGCCTTGGCGATGGAATAGAGTGTATCGCCCGACTTTACGGTGTGAACATAGTATTTTTTACCATTGATAAAGACAATCACTTCTGACTTCTTTATATCGGGCATATACTCCGCTGCCGTAGCCGACAGAGTGAGCATAGCCACCGACAATGTAATGATTCGCTGTATTAACTTCATTTTCCTTGCTTAAAATAACTTTTCACGGCAACGTATCTCGGTGATAACCTTCTTGGTGTAGAGTGGGAAATCGCCATTCATCATCCAAGAGTAGTAGCTTGGCTCCTTGCGGAAAACCTCGCTTACCGACATGCCCTTGTATTTGCCGAAATTAAAAACCTCTTCACCCTTTTCGTTATAGATGATTCTGCCAGCATAGTCTGCTGCCTCGCCACGTGACGAGAACTCCGAGAGTGCCGCAACATCGTTCTGTAATTCGGGGTAACGGTCAAGCTGCGCCTTCAAGACCTCGTATGTCGCCTTAGTGTCGGCTTCTGCCGAGTGAGCATCGGTAAGATCCTTGTCGCAGTAGAATTTATATGCTGCAACCAACGTACGCTGCTCCATCTTGTGAAATATATTCTGCACATCGATGAACTTGCGCTTCTTGAAATCCACATCCACACCAGCGCGCAGAAACTCCTCGACAAGCATCGGGAGGTCGAAGCGGTTGGAGTTGAATCCTCCAAAGTCACATCCCTCGATGAATTGGCTCAGCGACTTGGCGATCTGGGCAAAGCATGGTGCATCCTTTACATCCTCATCCTTAATGCCGTGTATGGCAGTTGCCGCTTCGGGGATATGCATCTGAGGGTTAATCAGACGTGTGCGTGTGATCTCCTCTCCGTCAGGCATAACCTTAATCATGGAGATCTCCACGATGCGGTCTTTAGCGGTATCAACGCCCGTTGTCTCCAAATCAAAGAAGACAATCGGGCGTTTAAGATTTAGTTTCATCTCAGAACCTGTTTCTGAATTTATTACTCTTAGGCGTTAATCATCATAGGCATCAAAAGCATCAATACCTCGCTTGACTGCTGATCGTCATATACAGGCTTGAATACTCCTGCGCGTGTAGAATCGGCAAGCTCGATAACTACTGTCGGAGTCTCGATATTAGAGAGGATCTCCACGAGGAATGTAGATTTAAAGCCAATGGTTACAGGCTGACCGTCATAGCTGCACGAGATAGTCTCGTTGGCAGAAACAGAGAAGTCAATATCCTGAGCAGTAAGGTTAACCTTGTTCTGAGCGATATCCATGCGGATAAGGTTAGTCGAAGGGTTAGAACATACTGCAACACGCTTGATGCCGTTAACGAACTCTACTCTGTCGATCAAAACCTTGTTGGGGTTTGCTGTAGGGATAACGGCGTTGTAGTTTGGATAGTTACCCTCGATCAAACGACATACGAGCTTGAAAGCCTTGAGTGAGAATGTTACATTCTTAGCATCGAATGATACCTCTACAGGCTCATCCTCCTTTGCCAAAAGGTTTCTCAGCAAGTTGGCTGGCTTCTTAGGCAAGATGAACGATGCAGCGAAGTTGTTAGCTGAATCGGTAGCATACTTAACCAGCTTGTGTGCATCGGTGGCAACAAATGTGAGCGAATCCTCCTTGAAATCGAAATATACTCCATTCATCACTGGACGCATCTCATCGTCTGCAGTAGCGAAGATAGTCTTGCTGATACCACCTACCAACAAATCTACATCCAAGGTGATAGTCTTGCACTCTGCGCCGAGAGTCTGTACCGAAGGATAGCTTACTGCACTTGCACCAGGGATTGAGAGGTGACCGCTATTCCAAGTGATCTTGATCTCCCAAGTGGTATCGTTAACCTCGATTGAAAGAGGCATCTCAGGGAACTCCTTTAAAGAGTCGAGCATCAATTTGCCTGGAGCTGCGATAACGCCCTCCTGCTCGATGTTATCAACTGTGATAGATCCAATCAGGGTAGTCTCCAGATCGGATGTAGTAACTGTCAATTTGCCATCTTTGAGCTCCATGAGGAAATACTCAAGGATGGGGAGTGAACTTTTATTGCTGATAACTTTACCTGTGGTCGCCAAGAGCGACAAAAGAGCTGAACTTGATACTGTAAATTTCATTGTGTTTCTATATTTTTGTTATTATTTCAAATAAATCTTATTTCAAAGTCGAAAGCTTGTCAAGTGCCATACATATCATGCGCTCGACAAATGGCTTGTAATCGGTGCAGGCATCCAGAGCAATGCGCTGAGCGATGATGGTGCAGATAGTAGCTGCGCGGTGTCCCATCAGGGCGGCTAACCCTGCTAATGCCGAGCCCTCCATCTCGTAATTGGTGATTCTGCGCTCGCCAAAGCGGAATGACTCGATCTTCTCGTTCAGATCGGGTACTGCGGGTTGCAGACGTACCCATCTGCCTTGAGGTGCATAGAAGCCTGGTGCGGCTATGGTGATACCCTCGGTAACGGAATCCTTGAAATGCTCCCAGATCTCTGCATCGGCATCCACAAAGTATGGTCGAGGCATGGGCTCGCTCCACGATGTGTGATCTACGAAAGCCTGCTCCAACTCCAAATCGCAAACCTCATCGCGACCAGCATAGTAGCTTAACAAACCATCGAATCCGACAGAGGTCTTGCCGAAGATGATATCCCCTACCTTAATGTCAGCCTGCAAAGCTCCCGAGGTACCTAATCTGACGAGTGTCAGGCGGCGGTGTTGCTCCTTGACCTGACGAGTGGCAAAGTCGATATTTGCCAATGCGTCAAGCTCCGTCATGCAGATGTCTATGTTGCCGATACCGATACCTGTCGAAAGCACGCTCATGCGAGTGCCTTTGTAAGAGCCTGTGATGGTATGGAATTCGCGGTTCGAAACATCGCACTCCACCGAGTCGAAGTATTTAGAAATCATCCTGACACGCGCTGGATCTCCCACCAAGATCACAGTATCGGCAAGATGCTCAGGCTTGAGGTGAAGATGAAATATCGTGCCATCATCGTTGATAATCAACTCGGAAGATGGGATAATTCTGTTCTGCATGTCGTAAATTTTTCTAAATTAACTTTTTTATATGGCATAAAAGTAATATATTTACATCGAATTACAAAATAATATTGTGTTTTTTTAAATATAGAGTATAATCTTTAAAACATAATAAAATGACACTAATTAAATCTATTTCCGGTATTCGCGGAACAATCGGAGGAGCGCAAGGCGATAACCTCACTCCTATCGACATCGTGAAGTTTACAACTGCCTATGTTCGTTTCATGAGCGAAAAGCATCAGGGCAAGCGTCTGACTATCGTTTTGGGTCGTGATGCACGTCTGTCAGGCACAATGGTTAACGACATTATCGAGGGTACTTTGCTCGGTTGCGGTGCAGATGTTATCAATGTTGGTCTTTGTACTACCCCAGGTACCGAGATGGCTGTTATCACACACAAAGCTGATGGTGGTATTATTATCACCGCTTCGCACAATCCTAAGCAGTGGAATGCCTTGAAACTCCTGAACGAAAATGGCGAGTTTTTGAATGATGCTGAGGGTAAGCGTGTATTGGCTTTGGCTGAGGATGAGGCTTTCGATTTCCCTGAGATTGATGCTATTGGTAAGGTTATATCTCGCGAGGATTTTAATTCGACTCATATTCAGCAGGTGTTGGCTCTCGACTTGGTTAATGTAGAGGCTGTTAAGGCACGTAAGTTTAAGGTTGTGGTAGATGCCGTTAACTCTATCGGTGGTGTTGTTATCCCTCAATTGCTCAAGGAGTTGGGTTGTGAGGTTGTGGAACTTAATTGCGAGCCTAATGGAGAGTTTGCACATAATCCAGAGCCACTTCCAGAGAACTTGACAGAGATCTCTGAGGTTATTCGCCGCGAGAAGGCTGATTTGGGTGTTGTAGTTGATCCTGATGTGGATCGTCTGGCGTTGGTAAACGAGGATGGTACAATGTTTGGTGAGGAGTACACATTGGTTGCTGTGGCGGATTACATCCTCTCTAAGCAGGTGGGTAACACAGTATCAAACCTCAGCTCTTCTCGAGCATTGAGCGATGTAACGATAGCGCACGGTGGCGAGTATAACGCATCGGCTGTAGGTGAGGTTAACGTAGTGAAGAAGATGAAGGATACAGGTGCCATCATCGGTGGCGAGGGTAACGGTGGCGTGATCTACCCTGCTTTGCACTATGGACGTGATGCTTTGGTGGGTGTGGCATTGTTCTTGACCTACCTTGTAGAGCGTGGTTTGAAGATGACGGAGCTTCGCGCGACATATCCTGCATACTTCGCTTCGAAGAATAAGATTCAGCTTACTCCAGCTATCGATGTAGATAAAGTATTGCTTGAGATGAAGCAGCGTTACTCTGCTGAGCGTGTGAACGATATCGATGGCGTGAAGATTGACTTTGCAGAGAATTGGGTACACCTTCGCAAGTCTAATACCGAGCCTATCATTCGCGTCTATACCGAGGCAAAATCTATGGCTGAGGCAGATGCTTTGGCACAGAAGATCATGGGTGAGATTAAGGCTATTTGTGGAATTTAATTTTTAACAAAAGTATAATGCAGAAAGTTCAAGAATATATTACTGCCAACAAGGATCGCTTCTTGGAGGAGTTGCTCGATTTGTTGCGTATTCCTTCAATCAGTGCGCAGTCAGAGCATAAGCCAGATATGGTTAAGTGTGCCGAATGGCTGGCAGCAGCGTTGGTGAAGGCTGGTGCAGATCACGCTGAGGTTATGCCAACGGATGGTAATCCTGTGGTATATGCCGAGAAGATCATTGATCCTAAGGCAAAGACCGTATTGGTATATGGTCACTATGATGTTATGCCTGTTGATCCTCGTGCCGAGTGGCGTACCGAGCCATTTGAGCCCGTGGTGAAGGATGGTCGCATATGGGGGCGTGGTGCTGATGACGATAAGGGTCAGCTCGTTATGCACGCCAAGGCGTTTGAGGCTATGTGTGAGACAGATAGCCTGCCATGTAACGTGAAATTCATGTTGGAGGGAGAAGAGGAGATCGGCTCTCCAAGTCTCTATAAGTTCTGTGAGGATAATAAAGAGATGCTCAAGGCTGATATTATCCTTGTTTCAGATACCTCTATGATCTCAATGGATACCCCATCAATCACTTGCGGCTTGCGTGGTCTGACATATATGGAGGTAGAAGTTGTAGGTCCAAACAAGGATCTTCACTCAGGCTTGTTTGGTGGTGCTGTGGCTAATCCTGCCAATGTTTTAACTCGTTTGGTGGCATCGTTGGTGGATGAGCGAGGCAGAGTAACCATCCCTGGTTTCTATGATGATGTGCGCGACCTTACTCCAGCCGAGCGAGAGGCTTTCAACGAAGCTCCTTTCTGTTTGGAGGATTACAAGAGGGCTCTCGATATAGATGACGTAGAGGGTGAAGCTGGTTACACCACTATCGAGCGTACGGGCGTACGTCCATCGTTGGATGTTAATGGTATCTGGGGAGGCTATATCGAAGAGGGAACCAAGACTGTAATCCCTTCTAAGGCTTCGGCTAAGATCTCGATGCGTCTGGTGCCAAATCAGGACTTTGAGAAGATTGCTGTTTTGTTCGAGAAGCACTTCCGCTCGATCGCGCCAAAGTCAGTGAAGGTAAATGTTAAGTTCTTGCATGGTGGCGCACCATACGTTTCACCAACCGACATGGCGGCTTACAAGGCTGCTGAGCAGGCTGTCGTGGATACATTTGGTAAGAAACCTCTGCCATTCTATTCGGGGGGCTCGATTCCTATCATTAGCGGTTTTGAGCGTATTTTGGGTATCAAGTCATTGTTGATTGGCTTTGGTCTTTCGGAGGATGCAATCCACTCTCCAAACGAGAGCTATGGATTGGATCAGTTCGATAAGGGTGTGAGAACTATTCCATTATTCTATAAGCACTTTGCAGAGGCTAAGTAACGTAATGGTTTAGATACAAAAAGCGGGATTACCTTTTGGATAATCCCGCTTTTACATTTGTAATTTATACTACTTATCGACCCTGATCAGCTGCTGAAGTTTCCAGCTAAGGTCGGTATTCTCCATGATGCCGTTTACCCACTCAGCACCTGCTCCGTAGAGATAAACAGGGATCATTACGGCTGTGTGGCTTGATGTACCAAAGCTATATCCGATACCACTCTCAGGGAGTGTGAAATCTGTCTTATTGCTTGGGATAGAGAGACCGCCTGTCTCGTGATCGGCAACGACTACTACCAATGTTCCAGGGTGAGAGTCTGCATAATCCATTGCTACGTGGATTGCCTTCTCGAAATCCTGCATCTCCTTCAAGATGCCAGCTACATCGCGACCATGGCTGCGACCATCAATCTGAGAGCCCTCTACCATCAATACAAAACCCTCTTTCTTCTCCTTCTTAACATTGTTTGTCAAGATCTCCAATGCCTTCTCTGTGGCATCTGCCAAGAAGTTTGGCTGACGCTTCTCGATAGCTGGCATATTGTCGTCATGGATCAAGCCGATTACCTGACCTGAAGTCTGAGCCTTGATCTCATTCCATGTCTTACAAACTTTGTAACCGCGATCCGTAAACTCCTTCATGTAGTCCTTGCCGTCTTTCTTGAGTGCCTTCTCGAAGTTCTTGATACCACCTCCTAAAGCCAAGTCGATACCACTCTCCATAAACTGTCTTGAGATATTGTCGTAGTCGCCACGACTCTTTACGTGTGCATAGAACGCAGCTGGAGTGGCGTGTTGAACAGCGTATGTAGCAACCAATCCTGTGGCAAAGTTCTTCTTCTCTGCCTTGGCGATAATTGACTCTACGGGCTTGCCGTCAGGAGTCTGACCGAGTGTACTGTTGTTGGTCTTATAGCCTGTTGCCAATGCAGTACCCGATGCTGCCGAGTCGGTCACACGATTGTTGGCAGAATAGGTCTTGGTAAGGGCAAGATTGTGGGCGCGATCAAATGCTGTTGGAGCATATTTACCCTCCATCTGAAGCATCGAAACATGGGCAAGTCCCATGCCGTCACCGATCATGTAGATGATATTGTTTACTTTGGGGGCTTTGGGTTGTTTTGCCTCTGCTGAATAGATTGCTGAGCAGCAGAGAAGCAATGTTAGAAGTGCAATTTTTTTCATTTTAGTATAAATTTATATGTGCAAAGTTACGCTTTTTTTCTATCTTTACAACGCGATAAAATAATTTTTTAGCTATGGATGTTAAAATTTCCGAGTCGTGGAAGAGCTTGCTTCAAGCAGAATTTGATAAGCCATATTTCGAAGAATCGACCCGTTTTGTCAAGACTGAGTATGCTCAGGGGAGCGTATTTCCAGCGGGGCGTAACATATTCCGAGCATTTGATAAATGCCCGTTCGAGAAGCTCAAGGTCGTCATCATTGGACAAGATCCGTATCATGGCGTGGGGCAGGCAAACGGTTTGTGTTTTTCTGTGGATGATGGCGTGCAGTATCCCCCATCGTTACAGAATATATTTAAGGAGATTCAAGATGATCTTGGAACACCAATTCCTCAGAGTGGTAATCTGGATCGCTGGGCAGAGCAGGGTGTGTTGTTGCTTAACGCTGTGTTGACGGTTCGTGCGCATCAGGCAGCTTCGCATGCAGGACGAGGTTGGGAGCAGTTCACCGATGCGGTTGTTCGCACCATTGCCGAGCGTAAGGAGGGTGTGGTTTATATGTTGTGGGGAAATTATGCGCAACGCAAGGGGCAGATTGCCGATCCCGAGCGAAATCTGATACTGAAGAGTGTGCATCCATCGCCTCTATCGGTCTATCGTGGATTTTTCGGGTGTAAGCACTTCTCGAAGGCAAATGATTATTTAATTAAATTGGGCAAGGAGCCTATCGTGTGGTAATATGATTTTAAGAGAGGTCTTCAGCGAAGCCGATGTAAGGCGTCTGGCTAAGGTGGCAAAGATAGTATGGCGAGAGGCGAATGTAGCTTTTTGTACGCCTGAGCAGGTGGAGTATATGATTGCGAAGTATCAGAGCGTGGAGGCGATCATGAGCCAGCTGATACATGGTTACAGATATTTTATCATGGAGGAAGATGGCGATATTTTAGCCTACTTCGGTGTGCAGCCTCAGGGCGAGAGATTGTTTTTAAGTAAGTTCTATATCTTGGCTCAGAATCGCGGGCGAGGCTTGTTCTCGGCAGGACTTAATGTTATGAGTCAGATCTGTAAGGAGGAGAATATGTCGGCAATATATCTTACGGTAAATCGCAATAACAGACACGCTTACGAGGTTTATCTACACAAAGGCTTTAAGGTAATTGAGGAGGCTGTTGCCGATATCGGTTGT
Source organism: Alistipes sp. (assembly GCA_017531305.1). Taxonomy (GTDB): domain Bacteria; phylum Bacteroidota; class Bacteroidia; order Bacteroidales; family Rikenellaceae; genus Alistipes. The sequence continues at coordinate 16,734 of JAFXLG010000064.1, forward strand.
GGCTTTGTGATGGATGATTACATCATGCAGTTGGAGATTGAGTAGTCATTTCTGCGTCCTCTTTTTTGAGTGAGATTACTCGTTCTGCATATTTGCGTGAAACGGGCAGAGTTATATCCTTTAGCTCCACTTCGGTGCGCGAAATGTTGTTGATTGAATCAATGCGCACGATGTATGAGCGATGGATGCGGATAAAGTGTAGTTCATTGAGCGTAGCTTCCCAACGCGAGATTGGCGTGCGGGTGCGCAGAATTTCACCATCTATTGTATGCACAGCCACTTCGCTGTCGAGCGATTCAATATAAAGTATATTGCTCGTAAGAAGCGTGACGTGGCGACGTTCGGAGATAAAATCTACGGTTTGAGGTTGCTTTGCCTGATATTTTTTTAATTTTTCATCTACAAAGTGCTCAATAAGAGCTAATGGTGCAATGATAAGCAATAGGAATACAGGGTTATTGAGCATCGGAGGATAGATGCCTATCTTTAAATAGTAGTTGATGATAAAAAGCAACAAATAGGTCAACACAAAAACCGATAAAGAGAGATATATAATCTGCGATAGCGATTGCCACGACATCTTGAAGCGAATCTGAGGCAACATATATTTAATCATCAACAACCCTGGCAGAAACATAGCTCCGACCAACATCGAAGATGCAAAATCATATCCTAATGATGCAAATAATGTTGCAAGCAGCGGTAGGCATAACCCCCAATATAGTATGGTAACGAGTGTTCTCATGACACAAATATACTAAAAATCGTTATGGTAAAACCCCTAAAATGGCATAATTGGGGATTCTACACCCCAAACGGGGGATTTAACTTTGCATCGAAAGAGTCTGATGTTATATCTTTGCATCAAGCGGAATTCCCAAATGATGTTTAATCTCAAAAAATGAATTTTATGAAAACTTACGATTTGAACCAAGTGTTGTTTGTGTTTGTGGTAGCATTGATGTCTATTATATTGATGCTGGGATGCGGAAGTGCAAACGCCAATAATGCTCAGCCACTTGACACGGTGCATATTACCGAACCGAATCCACTCCCTAAGAATTGGGAGAGTGATTGGGTTAAAGATGGAGAGTATTTTAGATTAGCACCCGAAGAGTCAAAGGTGTATATGGTGACGAAATATCGTCCTCGGGTATCGGTTTATGAGATATTTTTGTCAGGCGGAGTTCTGTATATGTCGCTAATTACCCTTTGTTTAGTAGGAGTATTGCTTGCAGCGTGGAAGATGCCATCGCGTGTGGCTATATTGGGACGCATGGCATTGATTATCGGCGTTGGATCGTTTATGATAGGGGTATATCAAGCTTGTAGCGCATTGCAACAAGCTCCCGACATCTCGCCAACTGTCATGTATGGTGGAATAAAAGTGGCTCTGATTGCTCCATTGTGGGCTTCGATTGTCTATTTTATATCTTTGGTCGTAAGGTTGATTCAAAAACCAAATACTATTTAAGTCGCACCATACCCTCTCAACTTGTATAGAAATAATAAGCCGTCTAATCCACGATTAGGCGGCTTATTTATTGATAGTAAAATACTTATACCCTATTATCCCAAATAAGACTTTAGGAGTTTGCTGCGTGAAGAGTGGCGCAGACGGCGGATAGCCTTCTCCTTGATCTGACGTACACGCTCGCGTGTGAGGTCGAACTTCTCGCCAATCTCCTCCAAGGTCATCTCTGAGCATCCGATGCCGAAGAAATATTTGATGATATCGCGCTCACGCTCAGTCAAAGTCTCCAAAGCACGATCTACCTCGGTAGCCAAAGATTCGTTGATCAGACCGCGATCGGCATTAGGTGAGTCGGCGTTAACCAATACATCCAACAAGCTATTATCTTCACCATCGGCAAATGGAGCATCCACCGAGATATGACGACCAGCAACGCGCAATGTGTCAGAGATCTTCTCCTTAGGCAAAGAGAGCTCAGTAGCCAACTCCTCTGGTGATGGAGTACGCTCATGATCCTGCTCGAAGCGAGCAAAAGCCTTATTGATCTTGTTGAGTGATCCCACCTGATTCAATGGCAGACGTACGATGCGGCTCTGCTCGGCAAGAGCCTGAAGGATAGACTGACGGATCCACCATACGGCGTATGAGATAAACTTAAATCCGCGGGTTTCATCGAACTTTTCGGCAGCCTTGATCAAGCCTAAGTTACCCTCGTTGATCAAATCTGGAAGGCTCAAGCCCTGATTCTGATACTGCTTGGCAACAGATACCACGAAACGAAGGTTTGCCTTAGTGAGCTTATCCAAAGCCTCCTGATCACCCTTGCGGATGCGCTGGGCAAGTTCTACCTCCTCTTCTACTGTGATAAGATCCTCTTTGCCGATCTCCTGCAGGTATTTATCAAGCGAGGCACTCTCGCGATTGGTGATCGATTTTGTAATTTTTAATTGACGCATATCCTAATGTATTAATTTCTTCATCCTTCGGAGTCTCTCCCGTGGGTTACATTCCCGTTATTGGGGATTACTGTAACTATTTACGAAAGATGATGTCTTTTTGTTTCACTCGATGGTGAATTTTTATAAACAAATTTACTCTTTGGATGTTAATAACGTATCGCACTAATAAAAAATTCTGCTGTTTAGAACTTTTTATTTCATGCGATACATCTTGTCGGCACCTGCATTTGCAAAAAGCAGACCAAAAATATCTTAATTGAGTCTGTTATCCCCTACCAAGCAAAAAGTGGATAGTTCTCCATCAATGCGTTGACATCCTTGCGGACTGCTGCGATGTTCAGCTCGTTCTCAGGGTCGTGCAATACGCGGTCGATCAGCTCTACGATCAGATCCATCTTATCCTCCTTCAAGCCGCGCGTTGTGATGGCTGGCGTACCGAAACGGAGTCCCGAAGTGAGGAATGGCGAGCGAGAATCGAATGGTACCATATTTTTATTGGTAGTAATATCGGCTGCCACCAAGCAACGCTCTGCCAATTTACCTGTAAGCTCGGGGAATTTAGTGCGGAGGTCGATAAGCATCAGGTGGTTGTCTGTACCGCCCGAAACGACTTTATATCCGCGCTTAGCAAAAGCCTCCGCCATAGCCTTGGCGTTGAGTTGCACCTGCTGCTGATACTCCTTGTATTCTGGCTGGAGTGCTTCGCCAAAAGCAACCGCCTTGGCTGCGATTACATGCTCAAGTGGTCCGCCCTGAATACCTGGGAATACTGCCGAATTGAGGATCTGTGACATCATCTTGACTACTCCCTTTGGAGTGGTTAAGCCCCATGGATTTTCAAAATCCTTACCCATAAGGATAATACCACCGCGAGGTCCGCGCAGAGTTTTATGAGTGGTCGATGTCACGATGTGGGCATATTTCACAGGATTGTCCAATACGCCTGCGGCGATCAAACCTGCGGTGTGAGCCATATCGACCATGAAAATAGCGCCTACCTTGTCAGCGATTTCACGCATACGTTTGTAGTCCCACTCGCGAGAGTATGCCGAAGCTCCTCCTACGATGAGTTTAGGACGATGCTCAAGAGCTTTTCGCTCCATGTCGTCATAGTCGATGGTGCCTGTCTCTTCTGAAAGCTGATAACCAATAGCCTTGAAGTAACTTCCAGACATGTTGACAGGTGAACCGTGTGAGAGGTGTCCGCCATGTGCCAAATCCAAGCCCATGAATGTGTCGCCTGGCTTGAGTATAGCGAAAAATACCGCCATGTTGGCTTGTGCACCTGAGTGTGGCTGCACGTTGGCATACTCAGCATCGTAGAGCTTGCACAGACGCTCGATAGCCAATTTCTCTACCTCATCTACCACTTCGCAACCACCGTAATAACGTGCTGCGGGGTAACCTTCGGCATATTTGTTTGTGAGTACAGAGCCCATTGCCTGCATCACTTGTTCACTTACGAAATTTTCTGACGCGATAAGCTCTATGCCTCGACATTGGCGGGCACGCTCCTCTGCGATAAGGTTGAAGATCTGATTGTCGTGTTTCATAATCCTATAGTGAGTTTATGATTTAACAGTTTCTGAGTGGTAAAGTTAGTAAAAGGTTTTAAAAAATGCAGAATATAGCTCAAAAAAAACTCCTCAACGCTAAATTAACCCTCCCAAGAGTGGATTATTATAAAATTATAGTGTAATTTTGTTATGATAAAAACCTTGTTTTTAGATGAAGAAGTTTACTGCACTACTTATTGTTTTATTTGCGGCTGGAATATCGCATATCGAAGCCTCGATATATGACACCAAACAGTTTCGGACTCCTCCGATGAAGTATAGACCAATCCCATTGTGGTTTTGGAACAATACTACCATTAAAGCGGCTGATTTGGAATATCAACTCGAAAAGATGATTACCGTAGATGGCTATGGTGGGTGCGCAATCTTGCCATTTGGACAAAATTTCCAGCCGTCATATCTCTCTAATGATTATTTCGCGCTTTATCGCCTTGCTGTGGAGAAGGCTTGCTCGTTGGGTGCGCATATGTCGGTCTATGATGAGTATGGTTTCCCATCGGGAAGTATGGGTGCGATAAATGGATCGGGAGTAACAACATTTAAAAACAATCACCCTGAACATACTGTTAAGCGACTCGGCTGAGTGCGATGTTTATCTAAAGAATCGTACTCTGATAAAACCTATGAGGATACTTAATCCGCACACGGGAGATAATTATCCAGCACAACTCTCCGAAGACTATCATGGCGTTAAGATCACTCTCCGACTGAAGCCTAATGAGAGTCTGTTTGTGGTGGATGAAGGTTTGATAGAGGGCGATAGAGAGTAGATTTATTGAATAAAAAATTGTGTAAAATATCGCAGAAAAAGCCGAAAATTTAGAATTTTATTTCTATTTTTGTAAGTCATACCAACAAATTTTATGTGCGGCGCAGGGTTTAGCGTGTCGTCAGAAACAAAAACATTTGATATTAACCTAAAAATATATAACTCTAACAAAATGACAACATACAACTTTGCGGCTATTGACTTAGGTGCTACAAGTGGTCGCGTGATATTGGCAACCATCGCCGATGGACGTATTCAGATGGAGGAGATCCATCGTTTTGCCGACCCTATAATTCAGATGCAGGGACACTTCTATTGGGATCTGCCAGCAATCTATAAATCTGTCTTGGAGGGACTCCGTATTATCGCCGAAAAGGGTGTTGAGATCAAGTCTATCGGTATAGATACATGGGGCGTGGATTTTGCTTTTTTTGGCGAGGATGGTGCTATGCTACGTCTGCCCTATTGCTATCGCGATCCTCACACTGTGGGTGCGCCAGAGAAACTCTTTGAGCGTATGCCTCGCAAGGAGTTGTACGAAAAGACTGGAATTCAGATTATGAATTTCAATTCAGTTTTCCAGCTGGATACTCTGCGCCGTAATTCATGCTCGGCATTGGCTGCGGCTAAGAAGATACTTTTTATTCCTGATGCGTTGGCTTATCTGTTGACTGGCGAGAGTGTGACAGAATACACCATCGCTTCTACCGCGCAGATGATCGACCCTCGAACAAAGCAGTGGGATGAGGATATCTTGAAGTTGCTCGGTTTAAGTGCAGCGAATTTCGGCAGGATGGTTATGCCTGGCGAGAAGATCGGAACTCTGAGCGAAGAGGTGCAGAAGCTGACGGGTCTGGGAGCTGTGGATGTGATTGCTGTGGCAAGTCACGATACAGGCTCGGCTGTGGCGGCTGTGCCAGCAGAGGATGATAAGTTTGCATACCTGAGTTCGGGTACATGGTCTTTGATGGGAGTAGAGTCTCAAGAGCCTGTGATCTCGGAGGAGAGCTTCGCACTTAACTTTACCAACGAGGGTGGAATTGAGGGTACTATCCGAGTGCTGAAGAATATCTGCGGAATGTGGCTTTTGGAGCGTTGCCGTGAGGAGTGGGGAGCAATAAGTTATCCACAACTCATATCACTTGCCGAGCAAGCAGAGCCTTTCCGTTCGTTGATTAATCCCGATGCGGCAATTTTTGCCAATCCAGAATCAATGACAGAAGCCATTAAGGAGTATTGTCGTGCTACATCTCAGCCAGAGCCCGCTGAGGTGGGAGAATTTGTAAGATGTATATTCGAGTCGTTGGCATTGCGCTACCGACAAGTTATCGAGATGTTGGGCAGACTTTCGCCTGTCGAGATAGAGCGTCTGTATGTTATAGGTGGCGGTGCTAAGAACGATATGCTCAATCAATCGACTGCTTCTGCTACGGGCTTAAAGGTCGAGACTGGCTCATCGGAATCTACCGCAATAGGTAATGTGATGATGCAGGCAAAGTATGCAGGTGTGGTGGATAGCATCGCGGCTATGCGTAAGATGATACGAGAGTCGTTGGATGATAGAAAATGTTATGAGCCTCAGCAGAGTGAGCTATGGCAACAAGCTTTCGAGAAGTATTTGAAAATATATAAAGAATTATAAAACTACATTAACCATGAAACAAGATTTAATTTTGAAGGCGTATGAGATCGCCAAGGAGCGTTACGCAGCAATAGGTGTTGATACAGATCAGGCATTGGAGAAGTTGCAGAATGTGCAGCTTTCGCTTCATTGCTGGCAGGCTGATGATGTTGGCGGTTTTGAGAATGCAGGTGAACTTACTGGTGGAATCCAGACCACAGGAAACTACCCCGGTAAGGCTCGCAATATTGAGGAGTTGCAGGCTGATATCGAGAAGGCTACCTCATTGATCCCAGGTAAGCACCGTTTGAGCCTCCATGCAAGTTATGCCGATTTCCGTAAGACAGGTCCTGCCGACCGTAACGAGTTGGAGCCTAAGCACTTTGAGAGCTGGATGGATTGGGCTGAGAAGAATGGCATGAAGCTCGACTTCAACTCTACATCGTTCTCTCACCCTAAGAGCGAGGATCTTACATTGGCAAGTCCAAAGGAGGATATTCGCCAATTCTGGGTTGAGCATACCAAGCGTTGCCGTGCTATCGCCGAGGAGATGGGACGCCGTCAGGGTGATCCTGCTATCTTGAATATCTGGGTACATGATGGATCGAAGGATATCACAGTAAATCGTATGGCATACCGCGCTAACCTGAAGCGTTCGTTGGACGAGATTTTGGAGCAGAAGTATGATAACATGCGAGATTGCGTGGAGAGTAAGGTATTCGGTATCGGTCTGGAGAGTTACACCGTAGGTAGCAGCGATTTCTATACAGCTTATGCTGCCAAGAATAATAAGATCGTTACTCTCGATACAGGTCACTTCCACCCTACCGAGTCTATCGGCGACAAGATCTCTTCACTCTTGCTCTTTACTCCAGAGGTAATGCTTCATGTTAGCCGCCCTGTACGTTGGGATTCTGATCATGTGACAATCATCAATGATGAGACTTTGGATCTAACGAAGGAGATCGTACGTTGCGATGCTTTGGATCGTGTGCATATCGGTTTGGATTACTTCGATGCCTCAATCAACCGTATCGGTGCTTATGTGATAGGCTCACGAGCTACACAGAAGTGTTTGTTGCAGGCGTTGTTGGAGCCTCTTACAACTCTTCGCCAGTATGAGGCTGAGGGCAAGGGCTTCGAGCGTTTGGCTTTGCTCGAAGAGTGTAAGTCATTGCCATGGAATGCAGTATGGGATATGTTCTGTTTGAAGAACAACGTACCTGTCGGAGAGGATTATATCGCCGACATCCAGAAGTATGAGCAGGAGGTTACATCGAAGCGAGTATAAGGTATGGAGATCGTATTTGGTTTGTTAATCATTGCTGTGGGTGCTTTCTGCCAGTCAAGCAGTTATGTGCCTATCAACAAGATCAAGAAGTGGAGTTGGGAATCATATTGGTTCGTGCAGGGTGTCTTCGCATGGCTCGTATTCCCATTCTTAGGTGCGCTCTTGGCTGTGCCCGAAGGACACTCACTCTTTGAACTCTATACGGCATATCCTAAAGAGAGCCTGCTCACAGCCGTATTCGGTATGTTGTGGGGCGTTGGAGGTTTGACCTTCGGACTCTCTATGCGCTATCTGGGCGTAGCTTTGGGTCAGTCTATCGCGTTGGGTACTTGTGCTGGATTGGGCACAATCCTTACACCCCTGTTCTTGGGACGCCCGGGGGATCTTACCTCTGCCGTTATTTCGGGAGTGGTAGCTACCCTGCTCGGTATCGCTATTATCGGCGTTGCTGGACACATGAAATCTCAAACACTCTCTGAGGAGGAGAAGCAGAAGGCTGTTAAGGATTTTAATTTTACTAAAGGTATCGCAGTTGCGTTGTTGGCTGGTTTTATGAGCGCATGCTTCAGCATCGGCTTGGGCTTTGGCGAGCCACTGAACTTTGGCGATGCTACGGCTGATATCTATAAGACTTTGCCTGCTACATTGATGGTTACTATGGGTGGATTCCTGACTAATGCAGCCTATTGCCTCTATCAGAATATGCGCAACAAGAGCTTCTCGGATTATCAGCAGAGCAATCTTTGGGCAAACAACCTGCTCTTCTGTGCCTTGGCTGGCGCGTTGTGGTATAGTCAGTTCTTTGGATTGAGTCTTGGTAAGGGTTTCTTGACCGACTCACCTTCGCTTTTGACTTTCAGCTGGTGTATCTTGATGGCTCTGAATGTGGTATTCTCAAACGTTTGGGGTATTATCCTCAAGGAGTGGAAGGGTTGCTCGGCTAAGACCATCGTAGTATTGTTGGCAGGTATTGCAGTTTTGATCTTAAGCTCATTCTTGCCTGAATTGTTAAAATAAGAAGAAAGTTATGAAATCTATACTTGATTCTCGCCCCGAATTGGCGTATGAGGTTGCTCAGGTTGCCGAAGTAGCAGGTTACTTGTGGCAAAAGGGATGGGCTGAGCGTAATGGTGGAAATATCACCGTAAATGTGACTCATTGCGTGGATGATGAGATCCGCCAGATGCCACCTATCTCAGAGCCGATAGCTATGGGGCAAAAGTTGCCTCATTTGAAGGGTTGCTACTTCTTCTGTAAGGGCACAAACAAGCGTATGCGTGATTTGGCTCGATTTCCAATGAAGAATGGCTCTGTGATCCGTATCTTGGACGATTGCGAGCATTACGAAATCGTGGCAGATAATCCCGTAAAACCCACTTCAGAGTTGCCAGCACACCTTGCCATGCATAACTATCTGCTCGGCAAAGGCGTAGATTGTAAGGCAGCGTTGCATACCCACCCTATCGAGCTTGTGGCTATGTCGCATGCCGATAAGTTTCTTGAGAAGGATGTACTTACTTACCTGTTGTGGAGCATGATCCCTGAGACTAAAGCATTCTGTCCGCGTGGTTTGGGCGTGGTGAGATATGAGTTACCTGGGTCACAAATCTTGGCAGACGCCACCATTGCACAGCTCGATGAGTATGATGTTACGCTTTGGGAGAAGCATGGTGTATGTGCCGTTGGTCAGAACATCATGGAGGCTTTTGATCAGGTCGATGTGTTGAATAAATCTGCTCAGATATACATTTCAGCCAAAAATATGGGCTTCGAGCCTGATGGCATGACTCGTGAGCAGATGCAGGAGATGACCAAGGCTTTTGGCTTGCCCAAATAAAGCTGATGTAACAAGAAAGAGAGAGGTTATTCGCACTTGACGGATAACCTCTCTCTTTTGCTTTATTTATTCTCTAACAATTCATCGAGCAATGTAGCACAACCATCCTCTAACATATCCAGAACAAGTTCAAAGCCCTCTCTGCCTTCGTAATATGGATCGGGAACGTAGCTGCGATCAGGAAAATTTAGACTGTACTCCACGAAACGATGAACTTTGTCTAAATATTTCCTTTCGGGAGCCATGCGGCAGACATTTTCGTAGTTCATATCATCCATTACGATGATTCTATCGAAAAGCAGGAAATCTTCTTCGCGGAATTTACGTGATCGGTGAGTGAGATTATATCCGCGGCGCGATGCAGCACTACGCATACGGTGATCGGGAAGTTCGCCAGCATGACCGCCATAGGTTCCAGCAGAGTCAATCTCGATCAGATGCTCTACACCTCGCTCTTTGACTAAATGGTGCATAATGCCATCCGCTGCTGGAGAACGACAGATGTTGCCCAAGCATATGAAGATAATCTTTTGTTTCATATAGTCTAAATTTTACAGTGCAAATATAACGATAAATACTTTATGGGTAAACATCTGGTCTGTTTTTTGAATTACGAGTGGGTATGGACAAAAACAAAAAACAAATTCCCGTAGAGGGTAAGAGTTACTCGGTGGCGATACTCTTTTTGAGATTATTTATTGGTGCGGTGATGCTACTCCACATCATCGGCAAGATGCAGACCTATGATAATTTGGTTTTGGAGTACAACAGTTTCCTCGGCATGAGCCCAGCGACTTCGCTCGCGCTCTCGATGATTGTAGAGGGCATATTGGCTGCGATGATAATCATTGGCTTTGCCACACGATTGGCAGCAATGTTGATGGTGGCGGCGACTATCGTGACGCTTATAGATGTGATCATGACCGCAGGGATGTCGATGGTAGAAGTGAAACTCCAGATCCTATATTTGGGCATTTTTCTGACGCTTGCTATATCGGGCGGAGGTGTCTATGCCTACCGCCTACCACGCTAAGGAAGATAAATCTGGTCTAATTAGTTATACAATTTGTCAAAAAGTAATTATGTGTAGGTGAAAACCATTTTTTTTGTAAATTTGCACCACCGAATAATATAATAAGACTATGAAAAAAATGATTTTTTTATTTGTTGCCACTCTATTTATCGCAGTGGCAGCAAACGCTCAGGAGTCTAAAGGAAAGAATGGTATCGTGGAGTTGCCTATCCCTCATAAGGTTGAGAATATCGTAATGGAGGATCTAAACGGTGATGATAAGAAGATGCCATTCTGGGGAGAAAAGCACTTGCTCATATTTTATGTTGATCCCGACAAGGCAAAGCAGAATGAGGACTTTACTTACGAGATAGAGTATAATCATGCAGCCAGTGGCGATAATATCGAAGGATTTGGTATTATCAATCTGAAGGATTCATGGTATCCTATCCCCAATAGTGCAGTAAGGTCTATCGCGAAAAAACGTACCGAAAAAAATGGCGCGCTAATTCTCACCGATCCCGATCGCCGTCTGGCGAAGGCTTGGGGGTTGGGTGACTGCAACAATAAATTTGTCATGTTGCTAATCAGCCGTGAGGGCGAACTTGTATTCTGCCGCAAGGGCGAATTTACAGAGCAGGATAAGGCGGATTTTTACGAGATAATCAAGAAATATCGCTAAATAGCATTTATGCACTGAGATGATTCGAATTTTTCTGACGTTCATATCCCTGTTTGTTGTGTCATCTGTTATGGCGCAAGGGTCACTCAACGCTCAGAAAACGACTTCTCAAGAAGCTACTACCCTATTTACTCCGATAAATTACTCTGAAGTACAACGCCAATTAGATCGTGCTTCGAGCGAGCCATGGGCATTAAAAGTTCTACGCCGAGTGCGTAATCCGCTTGGAGAAGATGCGATGTTGTTCTCACGGGTAAAGCTCAATAGTGCATTGGGATTCGGATATGCTGCAGAGACGGGTTTCTTAATCAATGGTGTCTTCTCGGGTCGATACAAGATTGATGAAGAGGATGCTGCTCAGTCTTTTTCCTCATTTAATCTTGTGGCTCAAGCATCGGTCAAGGGCTTTTTTCAATTCAAAGTTCAAGGAGAGAACTATTTTGATTCCGATGCACGAATCTTGAATTACGAAATTGGCTATGGCGTATTGCCTATTCGATTCTGGGGTTTGGGTTACGAATCGGCAAATGTCAATTCACGATCAAAATATAGTCGCCGTACTTTTGCTGGCTCTGCGACATTTTTGAATCGAGTAGTTGGCGATTTTTATGCTGGTGCATCGCTCGATCTCAGATACAATAAAGCTACCTCGATTGATCAGCTTGCACAACAATACCTCTTGGCACATGGCATAACGCGCGAAAGAGCCTTCTCTACGGGTTTGGGTGTGGTGCTGCAATTTGACAATAGAGATAACGCATACTCCACTACCTCTGGATGGTTTGTTTCGTTGCTTACCGAAATTAGACCTAAGGGATTGGGTGATTGCGGCTCTACTCTGTGGCATGTGAAGGCTGTAGCGGATTACTTTACTCCACTTTGGCAAGGAGGAGTATTGGGCGTTGATTTGTATGCTGATTTGTGGTCATATTCGACTCCGTGGTTTATGTGGGTATGCATAGGTGGCGGATCAAGAATGCGAGGATACTATTTTGGTCGTTTTACAGATCGAAAGATGGCAACAGCGCAGGTCGAATTACGTCAACACATCTACGGCCCTTTCGGATGTGCAGTCTGGGGTGGCGTAGGAAGTGTTTTTGACTCGCATAAAAATATAGATTTTTCGGAGCTATTACCCAACTATGGTTTGGGTGTGCGTATTGATCTGGGCAAAGGTAGCCGACTCAGAGTAGATTATGGATTTGGTCGCCACTCAAATGGTTTGGTGATTGGAATGAATGAAGCGTTTTAATGAAGTTATTGAATAAAATATATAGTGCAACATGGCTTAATATTGGCTTTTTACTCTCGCTGATGTTGCCTGTGGGAATCCTTACGTGGACAGAGAAAAATCCATTCTGGGTATCGTTGGTTGCTATTCTGTTGCCACTGGGATTCTACTCATGTTTTATGGCTCTCTCTAAGCGTTCGGGCAGAATGGTCTGGTGGGGGTTCATATTCGTCTTTTTTAGTGCATTTCAGGTTGTACTATCATACTTGTTTGGTAATTCGGTCATTGCCACCGATATGTTCCTAAATCTGCTCACCACTAATCCTGACGAGGCAGGAGAGCTTTTGGCAAATATATATCCATCCGTGATTGCCGTAGTGGTGATATATATACCTTTGCTATGGATAGCTTCGATGCATCTGAAGCGCAAAATCCAAGTCTCAGATCTGTTCCGTCAAAGATTAATTAAGTATGGTGCAAGTAGCCTACTAATGGGCATATTGATACTTGTGGTGTGTTGCCGAGGAGATATTCGCCGAGTGCTAAGAGATGAGGTTTTTCCTATCAACGTAAGCTATAATCTCGGTCTGGCAATCTCGGAGTCTAATAAGGTGGCAAACTTTGAGGAGAGTTCTGCTGGTTTTACCTATGATGCTTATCGAGACATCAAGCCCAAATATAGAGAGGTCTATGTGCTTGTCATCGGCGAGGCTTCACGAGCTTGTAGCTGGCAACTGTATGGCTATGATCGTAAGACCAATCCTCTGCTCTCGAAGCGTAGCGACCTTTCGGTTTTCTACAATGTGTTAACTCAGAGCAACACCACACATAAGAGTGTGCCGATGATACTCTCTTCTGTTCATACCTCAGAACATGACGAGCTGTATCGCCGTAGCGGAATCCCTGCGCTCTTCAACGAGGTGGGTTTTTCTACCTATTTCATTTCGAATCAATCTCCACAAGGAGCTATGATCGACAACTTGGCTCACGATGCCAAGCATGTTATCTATCTGGATTCGCCTCGTCTGGATATGCAGTTGGTAGATGCTATGCGCAAAGCCTTGGAGGAGGATCATTCGGAGCGAATACTCTTTGTGCTGCATACCTACGGCTCACACTTTAGTTACTACCAGCGTTATCCACGCTCTTTTGCCGAATTTACTCCCGAAGCAGATGTTGCCATATCGAGAAATAATATGGAGCTGATTCGTAATACGTACGATAACTCCGTACTCTACACCGACCATGTCTTAAATGAGGTTATTTCGACATTGGAGGGGCTGAAGAACACCTCGTGTGCGATGTTCTATTGTGCCGACCACGGAGAGGATCTGATGGACACTCAGGATGAGCGATTTTTACACGCCTCGCCTACCGTGACCTATTTCCAGTTGCATGTGGCTTCGTTGGCGTGGTTCTCTGAGAGTTTCAAGCGCGAGCATCCTGCAAAGGTTAAGGCTTCACGCCGCAATGCCCACGCTCCCGCTACCACATTCAGCGTATTTCATACCATGGCAGATATGGCTTCGATTAACTCCGATTATGTCGATTTGTCGGCATCGTTGTTAAGCCCCGATTTTGATTTCGATGCGGAGCGATACTATCTTGACGATCACAATCAGGCGGTGGTTTTGGACGAGAATATCGGTATAAATGCCATGCAACGCGATCTGTTCCGAAGACATGGCATAGATTTGTAGCCGCCAGAGCATAAAATAAGCGCAAAAATAAAGAGGAGTGTCCCACGCTTGGAACACTCCTCTATTGTTTGGATAATCTAAAATTACTTCTTAGACTCCTCTACAGATACCTTACGGAACTCCTTCAAAAGCTTTGTAAGCTCCAAAGCAGCCTTACGAGCGCGTGTACCTGCAGCCTTGTTGTTCTTCTCTACCTGCGCAGTAGCGTTTACAGAGAAAAGCTCGATCTGAGCATTGATCTGATCTACTAGATTCTTCATGATAAAAATTATTTAGTGGTTTGTTTGGGGACAAATATATGAAATTTTCTCATAACCAAATAATTTTCAACAAAAAATCGTTAGAAAAATCTTTTATTACCAGAGAGTTGCCCGATTTTATAAAGTGCGGTGGCATATTTTTTGACTCCACACAGTTAAAATCAGTATCATTATGCGACTAAGGGTTAATTTACTTTTGCTTGCAGGGGTGTTGATTCTGGCTTCTTGCCATAGATCTCACCACAAATCGAAGAGTCCCGAAGCGGAACCTGCAATGCGTATTGAGGTGAGTGAGGTCAAAAAAGACTCTATCACCATGCAATATGAGTTTACGACTCATCTTCAGAGTAATTACGATGCCGTCATACAACCTCGTGTGAACGGGTATCTGCTCAAGAAGAACTATCAATCTGGTATGCCCGTCAGAAAGGGAGATTTGATATTTGTCATCGAGTCAAATCTGCTCAGCACCTCGATGCGTGCAGCCGAAGCACAATTATACTCCGCCCAAGCACAGTTAGCTGAGAGCGAAAATAATTACAACCGAGCTAAACCTTTGGCTGAGTTAAATGCTATAAGTCAGTCGCAATTAGATCAATATCGGGCAGAATACCTCTCTGCTCAGTCGTCCGTTAAATCGGCTCGGCAGAATCTCGAAAGCACGCGTCTGCAGGTGGGTTACGCCAAAATTTATGCCCCAATAAGCGGCATAATTGCATCATCCGAGGCTCATGTGGGAGATTATGTAGGTCCTGCCACACAATTCCAAGTTTTGACCACTATCTCCAATCTTGACACACTTTCGGCGCAATTGGCTATACCTACTTCGCTCTACTTGAAATACGCTCGCGAGGGTAAAAGTTATGAAAATCAGAATCTGCTTTCCGATATCAGGCTATTTCTAAGTTCGGGTGAGGAGTATGGCTACAAAGGAGTCTATGACTACACGAAGCAAAATATCTCATCATCGAGTGGTACGATCTCTATCGTGGTCGATTTTCCCAACCCCGACTCAACGCTTAAAGCGGGCGAATATGCAAACGTGCGCGTGGGAATGGGTGGCAAAAGAGCCAAAATCATGATCCCTCAGAGTGCTGTCAATCGGATACAGAACATCTCGTCGGTATGGGTAGTAAAGCCCGACAATACGGTGGAGTATCGAGCAGTGAAGTTGGGCGATACGTTCAACGATATGTGGATCGTAGAGGAGGGGTTGTCTGTGGGTGAGATGGTGGCGTTGACGGGATTGCAGAAGTTGCACGCAGGAATGAAGGTTGTACCAAATAAAACGGAGTAAAGATGGGAAATTATTTTGTGCGCCGTCCGATATTTGCCATCTCCATTGCGTTGGCAATGACACTCTTGGGAGCAGTGTCACTTTCGAGGCTCTCCATCGAACAGTTCCCCGATATCACTCCGCCTGTGGTGCAGGTGGCGGCAACCTATGTGGGTGCTGATGCGCAGACGGTAAATAACTCTGTGGCAACGCCTTTGGCGGAGAGTGTGATGGGAGTGAGCGATATGCTCTATCTGCAGACAACGAGTGCTAACGATGGTACGATGAATATGCAGGTAACATTCGATATAGACTCTTCGCCCGATATGGATGCCATCTTCACGCAAAACAACGTATCTTCGGCGATGGCAAAGCTCCCTGCATCGGTGACACAGCAGGGCGTGGTGACTCAGAAGAGTAATACGGGCTTCATTATGGTCTATGCGCTGGTGAGTGATGGACGTTATGACGATGTTTTTCTTTCGAACTATGCCTACATAAATCTTGAGGATCGTATAGCGAAAATCAACGGAGTCGGCAAGGTCTCAATCATGGGAGCTGGTGAATACGCCATGCGAATATGGATATATCCCGAAAAACTACACTACTATGGTCTAAGTCTGGATCAGGTGCTTGGGCAGATAAAGAGCCAGAGCGCGATATATCCTGCTGGCAAGTTTGGTGCGCAACCCAATAGCGAGAATGTGCCCTATACCTACACCGTAACCCTCCCACCTCAGATCTCTTCAGCCGAAGAGTTTGCACAGATTATACTCTCGATAAATTCTCAGGGAGAGGAGATTCGATTAAGAGATGTTGCCGATGTGGAGTTGGGCAGTCAAGCCTATAACGTAAGTTCGCATCTGGGAGAGAATCCATCAACCATGATTGTGGTCTATCAGGAACCAGGGAGTAATGCTGTAGATGTCGGACGTAAGGTCAAGGCGGTGATGGCAGAGCAGGAGAAGATTTTTCCCGATGGCGTGAAGCTGATGACGGTGGTTGATAGTACGGTAAATATCAAGGCTGGAGCAGTCGATATAGCTCGCACACTGATCATTGCGCTTGTGCTTGTGATAATTATCATATATCTCTTTTTGCAGAGTTGGAGAGCTACGCTCATTCCGCTTATAGCCATTCCCGTTTCGCTCATATCGACATTTATGCTCTTCCCGCTGTTGGGATTTTCGCTCAATGTGGTCTCATTGTTGGGTATGGTGCTGGCTATCGGATTGGTGGTCGATGATGCTATTGTTGTGGTAGAGGCGGTGCAGGTAAACATCGACAAAGGAATGGATGCTACGTCTGCTACCATGGATGCCATGAGTAAGGTCTCATCCCCTATTGTTGCTACTACGGTTGTGCTGTTGGCGATATTTATACCTGTGTCGTTCACGGGCGGAATTACGGGGCGATTGTTTCAGCAATTCTCTGTTACAGTCGCTACTTCCGTATTTTTCTCTGCACTCAACGCACTCACACTCTCGCCTGCACTTGCTTCCTTATTGCTCAAAAAGGGCGAAGGGATCAAGGGAAGATTCTTTCTCAGTTTCGATCGTTGGTTTGAACGACAGGTCGCACGCTATTCATCGCTCACTTCGCGTATGATCAAGCACGTGGCACGTACGGCATTGTTCGTGTGTGTCAGCATAGCGTTGATTGCCGTTTGCTGGAAGTTTCTGCCTAAGGGATTCCTGCCCGATGAGGATGAAGGTTATCTGATTGTTTCGGTCTCTACACCTGAGGCTTCATCGTTGGAGAGGACTCTATCGGCGATGAACCATGTGGACAAAATAGTAAGCTCTCACAAAGAGGTAAAGTTCTCGGCTCTGGCTGCAGGATTCAATATGGTTGCAGGCATTGCATCGACCAATAGCGGAGTGATATTCGTGGTGTTGGAGGATTACTCTGAGCGCAAAACCACAGCAGGCGAGTTGGCAGATATTCTGACCAAAGAGCTGTATATGGCTGTTCCAGAGGCTCAGAGTTATGCCTTCATACCGCCTCCCATCCCTGGGTTAGGAGTGGCATCGGGTGTAGAGGTGCAGGTGCAGGATTTGCAGGGCAGAGGAACACGCTATTTGATGGAGAATGCGGAGCGTTTGATGGATACGTTGCGTGGCTCTGATTTGGTGGCTTCAGTAAGCTCGCAATTTAGTGCCGATATTCCTCAGCAACGCATCGACATCAATCGTGAGCAAGCCATGAGTCAAGGCGTAGAACTTTCGGAGGTATATGATGCCCTGTCGGCATATTTAGGCGGTAATTATGTCGGAAACTTTACGCGTTTCGGCAGGTTGTATCAGACCTACATTCAGGCTTCGGCAAAGAGCAGAGAGGATAAGCACTCGCTCAACAACTATTTCGTGGTGAATAGTCAAGGTCAGAGTGTACCTTTGTCGGCATTTGTTACGGTGAGGGATACCGTAGGTGTGGAGTATATTTCGCAATATAATCTATATGAGTCTATCGCGCTGACCGTCACTCCGTCACAGAAGGCTTCGACATCGCAGGTGATGGATCATATTGAGCAGGTGGCGCAAAAGATCTTGCCCGATGATGTGGGATATGCGTGGAGTGGCGTTTCGTACCAAGAGGCGAATGCTTCACAGAGTGGATATGTGCCCTATCTGTTGGCTTTGTTTTTTGCTTTTCTGGCGCTCTCGGCTTTGTATAATAGCTGGAGTCTGCCGATGGCAATCATGATGAGTGTCCCTGTGGCAATTCTCGGTGCTTTGATTGCAACCATCTGCGCGCACCTGTTCGAGGCTCACTACTTGAATAATATCTATATGCAGATTTCATTGGTGATGCTGATAGGACTTGCCGCCAAGAATGCAATTCTGATAGTGGAGTACGCCGACACAATATTTCATTCCTCATCAGGGATGACTCTTCTCGAAGCAGCAATGATGGCAGCCAAGGAGCGTGTGAGACCTATCATTATGACCGCATCGGCATTCATATTGGGCGTGATGCCACTTGTCTTTGCTTCGGGAATATACTCTACGGCAAGGAATATCATGGGTGTTGCGCTGGTAGGAGGTATGTTGGTAGCCACATTCGTGGGAATCTTCCTCTACCCTGCAACCTACTATTTAGTGGCGAAAATCGGTAAGTTTGACTCTCGAAAAAAGAAAACAGTATAACTTCTATGAGACGATTTTGTTTTTTGATTTGCTTAGCTTCTTTGGGGGCTTGCACACCTCATCTGCATCTTCCAAAGGTGGATATTCCCGCGGAGTACCTATCTTCGCCCGATCAGACTTCTGCAAAGCCACTTGAGTCGCAATGGTGGAAGGTGTTTAATGCGCCCTTGTTGGATTCGTTGCAGGTGATCGCGTTGGAGAATAACAAGGATCTTAAGTTGGCTGTGTCGAGAATCGAATCTTCGCGATATGAACTCTCGATAGCTCGCTCGGAATTTTTGCCTGAGGTGGAGGCTGAGATCGGAGCTGATGCGAAGTATCAAACGCATGAGGGTACGGAATATGAACTAAATATCCAGCCAAACATCTCTTGGAATGTCTCGCTATTTGGGGCACTTAGGCATACCGTTGGCGCAGCTCGAGCTGAGTTACTCTCTTCCGAATGGGCATATCAGGGTGTGAGGCTATCGCTAACAACACAAGTGGCAACGGCTTTCTTTACGATTTTGCAATACAGAGAGTCTCTTGCCATAGCTCGCCACTCGTTGCAACTGCGCAAAGAGTCGGCCGCGTTGATTGATTCGTTGACCCACTATGGAATGTCAACAGGTCTGGATTTGGATCAGGCTCAAAGTTTGGTGTACGCCTCTCAAGCCGATGTCGAGGAGTATAATCGAGCGTTGGCTCAGGCAAAGTATTCGCTTGCGGTGTTGCTTGGTAAGACGCCCGAGTATGTAGTCGGTCTGGATTGGGAATCGGCTCTTGAAATAGGCTCTCTGCCTGACGCTATACCGATAGGATTGCCTTCGGATCTGCTTGCACGCCGTCCCGATCTGATGGAGAGCCATTATGAGTTACAAGCGGCAGCATCCAAGGTCGGCATTGCGCGTAGCAATCGTTTCCCTTCGATAGCTCTAACGGGCGAAGGAGGTTTGATAGGCTCTTCGGTCAAAGAGTTGTTTACTTCGGGTTATTGGAGTTGGGGTGCCGCGGCTCAACTCGTGCAACCTATATTCTCTTTTGGCAGACTCAAACGCAAAGAGCAGATAGCTCGCGTGGAGTACGAAGATGCAGTATTGGAATATGAGAAGAGTGTACTTACGGCTCTTAAAGAGGTAGAGTCGGCACTCATTGCCATATCGACCTATCGCACGCAAGCCGAGCAGTATGCCGAATATGTCGAGGCAAATAGGCGTATAGCCCAACTTACGATGGCACTCTATCGCAACGGCATGAGTAATTATTTGGATGTGATATCTACTCAACAGACTTGGTACAACTCACAATTGGAGTTGGTGCAGCTCACTTCGCAGCAGTATATTAATTATGCTGATCTGGTGATGGCGATAGGTGGCGGTTGGCAGAAATGATATTTAATCGTATATTTGCGCTATGGATGTTCAGCAAATAGTCTTATATCTGATCGGCATTGCCGTCTTATTGTGGATTGTAAGAGCAATAGTCCGCTGGTTTAAACATTGCAAGGGAAATCAGTGCGCCGCTTGCGATGATACGTCATGTCCACATTACAATAGAGAGGTCAAGGATAAATAGATAAAAAATCCCGAGGCTTTATGCTTCGGGATTTTTATTTAACTATGCTGCCATCAGGATCAGTAACTGTGCTGTCAAAACTCTCAGGAACATTACCACAGGATATACGGTAGCATAACCTACGGCAGGCATATCGTTTCCTGCTGTTGAGTTGGCGTAACCCAATGCAGGTGGATCGGTAACACTACCCGATAGGAGTCCCATCAAGGTATAGTAGTTCATCTTTAGCTTCAGGCGAGCGAACAATCCCACGATAAGCAAAGGTACTACCGTAATGATAAATCCGTATAAGATCCATCGATAACCACCGCCAACTATCGCATCTACAAATCCGTCTCCAGCGCCGATACCCACAGCTGCCAAAAAGAGTGCAAGACCTACTTCGCGGAGCATCAGATTAGCACTCATTGTGGTGTATGTCACCAAGTGGAAGTGAGGTCCGTAGCGTCCAATAAGAATTGCCAAGATAAGTGGTCCTCCAGCCAAACCCAACTTAACGGGCTGTGGAATCTCCATGAGTGGAATTGAGCCGAGTAAAACACCGAGTGCGATACCGATAAAGATTGTCAAGAGCTGTGGCTCGTTGAGCTTTTTCATCGAATTACCCAACACCTCGGCAACCTGATCAATAGCCTTCTCATCACCTACGATCATGATCTTATCACCCATCTGCAACTCCATTCCCTGATATGGGATAAGGTCAATACCAGCACGGTTGATGCGAGTGATATTGATTCCATACTTCGTGCGCAGGCGCAAATCAGAGAGCTTCTTGCCGTTGATTGCACTTTTGGTAATAACGATTCGGCGCGATACCAGCTGACGCTGATTATCTGAGCTTACACCCCACTCCTCTTTGCTCATTTCGATCTCCTGACCGAAGAATGCTATCACTGCTTCGCGATCTTCAGGAGAACATACTACACGGATTTTATCACCGACTTTCAAAACGCTGTTACCGTCTGCGATACGAATTACGCCCTCACTATCCATAATGCGGGCAATCACAAACGAGCGATTCACCAACTCGCGGATATGAGCTATGGTCTGATTCTCCAATGCTCCATTTGTAAACTCTACCGACAGACGCATCACGTTGGAGTGTTCGCTCTTCATCGCCTCCAGAGCCTTATCCTCCTCCTTAAAGTTAACTCGCGTAATGAAGCGCACTGCAATCAACGAAAGGATAATACCAACCACTCCCAACGGATATGCAACAGCATAACCAAGAGCAATGGTCGGGTCGCTAATGCCCGTAGCATCGGTATATGCTTGCTGAGCAGCACCCAATCCTGGGGTATTTGTGACAGCACCCGACATCACACCTACCATAGTTGGCAGAGGTGTGCCTGTGATGAGGTGAATTATGTATGTTGTCAAGCAACCCAGCAATACAACAGAAGCTGCACAACCGACCATCTTAAGTCCTCCCTCCTTGAACGAAGAGAAGAATCCCGGTCCTACCTGCAAACCAATAGAGAAAACAAAGAGAATCAACCCGAACTCCTTGATGAAGTGCAATGTCTCATGCTCGATACGCATACCGAAATGACCTGCTGCAATACCGACAAATAAGATCCACGTTACGCCAAATGAAATTCCTGCGATTTTGATTCTACTGAGCATCACACCCAAGGTGATCACGAGTGCGAGAGTGAACACCACATGGGCTACACTATTGCTCATAAATAGATTGTATAACCACTCCATATTTATATGATTTTACATTACTACTTAAAAGATGCCACAAAGATAGCATTTATTAAATTAATTTAAAAACCATTGAGGCGAATAATGGCAAAAAGTATAAAAATTATTCCATTTAGTATAAGAATCGGCTCAATAATGGGGCAATGAGTGCTGTAATAGCACCCATCAGAGCCATAGCCAATCCACTCAATGCTCCCTCGACTGCACCCTCCTCGATAGAACGTGCCGTACCGATTCCGTGAGCTGCAGAGCCCATAGCAAGCCCTTTTGCTTCGGGGTCTGTGATCTTGAGCAGTCGCAAAAGACCGAATCCTGTAATTGCACCGAAAATTCCTACTACAAAGACAACTACCGAG